>JAFRCM010000015.1 GCA_017404365.1 Bacillota bacterium
CCTTCAACGCTCGAGATTCCTGCACCGCCGCATCACCAGTCAGATGCAGTTCTCTACAAAGAGTTCGAAGAGCATCCAATGGTAGTTGTATGCGGAACAGTCGGCAACGACGAGCACTCCGTAGGACTCCGTGAGATCATCAACATCAAGCACGGCGGAATCGAGAAGTGGGGCGTCAAGGTTAACTATCTGGGCACTTCAGTTCCTGTAGAAAAGCTGGTTGACGCAGCAGTTGAGCTGAATGCGAACGCAATACTCGCATCAACAATCATCTCTCATGACAACGTTCACTACAAGAACATGAAGAGAATCAACGAGCTGGCAATCGAAAAGGGTATCCGCGACAAGGTCATCATCGCAGCAGGCGGAACACAGGTAATTCCTGAAGAAGCCCGTGAGACTGGCATTGACGAAGGATTCGGAAGAGACTCCCATGGAATCGACGTTGCGACATTCCTCTGTGAAGAAGCAATGAGAAGACGTGGAGAAGAGCCACCTGAAGTACAGGAAGTAATCTAAGGCTAATCTTTTTTACAAGCACACTGGGGCCGGGCGAAAGCCCGGCCCTTAATCAAAGAACCTGTTAGAAAGGCAAAAGAAATGAAAGTTGACGTATTAGTTGCGGAAATCGGATCAACAACAACCGTAGTAAACGCATTCAGAAACATTGACAGCGAAGATCCTGAGTTCTGGGCACAGGGACAGGCGCCGACCTCGGTGCTGGAAGGTGATGTCAGAGTGGGCTTGCAGGGAGCGATTGATGATCTCTGCGCAAAGCAGGGAATTGACAGTCTCGAGTATGACGAGATGCTCGCCACATCATCGGCAGCAGGTGGACTGAAGATGACGGTGCATGGGCTGGTCTATGATATGACAGCCAGAGCAGCCAAAGAGGCAGCGCTGGGAGCAGGCGGCATTATCCACTTCGTGACGGCAGGAAAACTCAGAAGAACAGATCTTGCGAAGATTAAGGAGATTCAGCCAAATCTGATTCTCATCGCAGGAGGCGTCGACTACGGTGAAAGAGATACCGCCATCGACAATGCAGAGAAGATCCGCAGCCTCGGATTAAAGACGCCTATCATCTACGCAGGTAATATTGAAAATCAGGAAGAGATGGAACTCATCTTTGATGAAGAGTCCGGACAGAAACTCTACAATGTAGAAAATGTTTATCCTAAAATCGATGACATGAACGTTGAACCGTGCAGGAAAGTCATTCAGGATGCATTTGAAGACCACATTACAAATGCCCCGGGAATGGAACACGTCCGCGACATGGTCAATGGTCCGATCGTTCCTACCCCTGGCGCAGTCATGCAGGCGACGAAGCTTTTGAATGAGTGCATCGGCGAAGTTGTCGTCATAGACGTTGGCGGCGCGACAACAGACGTCCATTCCGTATGCAGAGAATCAGATAACGTCGCTAGAATTTTGACAGCACCGGAGCCAATGGCAAAGAGAACAGTTGAGGGCGATTTGGGCGTCTACGTCAATAGAATGAAAGTCATCGAATCCATCGGTGAAGAGGAATTCCGTGAAAAGGCAGCGGAAGCCGGCTTCGATCCGGACAAGACGCTGGAAACCTACAGAGCAATTCCGAAGAATGAAGATGAAATCAAAATGGTCGAGATTCTGACGGAGGAAGCTGTCATGAAGGCAGTTGACCGTCACGCCGGCCAGATCAGATACATATACGGTCCGAGCGGACGCAGCACGGTTGCTGAAGGCAAGGACCTTACGCCGGTCAAGTACATCGTGGGAACAGGCGGCGCGCTCACGAGGCTGCCGCACCGTGAGGAAATCATGGGACGCATCTGTGAATACGATCAGACCGGGACAAAACTGTTCCCTACACATCACGCGAAGATTGCTGTAGATAACGATTACATCATGGCGTCGCTGGGCGTGCTCAGTGTCAAGCACAGAGAGGGTGCCATCAAGCTGCTTGAGAAATCGCTGGGCTTCAAGTTCGTCAAGCCAGAAGAAAGTCAGTACGGCATCAAGTCCACTTCGCAGCAGAGCGCGGTAGCAGACGGCCCGGCCATTCTGGCCGATGTTGCCGCAGAGCTTGCCGAGAAGGACGCAGACCGCGAAGCGATGATCAGGCATATTCTCGAGTGCGAGGAACAGGGCTACGACATGACCGCCTACAAACTGGACTACGGCCTCATAACTGAAGAGGAGGCTGAGGCGATTGAAGCCGCAAAAGCAGCGGAAGAGGCGGAAAAGGAAGAAGAGGCCAGAGCCCTTCGTGATCGCGGCATGATCAGAACGGACGACGTTCTGAAAATGACGAAGGAAGGACTTCCGACCTGCAACAGAGAGTGCCATCTCTGCATGAGAAAGAACTGCAAATTCCGCAAGGAATGCTAAGCGAAAACACGTGACACAAACCGCATTATAAACACGAAAAAACCGGGGCCCCTTTCCCCGGCTTTTTCATTCGTCATCATTATCATTATTATCCGTTTTGTGAGGAGGTGTGTCTTTCGACACTGTTATAATAGAACACTTAAATGTCAGTTATCAGTCGTTTATGTGAAGCATTTGTGAAGAACTATGAGAACGATTAAAAAAGTGCTATACTGATTCTGGCCGACAGGAGGGACCGTGAAAACTAATGGCAAATGAGATAGACATGCTGCATGGATCATTAATGAAGAGGATACTTCTCTTCGCTCTTCCGCTTGCTGCTACCGGAACGGTGCAGCAGCTTTTTAATGCAGCAGACGGAATGATCCTGGGACATTTTGCGGGGAGCAATGCTCTGGCGGCTGTCGGGAGCACTGCTCCGATAATAAACCTCACAATCAATCTGTTTATCGGCCTGTCCATCGGCGCTAATGTAGTCATTGCCAACTATATCGGACAGGGACGTTCTGACCGCATAAGCGACGCTGTGCACACGACGGTGCTGCTCTCTCTGATTGCCGGAATCGTAATCGCCGTCGTCGGCATCTGCATTTGCAGACCGATGCTGAACGCGATGGATTCTCCTGAGAACGTCATAGATCTTTCAACCGTTTATCTCAGAATATTCTACGCCGGCATGCCGTTCATGATGATATACATCTACTCGTCGGCAATACTAAGAAGCAAAGGCGATACGAAGCGGCCGCTGCTTATTCTGCTGTGCTCAGGTGTTGTTAAGGTAGGCATAAGCCTGTTCTTTGTTATCGCTCTCGGCATGGGCGTCAAGGGAGTGGCGGTGGCAACGATTATCGCCAATCTGCTCAACAGCGGAGCGCTTATCTATCTGCTGAGGCGGGAATCCGGACCGTTCCGCCTTGACCTGCGCAGGGTCAGAATCAAGAAGGAACACCTCTCAAGAATACTGAAGATCGGAGTCCCTGCCGGAGTGCAGAGCATGGTGTTCTCCTTTTCGAATGTAATAATACAATCCGCGATAAACAGCTTCGGAGCCGACGCCATAGCAGGCTCCGCGGCCGGAGTCAATTTCGAGTTCTTCTGCTACTTTGTGCTGAACGCTTTCGGCCAGGCCGCTGTCACATTCACGAGCCAGAACTACGGCGCGCGCAACGCCGAACGATGCAAAGAGGTCTTCAAGGACTGCATGATACTCGGCACAGTCGCTATGCTCATCTGCAATTTCGGATTCTATTTCGGAAGGGAATTCTTTGTATTGGCTTTCACGACAGACGCGGTCGTAATTCCCTGGGCCATGCTCAGATTCAGGCACGTTCTTATATTTCAGTGGATTGCGGCGTCATATGAGATAAGCGGACAGTGTTTAAGAGGCATGGGTCACTCGCTGCTGCCTGCTCTGTTCTCAGTTCTCGGATCATGTGTGCTGCGGATCATATGGATATATACCATATTCCAGTCCTTCAGGACCTTCGAGATGCTGCTCGACATTTATCCGATCTCATGGATAATAACAGGAATTGCGACACTGATCGCATACGCCGTAATAAGCAAAAAGGAATTCAAAAAAATGACCTGCTAGACGCAGGTCTTTTTTATTGGGTCGGATACTGCCGGGTTACAGTCTGATTGAAACCTCTCCGCTCGTGAGAGTCTCGCGCGTGCCGTCTTCATACTCGACAATAAGTCCGCCGGCGTCGTCTATGCCCAATGCAAAGGCAGCCCGCCCTCCCAGTTCCACGGTCGGGTCTTTTCTGTACTTACCCGTGTAGACGGTTATTTTTTTACTCGTCACAAGAGATCGGTCGCGGTATGAATCCATGAACCCCGAAAGGTCTTTCGTATAGCGGATGAATTTCTCAATTACAGCCGCTGCCAGAAGAGCCTTTTCGTGCCCCTTAAGTCCTTCCTCGGAAATGCTGCCGGCGATATCCCTAAGCTCCGGCGGGAAGCTCTTTTCTGAAGTGTTTATTCCAATGCCCGTCACCAGCGAATCGATCTGTCCTGTTTCGAAATCGGTGTTCGCTTCAGTAAGGATTCCGCATACCTTCTTTCCTTTTAAATATATGTCGTTGACCCATTTGATTTTGGTCGAGCATCCGCAGATTTCATCTATGGCCTCGCTGGTCGCCGCGGCAGCGGCAACGGTTACCAGGCTCGATCTGCTTATGTCAAAGTCGGGCTTAATGACGATGCTCAGATAAAGGCCGTCGTCTCTTGGAGAAAAGAAGCTTCTGCCAAGCCGTCCTCTCCCGGCGGTTTGCTGACGGCAAAGAACAGCCGCCGGGGCTGCTTTTGCACCTTCGTCTGCGATAAGCCGGCGAGCCTCCAGGTTGGTTGAATCGATAACATCGTAGACGTAAAGATTCATTCCGCGCAGCTGAGCGGGCAGAGCGTTTCTGACCGAGTCCTCGCTTATCGCAGTATCATCAGAGGGCATCATATATCCCCTGTTTGTGACAGCTTTTATCTCATACCCTTCGCTTCTGAGAGCCTTTACTGCTTTGCAGACTGCCGCTCTCGAGACGCCGAGCTGCCCTGACAGCTCCTCGCCTGAAAGGTAATTTTCTCTGTTGTTCTTAAGTGCATCAAGCACGGAATCCTTGACAGACATGCCGATTGTTCCTCCAAAACCAATTGTAAACTCACGTAAAAAGATAAGCAACATACAATTATCAGCACATTTTTCGTGAAAAAACGCCAAAATTCCCCCAAAACACCTTATTAAAGCCGAAATAGTGACGGATTATATGACGATTCGCCATCTAAAATAGGGCCATAAACAAACGGCTTAACAAAGCGATATAAGGTAAAACCACAGAGCAAAAGCGAAAAATAATGACGGTTTGTGTGACGAAAAGAAAAATATAATAGGGTCACAACAGAGAACAAAAGAAGCTCAAGCGAAAAGCAGAGCACAAGTTGAAAGGAGAAAAGAAAATGAAAATGAACATCGTAAGAAACAAAAGGGGTAAGAAAGCAGTCGCGGCGCTCTTGGCAGTAATGATCATGTCAGCGCCTGTAACGAATGTATCGTTCGCATCTGAAGGAGAGGCAGGCGAAGCAACAGCCCCAACAACAACAGAGCAGACAGTCAGCACTCCGGCACCAGCACCGGTAAAGCCGGGGGCATCAAGCCACAAGGACAACGACAAAGTACATGCGTATAATGCGGAAGTCAAAGAGTACAACGATTCAGCCGCACAGTACAACAAGTCAGTTGACGAAGAGTATGAAGCTGCTGTCGAAGAGACAAACAGACAGAATGCGATAATCGACCAGCACAACGCGGATGAGCAGCAGCGTGTAAACGATGCCAAGGAGAGAAATGCCCAGGCACAGGCGGCTGCAGATGAAGCTAACAGAATAATCGATGAAGAAAACGCGAAAGAAAAGGAAAGCGTTGATCAGCACAACAAGAGCGAAGATGAAAAGGCAGAGGCCTCCAAGGCAGCCGCAGAAGCAGCGAAAAAGCAGAATGAAGAAGCTGAAAAACACAACGCGGAAGTAGAAAAGTACAAGGCTGATATGGATAAGTACAATGAAGATCTCAAACAGTACAACGTTGACCTCGCTAACGCACAGAAGATCCAGGAGAGATACGGTTACACTGTAGAGCAGTACAACAACTGGATTGAAAGAGACTACAATGGTCCGGCAAACAAGTCAGTCGAGAAAAACGCATCCGCGAAAGAAATCAAAGTCAGTGACACCTACATTGTAACAGAGGCAGCAGAGAAGTCAGGCGTTAAGGTCAAGGTCAACATTCAGCACAACTTCCTGGACAACAATGTCAGCTACACCGAGGAATTTGAGATCGACGCTAACGATATCATCAAAGTAATGCCTATGACAAAAGTTGGCGAGTCAACGGCAAAGGGATACGCTACTCTTTACTACAACATGGGCGAATCATACAAGATGGGTTACTGGATGGAAGCATATTCAAGCGTAGGAAGCAACGCTAAGTACAACGAATACGGCTGGGATCACGGCGACACCCATGAGATCTCCTACAAGGACGGCAAGAATCACGCATTTGACAAGGAAGAAATCTTCGTAGAATACAACTACATGTGGAAACCGCTGAAAACGTACAAGCTTTTTAACCCTCCTGTAGAGCCAACTATGCCAACTAACCCGGGCGAAGCAAAAGCCATCGTAGAAGTACCTGAAATTTACAACCCTGTATATAAGACATTTGTTGAAAAAGAGTATGTAAAAGCCGAACTGGAAAATATCAAAGAAGCAGACATTTGGGAAAAGCTCCCGAACCCTGTAAAGAAAGCATACATCTCCCTGCTGGACTACATGGACCTCTTCGATGTACCAGCGGCAGCAGATACAAAAGCACCGGCTGAACCGGCAGCATCAGCAGCAAAGACAGTTCCGGCAGAAAAGAAGGCATCACCGGCAGTAGCAGGCGCGACAATCACTGAAAGCGGCATGCCAATGGCAGCGGCAAATACAGAAGCAATTTCAGATAACGAAGTACCAATGACTATCATGGACAGCGAAACGCCACAGGCACCTGCCGGAGCATGGGCACTCATCAACCTCATCAGCGCTCTGTTAACAGCACTTCTCTCACTGATCATGATGGCAAGATACTTCAGAGCAAGACGTGAAGAAAACGAAGAGACTGGCGAACTTGAAGAAAGAAACCGCGAGGGAGCCCTCAGACTTACGAGCCTGATCCCGGCAATCGGAGCAATTGCAGCATTCATCCTTACTGAGAACATGGCTAACCCTATGGTCCTCACAGACAGATGGACACTCATGATGGTCATCATCCTGGCAATCCAGACAGGCGTAGCAGTTCTGGTAGGAAAGAAAGACAGCAGCAATGAAGAAACACTTGAGAATGCGTAAACTCCTTAAAGCAATCCTTTCAACAAATATATTCGCTGCTGCAAAAGCAGCAAACACAGAAACAGGACCGGCATCTGCCGGTCCTGTTTCTGTTGCCTGAGACTGTGATTGTGCTTATAATAAATACGTTGCGATGAAGGATAAAGATTAATCAATGAGAACAGTCTTAAGTTATTACAAAAAATACATACCGTTCATGCTGATAGTCATGGCAGCGCTGTTCGGCCAGGTCTGGTGCGAGCTGTCTTTGCCTAACTACATGTCGGACATAATAAACAACGGCATCGTCAAGGGCGACATGAATCATATAAAGAGCGTCGGGACCATAATGATCCTGGTAGCCATACTGGCAGCGGCCTGCTCGATTACGGGCAGCCTTTTTGCTACGCTCACGGCGGCGAAAACCGCGCGTAAAATCAGAAGCAGCATCTTCCGCAAGGTCACAGCGTTCAGCGCTGCTGAGCAGGACAAATTCTCGACAGCGTCGCTCATAACCAGATCGACAAACGACGTTCAGATGGTTCAGCAGGCGACTACAATGGCGCTGCGCATGATGCTCTTTGCGCCGCTCATGGGAATAGGCGCCGTGATCATGGCCCTCAGGACCAGCGTTTCACTTTCGTGGACAGTAGGCCTGGCTCTCATTTGCGTGCTCGGCCTCATGATATTCTCATTCTTTGCAATTTTCCCGAGATTCAGAGTCATGCAGGAAAAACTCGACAGGGTGAACCTGATCATGAAGGAGAGGCTGTCGGGAACTCTTGTAGTCAGAGCTTTCATGACGGAGGCTAAAGAAGAGGACCGCTTTGACGACGCCAATATCGACCTTACAAGACTCTACATATTCGTAAACAAGTGCCTGGCCTTCATGATGCCGACCATGACGTTCATAATGAGCGGCGTCGGACTTCTCATAGTCTGGGCAGGCGCCCATCTCATCGAAGCGGACAAGCTTCTGATTGGGGACATGCTGGCCTATCTCCAGTACGCCATGCACGTCATCATGTCGTTCATGTTTGTCACGATGATCTTCGTAATGCTGCCGAGAGCCGCGGTTTCCATCAAGAGAATCGGACAGGTTCTCGACACGAAGATATCCATAACGGATCCGGAGGATGCAAAGGCAGCCTCATGCGGTCCGGACTATCCGGTTGAATTCAGAAATGTTTCATTCAGCTATCCTGATTCAGAGGAGAAAGTTCTGGATGATATCAGTTTTACGGCTCACCCCGCTCAGACGACGGCAATCATCGGCGGAACTGGAAGCGGCAAGTCCACCGTCATCAAACTCATAACCAGATTTTTTGACGCTACAGAGGGACAGGTGCTCGTGGGCGGAGCTGATGTGCGGGATCTTAAACAGAAGGAACTGCGCAGCCACATAGGTCTTGTGCCGCAGAAAGGAATACTCTTCAGCGGAACCATTGAAAGCAACCTTCGCTACGGAAATGACGACGCGACAGAAGAGGAGCTGATCAGAGCAGCGGAAATCGCCCAGGCCATGGACTTCATAAATGAGAAACAGGACGGATTCAAAGAAGAAATCGCTCAGGGCGGCACAAACGTTTCCGGCGGTCAGATGCAGAGACTCTGCATAGCAAGGGCTCTCGTAAAGAATCCGGAAGTCCTCGTATTTGACGACAGCTTCAGCGCTCTTGACTTCAGTACGGATAAGGCCCTCAGAAAAGCGCTTAGGGAGACCATCGGCGGATGCACTTTTATCATCGTGGCACAGCGCATCAACACTATTGTGGACGCTGATCAGATCATCGTTCTCGACAAAGGAAAAATCGCAGGAAAAGGAACTCACGAGGAGCTCCTGGCGAACTGTGAAATATACAAAGAAATCGCCCTTTCCCAGCTGAGTGAAGAAGAACTCGGCAGAGCGGCAGTTTCAGGGAAGGAGGTGAACTGATGGCAGATATTAAGGGAGAAAGAAAGCACCCTCCTCAGCAGGGCGGCCGCGCGGCAAGAATGATGCCCGGCGAGAAGGCGAGAGACTTCAAAGGCACAATCCTGACTCTCTTCGGATATCTCAGACCGTATAAATGGCAGCTCGTTCTCGTGGGATTAATGTCTCTGCTCAGCACGGTATTTGCCATCGTTTCACCGACGGTTCTGGGAATGGCGACAGATACTGTAGTCAAAGGAGTAATGGGCACAGGTGTAGATTACCACGCGCTGCTCATGATAATTCTCGTTCTTCTGGGACTGTATCTGCTTAGCTGGCTCTTTGGAGCGATTCAGGCATGGGTCATGGCAGTGGTCTCGCAGAAGATCATCTACACTCTGCGCGAACGCATGTCGGAGAAACTGGACAGACTGCCTTTGAAATACTTTGACAGGGTATCTTACGGAGATGTGCAGAGCCGCATGGTCAATGACATAGAGACAATCAACCAGACGCTGACCGCCAGCATCACTCAGATGATAACGGCCATAATCACGCTGGTTGGAATACTTATAATGATGCTGCGCATAAGCCTCATCATGACGCTGGCCGCAATGGTTGTCATACCGGCGTCGATGCTTGTAATAAGGCTTGTGGTAAGCAGGTCCCAGGGACACTTCAAAAACCAGCAGAAGTATCTGGGCAAGGTTAACGGGCACGTCGAAGAAATGTTCTCAGGGCACGATATCGTCAAAGCCTTCAACAGAGAGGAGATTTCCGAGGAACAGTTCAACGAATACAACGACAAGCTCTATGAATCGGCGTGGAAGTCGCAGTTCCTCTCCGGCCTCATGATGCCGCTGACGCAGGTCATAGGAAATCTGGCTTACGTAATGGTCTGTTTCCTCGGCGGATATCTGGCGCTGAACGGCAAGGTGTCCATCGGACAGATCCAGGCGTTCATACAGTATGTCAGATCTTTCAACCAGCCTGTACAACAGGTCGCAAACATAGCGAACCAGCTCCAATCCACGGCGGCTGCGGCGGAGAGAATCTTCGAGCTTCTGGATGAGGAAGAGGAGGCGGCTGCCTACGGAACAGATATAGACCCGACTCCGATCACGGCACACGTGGCAAAGAACGCGAAGCCTCTGCGCGGAGATGAAAGCCTCTGGGCAGCAGCGCTGAGTTACGTGAAGAACGCGGTCAGGGAAGCGGTCAGAAAAGACTCGCTCAAGTACGATTTTACCAAGGACGTAGACGGTGATGTGGCCTTTGAACATGTTAAGTTCGGATACGTTCCGGGAGAGCCGATAGTCAAGGACTTCTCCTTTGAAGCGAAGGCAGGGCAGCGTATAGCCATAGTCGGCCCTACAGGCGCCGGCAAGACCACTCTCGTCAAGCTGCTTTTGCGTTACTATGAGCTCGACGGAGGCAGGATCCTTGTTGACGGCGTGGATATAAAGGGCATGAGCAGGCACGAGCTGAGAAGCAAGTTCGGAATGGTCCTTCAGGAAACATGGCTGTCCAGCAGCACCATCAGGGAGAATATCAGATACGGAAGAACCGACGCGACAGATGAAGAAGTCGAGGCCGCGGCAAAGGCTGCTCAGGTGGATCACTTCATCAAAACGCTTCCGGGCGGCTACGATCTTGAGATAAACGAAGAAGCGACAAACATCTCGGCGGGACAGAAACAGCTGCTGACCATCGCCAGAGCTATTCTGGCCAACGCGCCGATACTTATATTGGATGAGGCAACGAGCTCTGTCGACACACGTACGGAGAGAATCATACAGAAGGCAATG
Organism: Bacillota bacterium; assembly: GCA_017404365.1. GTDB lineage: Bacteria > Bacillota > Clostridia > Peptostreptococcales > Anaerovoracaceae > Lentihominibacter. The sequence goes on from JAFRCM010000015.1 coordinate 10,960, forward strand.
GCGAACCTCATGGAGAACAGGACAAGCTTCATAATCGCTCACCGTCTGTCGACCATAAGGGACGCAGATCATATTCTGGTGCTCGATCACGGTGATATCGTTGAGCAGGGAAACCATGAAGAACTGTTGGCGATGGACGGATTCTACGCGAAGCTCTACAACAGCCAGTTCGCGAACTAGAATCTTCCGTAAAACACCGCAAAAAAACTTAAGCCGACAGATTATTCGGCGCTGTTTTGTGATATAATATGCCAGATGATATCAAAGAAATAAACGCGTAATGAAAGGATGCGAAATGGATAATAAAAAAACACCCGCAAGTACAGTAGTTTTCTATATAATCGGAATCATTCTGATTATCGTTTCGCTGTTCATGCTCTGGACAGCAATCAACTACACTAAGGCTTATCTGCAGTCCTACGACGCGTCGTTCAAGGACATGTGGTCCAATTCTGTTCAGTACGTAATAACCCAGTTCGTACCATATCTCGGAATGGGCGTTATATGCCTGGGCCTGGGAAGAGCCATATCAGGTTCAGCCAGAGCAAAGGCTGCGGCGCCGGTTGAGAAGCCGGAAGAGGAAGAAGGCCTTGCGGCCGATCTCAAGGCGGCGGCGGATGCAGAGGCTGCAGCGGATGCGGTAAGAAAGGAAGCGGAAATAGACGCGAAGATAGACGCGCTCGCAAGAAATATCGATACCAACAGAGAAGTCCTGAGCATTAAGATTGAAGAAAAGGAGAAGAGAGACTCCTATAGAATCAAGGAACTGGAAAAGAAAGTCGAAGGATTCCTTGAGGACATCAAGTATATAAACGAGCCGCTGGAAGAACTGGTTTACAAGCAGGCGGCAGGAGTAGATGAAGAGTCTGCCGAAGCTGAAAGCTTCTATGCCGCGGAAGAGGAATCGCCGGCCGAAGAAGTCAAGGCGCCGGGAGCGGTTCCGCAGTTCTTCAGAGCAGCCAAGACCATGACGATGCCGGCGTGCCCGGCGGTGAAGGCTGAGGCGGCCGCAGAGGCAAAGACACCGGGAGCGGTTCCGCAGTTCTTCAGAGTGGCCAAGGCCATGACGATGCCGTCGTGTCCGGCAGCAAAAGCCCCAGCGGAAACAGCAGCAGAAGCGGGCGCGGTGCCTCAGGTATTCAGAGTTGCCCGCACGATGACCATGACAGTATAGGCAGGCAGAAAAGCAAATGAAAAGATACAAGTCCTCGCGAATGATAAGAATGGAACATCTCAACCATCACGGCAATCTATACGCCGGACAGGGTATTGAGTGGATGATTGAGAATTCCTTCATCGTAATAAACTGTGAATACGGCGATCCCCAGGGGCTGCTCTACAAGAACACCCATAAGTTTGATTTCTACAGCTCCGTAAATCCTGGTGACATCGTATACTACGAAGGCCTTATTGTCAGAACCGGCAGGACCAGCATCACCATCAGAGTCGGACTCTACGATGAGAAAACCGGGGTGCTTCGCGCGGAGGGTTTCACCACCTTCGTGTCTGTTGATCCGGAGACGTCGAAGCCTGTACCTCATGGAATTGTTCTCGATGAGCCGGCAGACGAGGAAGAAGTCAGATGGAGGGAAGAAGCCGACAGCTTCTTTAAAAAGAAATAGTGAAAAAAACAAGGGTATCGCAAGGCGGTACCCTTTATTTAGGGTCTCTGTTGTGTTAAAATACTTGATTAGGAATAAGTCAAAGCGCAAGGAGAAATAGATGTTTGACAAACTGGATTTTATAACTGAAAAATACGACGAATTGTCCCGCAAGGTCTCAGATCCCGATGTAATCAACAACCAGCCGGAGTGGCAGAAATACATCAAGGAAATGGGCGAAATGGAGCCGATCGTCAAGAAATACACCGAGTACAAGAAAGCCAAGCAGGATCTGGCCGAGGCAAAGGAAATGCTCGAAGACGGCGATGAGGAAATGAGAGAGCTCGCCAAGATGGAAATCGGCGATCTCGAGGAGACCATCGCAAGCGCTGAGGACGAACTGAAAGTCCTGCTTTTGCCTAAAGACCCTAACGATGAGAAAAACGTTATTCTTGAGATAAGAGCCGGTACTGGCGGTGAGGAAGCAGCTCTCTTCGGAGCGGATCTTCTCAGAATGTACACCCGCTACGCTGAGCGTAACCGCTGGAAGACAGAACTCATGGACATTAGCGAAACAGGCATGGGCGGCGTCAAGGAAGCTGTCATGCTGATAAAAGGCAAGGGCGCCTATTCAAGACTCAAGTTCGAGAGCGGCGCGCACAGAGTTCAGCGTGTTCCGGAGACAGAGTCGAGCGGCAGAGTTCATACTTCCGCGGCGACTGTAGCGGTACTTCCGGAAGTCGACGACGTTGAAGTCGATCTGGATCCGAATGATGTCAGAGTCGACGTTTACCGCGCGTCGGGCAACGGCGGCCAGTGCGTAAACACGACGGACTCGGCCGTAAGACTGACTCACGAACCGACGGGCCTTGTGGTCACATGCCAGGACGAGAAGTCACAGATCAAGAACAAGGACAAGGCCTTCAAAGTCCTCAAGGCAAGACTCTACGATCTCGAGATGCAGAAGCAGCAGGAAGAGATCGCGGGCCAGAGAAAGAGCCAGGTAGGTTCGGGAGACAGAAGCGAGAGAATCAGAACATACAACTTCCCACAGGGCAGAGTTTCAGATCATCGAATCGGACTTACTCTCTACAAGCTGGACACATTCCTCGACGGAGATCTCGATGAAATCATAGACGGCCTCATTACTGACGATCAGGCCAGAAAGATGGCGGATTTCTAAACCGTACGATAGACAAACCATGACAGAAAAGAAGAATACATTAATACTGAAACCGACAAAAGAAAACATACAGAAAGCCGCCAGGATCATAAGAAACGGCGGACTGGTCGCCTTTCCAACGGAAACTGTCTACGGGCTCGGGGCGGACGCCATGAACGCCGAGGCAGTCGGCAGGATTTATGAAGCAAAAGGCAGACCGAGCGACAATCCGATGATCGTGCACATATCAAGGGCCAGCGACATCGGTCAGCTGACGCGGATGCTCTCGCCCGAGATAGTCGAGATAATAGACAACTTCTGGCCGGGACCGCTGACGATCGTAGTAAAGAAAAGACCGGAAGTTCCGGACAGGACTACAGGCGGACTGGATACAGTCGCCGTCAGACTTCCTGACAGCCAGGTCGCGAGAGACCTCATCAGCGAGTCACTGTGTCCGATTGCGGCTCCGAGCGCCAACCTATCAGGCGGACCGAGTCCGACGAGAGCCAAGGATGTCATAGCCGACATGATGGGAAGAGTTGACGCCATAATCGAGGGCGATGACTGCAGAGTCGGGATTGAATCCACAGTCCTTGACCTCACAGGCGATGAGCCGACCATCCTTCGCCCGGGAATAATCACGGCGGAGGCCATTGAAGCCGCGCTGGGGAAAACAGTCAGATATGACAAGTCCCTTACTGAAGCTTCGGAACATGTACAGCTGGATCCGGCCGAGGGCGTAAGCGAGAGCGATTTCCAGCCAAAGTCGCCGGGCATGAAGTACAAGCACTACGCGCCTAAGGCGGAGATGCTCATCGTCGAGGGTGAGCGCGGCAGAGTAAAAGATGAAATCGAGAGGCTGAAGAAGCTGAACGAGGGAATCGGCAACAGCGTGGGAGTAATACTCTTCGAGGAGAAGGCTTTTCTTGAAGCGGCGCACGACTTCTTCGCCAGGCTGCGGGATCTCGACAATGAAGGCGTAGACATGATACTGGCGGGAGCTCTTAGCGACAGCGACGGCGTAGGGTTTGCTGTGATGAACAGGATGCTCAAGTCAGCAGGATACAACATAGTAAAAGTTTAATAAGACAAACACGATATCAAAACAGGAGAGAAAAATGTTAATAGCAATCGCGAGCGATCACGGCGGATTCGCTCTCAAGGAAACAATCAAGGAATACCTCAGAGAGCGCGGGGAGAAAATCGTTGACCTGGGAACGACAAGCGAAGAATCTGTGGACTATCCGATCTACGGCAAGGCGTGCGCGGAAGCAGTCGCTTCGGGAAAGGCGGACTGCGGCATCGTCTGCTGCGGAACGGGCATAGGGATATCCATAGCTGCAAATAAGGTCAAGGGCATACGCTGCGGCCTTTGCACGAGCGTAGAGATGGCGGAGCTGACCAGAAAGCACAACAACGCCAACATGCTTGCTCTCGGCGGCAGAACAACGGAGCCTGAGCTCGCACTGGAGATTGTAAAGACATTCCTCGATACGGAATTCGAGGGCGGAAGACACAAGCGCCGCACAGACATGCTCGACGAGATGTAGGCAGCGCAAAAGCAGACTGAAACGCCGTGGGCGTTCAGATATAACAGTTTTTTCAAAGAGAAGAAAGGCAGGAAAAAATGGGAAAAATCTATGTTTTCGATCATCCGTTAATTCAGCACAAGGTTGCTCTTATCAGACAGAAAGAGACAGGCACTAAGGATTTCAGACAGCTGGTTGAAGAAATCGCGATGCTCATGACATTCGAGTCAACCAGAGATCTGGCACTTGAAGATGTTGAGATCGAGACTCCGATCTGCAAGACAACAGTCAAGATGCTGAAGGGCGAAGATGTAGCCATAGTTCCTATCCTTAGAGCAGGACTTGGAATGGTCGAAGGAATCCAGAAGATCATCCCGAACGCCAAGGTCGGACATGTAGGACTCTACAGAGACCCTGTAACACACGAACCTCATGAGTACTATTGCAAGATGCCTGACGACATCGACAAGAGAAAGATTCTCGTAACTGACCCGATGCTCGCGACAGGCGGAAGCGCAGTAGCTGCAATCGACTTCGTAAAGCAGAGAGGCGGCAAGGACATTACATTCATGTGCCTCATCGCTGCGCCTGAAGGAATCGAAGTTCTGCAGAAGGCTCACCCTGATGTAGACATCTACATCGCGGCCAAGGATGAATGCCTCAACGAGAACGCGTACATAGTACCTGGTCTCGGCGACGCAGGCGACAGAATCTTCGGAACCAAGTAAAAGTTTATGCGACTAACCCAGTGAAACACAGAGCAGCCCGCGGCAGCTCCGCGGGTCTGCTTTGATTCTCATTTTAAACAACTGCCAGCAATACACCAATAGATATCAACAATCAATATCACATAGGAGAAACTAAGAAGATGGATTACAATCTAATTCCGGATAACGTAAGCAAATTCGATAACGTATATGATGTGCTCAAGGAGCGCGGCTTCATCGAACAGTCCACAGACGAGGACAAGGTCCGCGAGCTGCTGCAGAATGAGAAGGTAAAGTTCTACATCGGCTTTGACCCGACGGCTGACTGCCTGCACGTGGGTCACTTCATGCAGGTCATCATCATGATGTACATGCAGAAGTTTGGCCATACTCCGGTCGTCCTCATCGGCGGCGGAACCGGCATGGTCGGCGACCCATCCGGCAGATCGGACATGCGTCAGGTCATGGACATTGAGACGATCGAACACAACTGTGAACAGTTCAAGAAGCTCTTCGATCAGTTCCTGGATTTCGATGACGAATGGAAGTACGAAGGCAACGAAGGCGTCTATACACCGGGACACGAGAACAAAAGGCCGGAACCTGGCAAGGCCATTGCGGTCAACAACGCCCGCTGGCTGAGACCGCTCAATTACATAGACTTCCTGCGCGAGATTGGAGCCCTGTTCAATGTTAACACTATGCTCAGAGCGGAGTGCTTCAAGCAGAGAATGGACCGTGAAGGCGGACTGACCATGTTCGAACTCAATTACATGCTCATGCAGAGCTATGACTTCATGGTCATGGCAAGGGATTTCGATGTCAAGATCCAGTTCGGCGGCAATGACCAGTGGTCAAACATCATCGGCGGTGTCGATCTGACGAGAAAGAAAGTCGGCAAAGAGGTATACGGCATGACCTTCTCTCTGCTGACCAACAGTGAAGGCAAGAAGATGGGCAAGACCCAGAAGGGCGCTCTCTGGCTTTCACCTGAAAAGACTTCACCGTATGAGTTCTACCAGTACTGGAGAAATGTCGGTGACGCTGATGTTGAGAAGTGCCTGAGGATGCTGACGTTCCTGCCTATGGATGAAGTAAAGCGTCTGGCGTCATTAAAGGATCAGGAGATCAACAAGGCAAAGGAAATTCTGGCGTTTGAAGTAACCAAACTTGTTCACGGCGAGGAAGAGGCAGCAAAGGCTCAGGACGCGGCGCGCGCGGCATTTGGCGGCGGTGCGGGCAACATGGCGAATCTGCCGGTAGTTGAGGTTGAAGCGGATGCGCTCCAGTCAACGGACAAGGAAGGCAACCAGCTCGGAGGACTTGGAGTGGCAGCTTTCCTTACTAAACTCGGACTCACAGGCAGCAACAGAGACGCCATGGATGTCATCAGACAGGGAGGACTGAAGATCGACGGTGAGAAAATCACTGATCCGAAGACTCTCATAAAGGCAGACTCCTTTAAGGAAGACGGCATGCTCGTTGAAAAGGGCAAGAAGAAAAAAGTAATAGCTAAACTTAAATAGAAGAATAAAGGGATGGCTTTCGGGCCGTCCCTTTGTTTACATCATACAGATTATAAATGTATTTCTCTTTATAAATGTATTTCTCTTTCCGCATACAGATTATAAGTATATTTCTCCTTCCGCGAGGATGGCGGCGCTGCCGCCTACCTTGATGGCATCACCATTTGCGAGTGAGCGTATCTCCGACGGACGTCCCATGGCTTCGCCCTGGATAAAGAGACATGCCGCCTCGGACGGTATCACTTCATTTCTCTGCAGGTAATATGTCAGAGAGCCGTTGGCTGTACCGGTCGCAGCTTCTTCGTCTATGTCGCAGACCGGAGCGAAGTCCCTGCAGTACGCGGTCACATCGTCGCGGCCGCCGTTCGCGCTGCCGCCGCGGTGCGCGCCACCATCAAGCGTGAACGCATGTATGCTTAGAACGTCGCGGTCTCTTGTGAATTCCGTCAGTGCAGGAAAATCAGGAGCCATCTTCGCGAGCTCTTCTCTTGACGCGACAGGAAGCATTATGTCAGGGAGACCCGTTGAAATGATTTCCGGTTTCAGTCCGCTTCCGTCGCCTCCGTTTGCCAGGCACTGCTCTTCTAAAACAGGAATGTTATCCTCATAAGATATACCGAGGATCGTATACAGCTCCCTGAGCGTGGCTTCGTCATCTATGATTCCCAGATATTCCGGCGCGGCCATGTCCATCAGTATGGAATCTTCACCGATCACAATGTCAAGATCACCAGCCAGGGTCTTGTTCAGCACGGTGGTACCGGCTTTGACAAGCCCGGCCTTCTGCAGGCAGTGGAAACTGGCAACCGTAGCGTGCCCGCACAGGTCAACCTCAACTGCCGGAGTGAAGTAACGCACGTTAAAAGCGCTGTAGGCACCGTCCGCGTCAGCCTCACCCAGAGGCCTGATGAATGCCGTCTCAGAATATCTGAGCTCAGCAGCTGTCTTCCGCATGGTCTCATCCGATGGAAAAACCGCACCGGGATCCAGGATTACCACGCCTGCCGGGTTGCCCCCGAACACTTCCTTTGTAAAAGCATCTGCAATATATAACTTCATTTCATGCACCTCCGAAAAAGTATCAGAAAACAAATATCGCTTTTGTCATATTATACACTAAAAAGAAGACCTCCGCTCGTGAGAGCGGAGGTCTTCTCCGTTTTAGAGTTTACACCGATAGTCTGAATTTCTAATTACAGAAGGTTGTAAGCTTTTCCTACTTCTGCCAGAGCTTCGTCCAATGCAACCAGAACCTTGTCGATCGTCTCGTCAGCCTGTACGAGAGGTGGCTCGATTCTTACTGTCTGAGCGTTAACCAGAGTACCTGCAGTCATTACGTTTCTAGCGAACAGAGCCTTTGTTACTTCATGGCCTATTTCGTCAGTAGGGAATTCCATGCAGATCAGCATTCCGGCGCCTCTGGATGTAGTCAGTACATTTGGATACTTGTCATGCAGTTTCTGCAGTCCATCCAGATACTTCTTGCCCTTTGCAGCTGAAAGTGCAGGCAGGTCGTTTTCCAGCATGTATCTGATTGTTGAGATAAATGCCGCGCAAGCGAGAGGGTTACCACCGAATGTTGGTGAGCCGAGGATCCATGGATTCTCAAACATCTTACCTTCACAGCCAGTGCCAACACCTGACTTCTCATAAGTCCAAGGTCTAGCAATGATACCAGTGATAGGTACGAGTCCGCCGGATGATGCCTTACCATAAGTCATGATGTCAGGGCATACTCCTTCGTGATCGCATCTCCACATTGTACCAGTACGTCCGAGTCCTACCTGAATCTCGTCAAAGATCAGAGCTACGCCGTGCTCGTCGCAGATCTCTCTCAGAGCCTTGAGGTAGCCATCAGGTGGGATCATTACGCCAGCTTCGCCCTGAATTGGCTCTACGATCAGTCCTGCAACCTTTTCGCCAACAGCTTCCAGGTTTTCGATCGCAACTCTTGCTGCATCAGCATCACCAAACTTAACGTGCTGTACCTGCTGTACCATAGGAATGTAGTCTTCTCTGTAAGCGCCCTTGCCGCCCATTGAGATAGCGCCCATGGACTTGCCGTGGAAAGCACCTACAGTTGAGATGTACCATCTTCCGCCTGTTGCCAGTCTAGCCAGCTTCAGAGCCATTTCTACTGCTTCAGCTCCGCCGTTTGTGAAGAAGCAGTACTGCAGGTCGCCCGGAGTGATCAGTCCCAGCAGGTGAGCCAGATAACCTCTGAGTGGGTCAACCAGTTCCTGTGAATGCAGGGAGTATCTGTCGAGCTGTGCCATTACAGTCTTCTTGATTTCAGGGTTGCCGTGTCCGCAAGCGAAGATACCAAATCCGCCGAGGCAGTCGATAAATTCAGTTCCGTGAAGATCTCTGAATACGTCGCCTTCGTCTTCCCATTCAATGAATGCAGCATCTGTTGAAACAGACTTTCTGTATTCGAGCCAACCTGGGTTAACGTTCTCGTTGAAGTTGGCGATTGATTCTTTCATGATTGTTTCTTTTTCATCTTCAGTCAATGAATCTGCTTCAATCAGACCAACAACTCTCTTAGCTTCTTCTAAAGCTAATGCCATGTTTCTTTCAGTCATATTATGACCTCCTAACTGTTAGAAAACTACTTTGCTGTCCTAAATTGACAGCATCGGTATAACTTCTATGGCATATCTGTATAGATATTAAGCCACTGTAGTTATTATAGACCTATTGAAATGTAAATGAAACAACAATTTTGTCATATATACTTTAAATTGATGAATTATATTGCCTATTTCAGAATATTAGCACGGCCCCCTTCATCTTTGACAAGGAATATAATAAAGGATAGAATGAATGCAGTTAATTTCAAGAAACAGGAGATGAAAATATGTACCCTAAACTGATTGTAAACATGGATAAACTAAAGGCCAATATCGACGCCTGCGCGAAGATCACGAAGGAGGATGGAGGCTGTTCACTCATGCTTGTCACAAAGGGCGTTTGCGCCGATGACAGAGTGTGCGACATGATAATCGACCATCCGGAAGTGGATTACATGGCGGACTCCAGAGTCCTTAATCTTAAGAAATACCACGACAAGGCTAATGCAAAGGGCAAACTGACCGTTCTGCTCCGTCTGCCTATGCTCTGCGAGATCGAGGACGTAGTCAGATACGCTGATGTAAGCTTCAATTCAGAGATGAGTACGCTGAAGGCGCTGAATGAAGAGGCGGCCCGTCAGGGCAAGGTCCACAAAGTCGTTCTCATGATCGACCTGGGCGACCTGCGTGAGGGCATGTTCTTTAAGAATGAAGACGAAATATTCAGCACAGTCGAGGCAGTGGAAGCCATGGATAATCTGGAACTGCACGGACTGGGAACAAATCTTACGTGCTACGGCGCCATAATTCCGAAGAACGATAATCTCTCGGTGCTTGCTGCTTTTGCAGAAAGAGTCGAGGAGAAGATCGGAAGAAAGCTCGACATGGTTTCGGGCGGAAACTCCAGTTCGATTTATCTGATCTGGAAGGGCGAACTGCCGGAGAAGATTTCGGGACTGAGACTTGGAGAGAGCTTCCTGCTCGGAAACGACACTGCATATGGCGAGACAGTTCCGGGAGCCGTACACGATACGCTCATTGTTGAGGCGCAGATCATAGAGCTCAAGGAGAAGCCGTCACTCCCTATCGGAGAAGTCGGCAAGGACGCATTCGGAAATGTGCCTGAATACGAGGACCGCGGAATAATAAAGAGAGCGATTCTCGGAATCGGCAAGCAGGATACTGAGGTTGACGGCATGATTCCTGTTAAGCAGGACGCGGACGGCAACTGGGTTGACGATACATCGATCGAGATTCTCGGCGGCTCTTCAGACCACACGCTGATGGACATGACAAAAGCAGACCGTGAGTACAAGGTTGGGGATACTGTAACATTCAGGCTCGAGTACGGCGCAATGCTCAAGGTTGCCACGAGCCCGTATGTTGAGAAAGAATACAGATGAGCTACAGGGTAAGGACCAAAATATTCGAGGGGCCTTTTGATCTTCTGGTGTACCTTATCGAGCACGCCAGGATGAGCATCTATGACATCAGGATCTCAGAGATCACGGCTCAGTATCTCGGATACATAAAGCAGATGCAGGAAGCGGATATTAATCTGGCTTCTGAGTTCATGGTGCTTGCGGCCCAGCTTCTGGAGATAAAGTCAAAGATGCTTTTGCCTCGGACGGCCATAGACGAGGAAGGGGAGACTGTCTACGAAGATCCCCGCACTGAGCTGGTGGCGAAGCTGGCAGAGTACAAGAAGTACAAGGCCGCTTCGGAGATGCTGGAGGAACGCAGGGAGTACGCTGCCGCGTCACTTGAGAAGCCTCAGGAGGATCTGACTGAGTTCATCGGAGAACCGGACGAGTATCTCATACTTGACGAAGCGAAGTTCCGGGCTGCCTTTGAGGAGTTCCTCGAGAGAAAGAGGAAGCTTGAAGAGATCAGAGCCCACCACATCCGTACTGAGAAGCAGAGGATAACTACGGAAGCCAGAATCGCGGGAATCCGCAATTTCTTCAGCGAGCTTCCTACCGGACAGCGCGCCAATTTCAACGAGCTTGTTCAGGATAAAGGAAGCAAGTACGATATCTCCGTTACTTTTTCATCTGTACTCGAGATGATGAAGGAGCGGCGGCTGGACGCTGAACAGAAGAGGCTGTTCGGAGACATAGAAGTATACGCGACGGAGCATCTGATGGAAGAGGTTCCGGCTGATGCCGAAAATACAGTAGAAGAGGTAGCTGCAGATGGCGAATAAGACGATAAAATCAGCAATTGAATCGATGATGTTCGTGTGGGGCGAGCCCCTTGCCATAAAGGACATAGCGGACATATTCAATGTAGATAAAAAAGAAATATATGAAGCCTGCAAGGAGCTTCAGGAAGAGTACGAACAGGAAGGCCGCGGCATTGTAATACGCGAGGTCAACAAGAGTTTCCAGTTCGTTACCAGAAAGGAAAACCTGGGATACATCGAAAGACTCTGCACTCCTGTAAGGCGCAGAAGGCTTTCCCAGTCCGCGCTTGAGACGCTGGCAATCGTGGCGTACAAGCAGCCTGTAACTAAGGGTGAGATTGAAGCCGTCAGAGGCATCCGCTGCGACAGAGTGCTGGAAGGTCTCGCGGCCAAGAATCTGGTGACCATAGTCGGTCGGGCGGAGTCAGTCGGAAGACCGAACCTGTACGGCACCACCAATGAATTTCTTAAGCAGTTCGAGTTCGAATCCCTGAAGGATCTGCCGAAGATCGAAGACCTGGAAGGCGTCATCTTTGAAGCGGAAGAGCCACCGGTCTTCGCAGACGGCGTGGTAGGTCAGATGTCGCTGGAGGAATTCGCCGGCGCGCGTCAGGAGGCAGAAGAGGCAACGCAGGACGAAGAAGATGCGGTCTCGGCGGCCGAGCCAGCTGCGGATGAGCCTGCGACTGAGCCAGCTGCGGATGAAGCTGCGGAGGAGCCTGCTGCGGATGAAGCTGCGGAGGAGCCTGCTGAATAGGCGACCCGCAGAACTTGGCTCTAAGACATGTTTGAAGCTGACCCCGACAGATAGATCCTGTCGGGGTTTTTATTGCTGAAATCGCCAGTTTTAAGTTTTAGGTCTTCTGAGGAAAGTCCATAGGTCTTTGGACCTATGAAAACCTGGGAAAAGACCTAACTATTCGAAGATTAAGGGGAAATAATAGGTCTTTTGAGGAAAAACCATAGGTCTTTGGACCTATAAAATAGCGAAATAAGACCTAATCGGTCAGCCCGATGGGACCAACCCTGCTACTTGTTGAACAATTTAAAGGAATGAAGTATAATTTTATACGAAATCATTATGCTTCATTTTATTTTATGGAAGGAGGTATCATATGTCGTTAAAAGAACAAAGCGAGATTATCTCCAAAGAGATAGCGACGTTTAACGCCAGAAAGTCCCTGCTTGCCGCTGCGATAATAATCATAGCGACATTCATACTCAAGATCTTCCTGCCTGACGATCCTGCACAGTTCGGCGTACTCTGTACGATTCCGGCGCTCCTGATGATCATCTACATCTTCGTAACGAAGAGAATCATCGAAGCGCTGACGATAGGAGCCGTAGTAGGATTCATAATGGTAGGAGAGAGCGGCTCAAACACGCTACAGGCATTCAGTGACTCGCTCCTTGCAACGATGATGTCTGAAGACATAGCATGGCTGATCATTGTCTGCGGACTTATGGGAGGCATCATTTCTCTTATTGAGAGATCCGGCGGCGCGTACGCATTCGGACAGTGGGCTTCAAAGAGAGCAAAATCCGAAAAGCCTGCTCTGATATGGACGTGGATTCTGGGAATAGTTATATTTATCGATGACTATCTCAACTCCATGACAGTAGGTTCCTGCATGGCTGGGCTGACAGACAAGCACAAAACCCCTAGAGAGATGCTTGCATATGTCTGCGACTCAACAGCGGCGCCTCTTTGCGTTCTGGTTCCGATTACGACATGGTCCGTATTCTGCGGAAGAATTCTTGTCAAGAACGGATGGCAGGTGGGTGACGCGAGCGAGATCGAAATGTTCGTCAAAACAATACCTTATAACTTCTACGCCTGGATCGCGGCACTGATCGTTCCGTTCGTCATCATAGGCGTAGTGCCTAAGATCTTCGGCATGAAGAAGGCATACCAGAGAGTAGCGGACGGCGGTCCTCTGGCTCCTCCGGGATCAGAGAAGATTTCAATTCTGGCAAGCGACCATGAGGACGCAGAGATGAACATCCCTGAAAAATCACGCATGTTCAACTTCTTCGTTCCTATCATTTGCCTCGTTGGCTTCACGATTCTCTTCGATACGGACATGGAGATGGGCGTACTCGCAACACTGGTAGTAATGTTCATAATGTACATGGCACAGAACATCATGTCGGCAGCCGAATTCTGGGATATCATAATCAAGGGTATACAGAACATGATTCTGCCGCTGATGCTGATGGTAATGGCATTCGTATTTGCTGACATGAACGAGCAGATCGGATTCACCAAGTGGTGTATCGAGTCCGCGACAAGCGTCATGACTCCTGCAACAGCACCGATGATCATCTTCCTGGTACTGGCCTGCACAGAGTTCATCACCGGCACCAACTGGGGAATGTACATCATCGCACTTCCGATCATCATTCCGTTGGCAATGAACATCGGAGTAGACATGCCTCTGGCAGTAGGAGCCTGCATCTCGGCCGGTGTATTCGGCTCGCACATCTGCTTCTACTCAGACGCAACAGTACTTACCTCTGCGGCTTGCGGATGCGACAACTTCAGACACGCGTTCACGCAGATGCCTTACGGCATAATCGCAGCAATTTGTTCGTTTATTCTTTACGCTGTCATGGGATTCATCATGGCATAAGATCATGCAAAGGCAATAAGCAAAAGCAATACAAAAGGGCGCCGGTCAGGCGCCCTTTAACATGCGGTTGTTCAGTCTGATTATTTCCACTCGCGCAGCATCTGTATTTCTCTTTTGTATCCCTCGAACTCATTTGGTGTTTCCAGGATGCATGGCAGACCGGTCAGTTTCGGATGATTTATGAAGCGGCCGATGACGTCCAGTCCCAGCTCTCCCTCGCCGATGCAGGCGTGGCGGTCCTTGTGTGAACCAGGCGGGTTCTTGCTGTCGTTGACATGCAGAGCCTTCAGACGGTCCAGTCCGACAACGCGGTCGAACTCATCCAGAACACCGTCAAGATCATTGATTATGTCGTAGCCGGCGTCGCTTATGTGGCAGGAATCCATGCAGACGCCGATTTTGTCTTTGAGTTCAACGCCGTCGATGATGGCCGCCAGCTCTTCGAACTTTCCACCAACCTCTGAACCTTTGCCCGACATGGTCTCAAGAAGAACTGTGGTAGTCTGTTCCGGAGAGAGTATGTCGTTCAGAAGGGCAGTAATCATTTCGATGCCTGCTTCAGTGCCCTGACCGACATGGCTGCCCGGATGGAAGTTGTAATAGTTGTCCGGGAGATACTCCATGCGTTTAAGATCGTCCTCCATGCAAACGCGGGCGAATTCGAGCACGTTCGGTTTGTCGCTGCACGGATTCAGGGTGTAGGGCGCGTGGGCGACGAGCCGGCCGAAGTTGTTCCCGGTGAGCAGACCGCGGAGAGCGGACGCGTCGTCCGGATCTATTGCCTTTGCCTTGCCTCCTCTGGGATTGCGCGTAAAGAAGGCGAAGGTATTCGCCCCGGCGTTAATGGCCTCCAGCCCCATGGCCAGAAAACCATTTACAGATGACAGATGGTAACCGATATAAAGCATTACAGCTCTCCGTTCTTTGCCTTTGTGAGGGCGATTGACAGCTGGTCGGCGCATGAGGTCTGCTTGAAGCCGCAGGTGTTGCCGGCGAGCTTGGATGTGATTTCATCAACAGTCCAGCCGTCCACAAGATTTGAGATGGCCTTCAGGTTGCCGTTGCAGCCTCCAGTAAACACGATGTTTGTAACCACATCGCCGTCCAGATCAAATTCGAGTTTCATCGGGCAGATGCCCTTTGGGTAGTATTCGTATTTCATTCTTAAATGTTGTTATGATTTAGCAAAAACTGTAATTTTCAATATATAATAACAAGTGCAAGCTATTATAACACAAGAAGAGACGAAAGGAAAAAGCAGCCATGAAAGAAAGAACGGGAAAGAAGAGAAACCTGAAGTATATCTTCGCGGCAGCATTCATCATGATTATGGCAATGGGCACTATAGCCCTGACCGGATGCGGAGACAGCGGCGGCGGCGAAACGGTTGCATCAGAACCTGAACCAATCATCAATCCTATCACAGGCGTTGAGGTTGAATCAGAAGACGCGCTTCCAGCCAGACCTGTACAGGTATCAATACCGAACGACACTTACGGAGCAGTTCCTCAGTCAAACATTACACAGGCAGATATCATCTACGAGTTCCCTGTGGAGGGAGAACTCACAAGACTGCAGGCGATCTATTATGGGGATATTCCTGATAAGTTCGGACCTATCAGAAGTGTGAGATATTACTTCGTAGATGTTGCGACAGAATACAAGGCATGTCACATCGGTTACGGATGGGGCAAGAACGCCAGAAGCTACATGAACAGCAACAATGTTCACCATGTAAACGGAATGCAGCAGACTGAGCTGTTCTACCGTGTCAGCGACAAGGCGGCTCCTAACAACGCCTACACCAACTGGGAAGATGTTAAGGCATTCGGCGAGAAGCACGACTGGTTCACTGAGAAGCAGGTTATAGAGCCATGGACATTCCGCACCGAAAAGTGGGAAAAAGAACAGAAAGAAGCAAAGGCTGAAGCTCAGAAAGTCATCGACGAGAAATCCGGCAGCACGGATGAAGAAGACGTCAAGGCTGTAGAGAAGGCAGAAGCGCTTCTGGCAGAACCTGAAAAGGCGACATCACTCACAGTCAAGGCTCTCGGGTGCAACAGCACATGCAAGTGGGATCCTGAAAAGGGCAAGTACCTGAGATACTGGTACGGCGAGCCGTATGTTGATAAAGAAACAGGCGAGCAGCTCGAGTTTGATAACATCCTCGTACAGAAG
Organism: Bacillota bacterium; assembly: GCA_017404365.1. Taxonomy (GTDB): domain Bacteria; phylum Bacillota; class Clostridia; order Peptostreptococcales; family Anaerovoracaceae; genus Lentihominibacter. Next base: position 27,054 of record JAFRCM010000015.1, read on the forward strand.
GTACACAGCGACATCATGGTCGATGAAGAAACAGGTCTTTCAGATCACAAGGGAAGACTCACAATCGACATGTTCGCAGGCGGCGAAGGCCTCCTCTTCACACAGGGTGAAGTCATCGAGGGCACATGGTCAAGAGACGGCGTAGACAGCAGAACCATCTTCAAGGACAAGGCCGGCAACGAGTTCGCGTTCACACCTGGCAAGACTTGGGTATATGTATTAGATCAGGATAAGGACTTCTCATATGAGAACGACGCGGCTGAAGAGGAAACCGGTGATACGGAAGAGACTGAAGAATAATCAGCCGGTATCTGATAAAAGTCTACAGCAGACAAACCTAATAGATAATAAAAGACAGAGGTTTCAGACCTCTGTCTTTTTTAATACAGTTATTTCTTTTGACTCAGTTTTTCGATGACTGTTGTTTTTCCTTGTAACACATGTCGAAGAAGTAATCCATGAAGTACAGTCCGTCTTCAACAATCTGAGGATTTTTCTTAACGTACATGCGGTCCGGATGGAACTGATAGCATACGATAGGCAGGCTGTCGTGCACATACCCTTCAATTGTGCCGTCTTCAGTATCTACCATCGTTATTGTCAGATCGTCGGCAAGCTCGTCGACTGCCTGATGGTGGTAGTGGACCGTATCTACATTGTCGCCGAATTTAGAATAGAATACGGAGTCCGGACGAACAGTAGTCGCGCGAACAGCATCATTGTAATGACCCATGCCGACATCCTGTTTCAGCGTTCCGCCCAGAGCTACATTCACCAGCTGACTTCCCCTGCAAAGGCCGAGGATAGGCTTTTTCGCAGCCACAAACTTTTTCACCAGTTTGATTTCAAGTTCATCGAGAGGCTTGTCAAATCCGTGCTTATCGCACTCCACCTCCGCGCCGTAAAACGATGGATGGACATGCTTGCCGCCTGGGATTATCAAGCCGTCGTAATCAGCCGGATCAACTTCATCTGACGTTATCACATCAGGATCATCGCTGTACTCATCGCTGACAATCTGATAAGTGAGCGTGTACTTATTGTCCTCCGGGTTATACTTTTCGGTGAACTCATCCATGTCTTTATACGTGGTCTTGGGCAGGAGAATAAACAGCTCCGGTCTTTCACCCTTGCTGATCGATACATCTTTTTCGGCGTCGGACGACGTTTCAGTGCCGTTTTGGTCAGGAATTGTCTCGTGCAGCACGTAATAACCTGCCGCGGCGATTGCGAGAATCAAGATTATAATGATTGTAATTTGCTTCTTTTTTCCACTCATACAATTATTATACAGAAAAAACCGCTGCAAGCCAAACTTATTTGTAACATTCGGTTACCCTGCAGTGTAATAACAGGTATAATATAGTTCAGCGCAGCCTGTGACATGACAGGCCGCGGCAAGTACGGGAAGGACATCATGAAGATAACAGCAGCGGCAGGTACAAACGTTGGCCGTATTCGGAAAAACAACGAAGACAACTTCTACATCAACGGGTTTTACAAAGAGAATACGGAAGATAAAAATCTTATACATACAGACGACAAGCGCCACCACGCATACACCTATGCCGTGTGTGACGGCGTCGGCGGGGCGGAGTTCGGTGAACTCGCGTCTCTGTTTGCGGTTGAGGAACTGTACGAATACGACGGCAGACAGCTGGAAGAGAACTTCGCGGCGTACATAGAAGCCGTGAACCGGCGCATATGCGACAGAGTCGTCAAAAACGGCGGCAAGCGAATGGGAAGCACTGCCGCTTTGCTTTTTATTAAAGGAAAAGACGCAAATATCTGTAACATCGGAGACAGCCGTGTGTATCTGATAAGGGACGGGGAAATGACACGCCTGACCCACGATCACACGAGGATGCAGAGCATGATTGACTCAGGGCTGATAAAAGATGAAGAAGAAATAGCCAAGGATCATGTTCTGACTCAGTTTCTGGGAGTGTTTCCGGAGGAGTTCAGACTGGACCCATATATCGGAAAAGTGAGAATAAAGTCAAAAGATATTTTTCTCTTATGCAGTGACGGTCTCACAGACATGGTTCCGGAGGAAGAAATAAGGCAGATACTCCTGGACAGCGCTTCAGAAAGCGCAGAGGAAAAAACAAAGAATCTGATCAGCGCGGCTTTGGGAGCCGGCGGCAGAGATAACATTACGACAATAGTAGTAATGGTAAAGTAAGGAGGCTAAAGATGTACGATAGCACAATGGAGAGCACAGTAACGACAGCTGCGGTATACATTTACCTGATTCTCTCACTGTTAATAACGGCAGCTATTATAGTAGGCATCTGGAAGATGTTCGAGAAGGCCGGAGAAGGCGGATGGAAATCCCTGATTCCGTTTTATAACATGTACATTCTGTATAAGATTTCATGGGGGAACGGATTGCTGTTCCTGCTCCTGTTCCTGCCGATCATCGATATAGTGATGATTATCGTGACGCCGTTCAAGACTGCAAAGGCATACGGCCTGCACCCGTTGTACGGCGTGGGACTGCTGCTCCTGCCGGTCATCTTCTATCCCGTAATCGGGCTCGGAAGCAGCAAATACATCGGACCGGACGGTAAACCGGAAGGCAATACGTACGTCATCAATCAGTACAACTATAACGGTGTTACACCGCAACCGGGCATGCCGGGCGGACCGCAGCCGGCACCGGCCGATAACGCAAACGCAGGCGGCGACGCGCTGGAGAAGCTTGGAAACTCCATGGAGTCTTTGAAAGACGGCGTTTCCAACCTGTTTAAGAACAGGGCTGAGGCGGATCAGGAAGTCCGCGATCAGTATTCATATCAGCAGCCGGCAGCGGACGATGAATACAGGTTCTGCACAAACTGCGGCGCCAGAATAAAAAAGACAGCTAAGTTCTGTACGAACTGCGGGAAAGAAGTATCCTCACTGATGCCTGACTTTGCACCTGAACCTGCGCCTGACTTTGCACCGACGCCAGAACCGGAACCGGCAATGGATCCGTTCGGATTTACGGTTGAGGATTCGAAGCTTGACGACACCGTCATGACAGAGACCGAACTCATGGACTACGGTGAAAAGACAGAGATTCTGCTCGACGATCCTGTCGTGATCATTCCGGCGCTGACTATGATTTCAGAAGACGATGAAGGTGAGAAGGAAGAAATCAGGGTTTCCGATACGCCGTTCGTCATTGGCAGAACAACGGCAAACGCGGACTACGCTTTGGACGCAAGAGGCATCAGCCGCAGGCATCTTCAGTTTGACTACGAGGACGGAACATATTATGTTACAGACCTGAATTCAACGAACGGAGTGTTCGTAAATGACACGAAAATTCCGGCCGGTGAAAGGTCAATCGTTGAAAATAATGATATAATTGGGATCGGGCAGAGGAGATACAGAGTTGAAGTTCAGCAGTTAAGTTAGACAGGAACGTGACATGAACATTAGTGAATGCAAGAAATTTGAACCAATTTTCAATTCGTGGTATGTAAAATCTGTTTTGGGACAGGGCAGCTTCGGAACTGTATTCGAGATACAGAAAGAAGAATTCGGCAAAGTCTACAGCGCGGCGCTGAAGGTCATTTCGATTCCGCAAAGCGATGATGAAATCGAACGGATGAGGATGGAAGGCACCGCGGAGGATTCCATCAAGCGGTATTACGACAATGTTGTCAAAGATATCATCAGCGAATTGGTGATCATGAGTGAGCTGAAAGGCAACAGCAATATCGTAAGCTACGAAGATCACACTGTAATAAAGCATGATGATGATATCGGTTACGATGTCCTGATCAGAATGGAACTCCTGACTCCTCTGATGAGGTACAGATCTGAACACGGAATGACAGTAAAGGACGTCGTCAAGCTCGGGATTGATCTTTGCCGCGGTCTGGAACTGTGCGAAAAGAACAATGTAATCCATAGAGATATAAAACCCGAAAACATATTTGTCGCGAAGAGCGGCAATTACAAGCTCGGTGATTTCGGGATCGCCAGAACAATAGAGAAGACGAACAGCGAGCTTTCCAGAAAAGGAACCTATTCCTACATGGCGCCGGAAGTCTACAAGGGACAGCTCTACGATCAGACAGTGGACATCTACTCTCTCGGCATAGTCATGTACTCCATGCTCAACGGGACAAGGACGCCGTTCCTGCCGCCTCTTCCTGCGGAGATCACGCACAATGATAAGGAAAAGTCGCTCAACAGAAGGTTTGCGGGAGAACCGCTTCCTGCGCTCGAGGGCGTTGACGGCAGGCTCATGGACGTGATCAACAAGGCATGCGCCTACAGAAGCGAGGACAGATACGCTACGGCAACAGAGATGAGACGCGCGCTGGAGCGCATACATGACCACGTTTCCGCGGCCGGACAGACGGAACTTATTGTCGACACGGAGAGGACGGAAATTCTTCCTACGGGTTCGCAGCAGAGTGTCAGCTTCGGGCAGAGCGAATACATCGCTCCAACGGGAGAGGGAGAAGTTACAGAGATTCTCGGACCGGCAGATGCCTCTTTCGGACAGAGCTATTCAACTCCGGGATCAGTTTATTCGAATACGAATCCGAGTTACGCCGGTGCTAATCCGAGTTACGCCGGTACGAATCCAAGCTACGCAGGCACGAATCCAGGCTACGCCGCTCCGGCACCGGACTATGTTGTCCGGGGACGCAGCAATGAACCTTGGGAGCCGGACTATTATCAGAACCAGATGGCCGGGGGAGGCAAAGGCCCGGACGGAGGAACGAAAAAACGTACAGGCATGATCATTGCTCTGTGCGCGATTCTGGCTATTCTTCTGGCGGTATGCGGCGTGATGATAATAAAGAATCACAGCGGCGGAAATGCGCAGCAGACCGCGGTAGTCGGACCTGAGCAGCTGGAAATCGTATCATGGGATACGGACTTCTCCAACAGCTGGCAGAAAAACGATGACGCGACCTACAGCTACAATATCATCATGCTCGTAAGAAACACCAGTGATTATCCAATTACCGGCATGGCTTACAAAGTGAGAAATCACGAAGGCAATGTTGTACAGAACATGGACAACAGCTATGGCCTCGAGGCTCCGTTCTATGCTGAAGGATATATCGCTCCGCAGGAGAGCGGACTGATGGTCTCAAGGATCACGATTTCCGACGATGAGTTCAAGAACGAAAATCCGCAGATGGACGGACACAGGCCAAAGCCACAGGGCGCTCTGATTGAAGAGGCGTATATATATACCGGAGAAGACGATTATGTGGTTCCAACAGGCCAGCTGTACGGCGAGGACAAGGTTGGCGAAGATGATTACGGCAACGGATTGTACAATTACAATGTTAAAATCTACAATAACAACGCCAATCCTATCCATGAAGAATCGGGAATTGTCGCCGCCTACATTCAGTATGATGAGGCGACAGGGTATGATTCCATCGTAGTATCTTCCGCGAACGGACAGGTTCCGCGTGAGATTGCGGCAAATTCAGAGGATGATATCGCCTACGGAATGCAGAGGACTGAGTTCGGCCAGGAAAAGTATAAGGAAAACAGCGCCGGAGAAAAGATCAATATCGAAGACTACACCGTCTACGTGATAGATCACGAATGTGCTGACGGTACTCCGAACAAAGAGGTCTACGATGACAAATACGGGAAGTAAAGATTACGACATTCTCTTTGAAGAGATATATACAAACTATTACGGCAAGGTTCTTTCGTATCTGACCGGCAAGGTCAGTGACAGAAACGTCGCGGAGGATCTTGCCGGAGACGTTTTTTTGCGCTGCTATAAAAACATACAGAAGTTCGACGCGTCAAAAGGCTCTGAGAGCACGTGGATTTTCACGATCACCAAGAATCTTCTTAAGAACTATTACCGCGACAGGAAAGTAAACGCTTCCATCGACAACATGGAAGGCTTTGACGTCGCGGATGAGCAGGACGTCGAGGAAGAGATTGCTCAGGCTCTCAGGCTGGAAGAAATCAGGGAGTTTCTGGACCGTGAGATCGCCAAGCTCGACAGCGTCAAAAGGCAGATTCTTTTGATGCGTTATTATGACGAAATGAGCAGCAATGAAATCGCGCAGATCATGAACATGACGCCTGGAAATGTCCGGGTCATACTGACAAGAACGCTTAACAAACTCAGAATCGGTGCGGATGATGATATTGTCAAACTCGGGATATAAAAAAACGCCGACAGTGCTGCAGATGGAGGCGTCGGAATGCGGCGCGGCTTCCCTTGCCATGATTCTGTCCTTTTACGGACAGAAAGTTTCCCTTGAGCAGCTTAGAGTTGAAACCAATGTGAGCAGGGACGGGTGCAAGGCGAGCAATATCGTTAAGGCGGCGTCAGCAAGAGGATACCGGTGCGGTGGATTCAGAAGAACAGCGGAGCAGCTGTTTGGAATGAATCCGCCATGTATTATTTTTTGGGAACAGAATCATTTCCTGGTTTACGAAGGAATCAAAGGCGGAAACGTCTACGTCAACGATCCGGCTTTCGGCGAGCGTAAGCTTTCGAAGGCCGAATTCATAAATTCCTATTCCGGAGTGGTGATCACATTAACACCGGATGAGGAAACCGCTGCATACCCTAAAGCAAAAGCAGGACACAGGGCTGACATAACAGACGCGGTGCTTGATGCGGCAAAAGCAAGAAAGACGATTTGCGCGGCGGTTCTGATTCTGACCGCATGCGCTGCCTTTGCATGCTGCGCGGCGGCAAGCGCGGATAACCTGAGCGCAGTGGTGCTGCTGACCGCCCTGTTTGCCGCATGCGTGTTTGTCAGGAACATCATAGTTGCGACACACCAGTATCGGTACACTGTCATACGGTCAAGCGCGTTCATGGAAACTCTTCTGGCGCTGCCGATGACATTCTTCGAACAGCGGTTTCCGATGGATACGGCAGGACGGCTTTCTTCAGAGGAGCGCGTGAGCCGGTTCGCTTCGGGCCCTGCATTTCTGATGGTATCCGACGCGGTCATCGCGATTGTCACGCTGATCGCTTTGATGATTGCGGATGTCAGGGGCGGCCTCGCGGGAATCGCCTGCATTGCGGCAGGATTCGCAGGAGCTCTTTTGCTGTGCAGAGAAATATCTTTGGAATACAACAGGCAGCAGGTGGTCAGAAGCCGAATGGGGGCGAAGCTGTTCGCCGCAATGGGCAACACCGACATGATTAAAAGCACCGCCGGCGAAGATGTTTTAAGTAGAGAGCAGGCGGACTGCCAGAAGGAATGGGAAGCCGGAGAAGAGATAATTGAAAAGCGAATGCTTCTGTCCGAAGGAATTGTGATTATCGCAGAAGCCTGCGCGTTTCTGGCGGCGATTGCGGCAGCCGGTGAAACATCCGGAGGCGCGGTTGCAATTCTTCTTCTGTTCCTGATCATTTCACTCAATGGAATCGCGCTGCGCATGACAGCCCAGCGCGGGCTCTTCCGTGATCTGGCAAGGGCGGAGGACGTCAAAGAATACTTCTTTATGAACAGAGATGATCGGGGCATGGTTGCAATGCATGAAACCGTAATGGACCCTGACAGTTATAAAAAACTCAGCGGCAACATCATCATGGACAATGTGTGTTTTGGATACGGACGGGATGAGGAGCCGATTATCAGAGATTTTTCGATAAAGATCGACGCCGGCACCTGTGTGGGCATTACCGGAAATACAGGATCGGGGAAATCGACCCTTCTGAAGCTGATCGCCGGATTGTATGAGCCGAAGGAAGGCGAGATTTATTTTGACAAGAAAAAGAGAAGCGAGATTCCTCTTAGAGTCCTGAACACCAGCATAGCCTTCGCAATGCAAAAGCCTCAGCTGGTTCCGGGCACAATACGGGATAACATCAGCATGTGGAATCCGCAGATTTCTGAGGAGAGCATCATCAGGGCCGCGAAAGACGCGTGCATACATGATGTCATCATGAACAGAGAAGCGGGATATGACAGTGAAGTAACCGAAAACGGGTCAAATTTTTCCGGAGGCCAGAAGCAGCGCATCGAAATAGCCAGAGCGCTGGCCATTGATCCGTCGATTGTTCTGCTCGACGAAGTAACGAGCGGACTGGATAGAGAGACAGCGGAAAGAGTCATCAGGAACATTCAGAAGCGCGGATGCACATGCCTGATCGCCTCATACCAGAAGAGCATAATCGACAGTTGCGATGAAGTCATTACGATTTGAAAAAGGAGAAATCTGCATGGCCGAAAGCGGCACTGCAGCATATAAGATCAGAACCGGCTCGATGGATGTTTTTCTGGTGCCGTATAAAGCGGAACGCGCCGGCAGAAGGATTCTGATACACGAAGCAAAGGCCGGCGAAACGGTTCCGGGATTCGAGTTTACGGACCGAGAGCATACACGGTGGGTATTCTGCTTCCGTGCGTCCGAAGAACTTGAACTTACTGAAATCGAAGGCGGCGTGACCAGCGTCCTGATAAGGAAATTCGCGGATAGGGCGGGGCTTGACAGGCTTGCGGAAGAGGGCTTCGAGTACTCCGTTATCGAAAAGTACAACGAGCAGAAGATAAAAGAAGATCTGGATATCAGCCAGAAGGAAGAAGAAGCCGCGAAGGCCGCGGAGGAGAAGAAGCAGACGATCAGGCAGATGACCGCAGCAGGCTCCATGCGCAAAGGCAAAAAGACAGAGCCGGCTGCGCCGGAGTCCGAAGCAGGCAAGGCGGACAACCTGATAAAAAGCATCGGCGCGGCGGTTTCTTTTTCCCGCGCCAACGCAGATAAAGGAGAACGGCTTTGGATCGCGGTTCTTTCAGCGGCGGCCGCGGCGGCCGGAGCAGCGCTGTGCATCTGTTCGGGAGCGGCGTTTACCTGCTTTGCTGTTGTTTTCCTTTTGCTGACGGTCCTGAAAAACGGACGTATCGTCAGGGCGGCGGGTTCGGCAGGATCTGTGGCGCAGGAAAACGCTTTCAGCGCCCTGTTTGAGCTGGATGAAGCGACCTACAGAAAGTACGGAAAGACAGAGCTGGCTGCGCTTTGCATGAATATTTGCGGCATGGTGAAGCAGATTGTCTATTCCGCTTACAGCATGGGTTCGGGCGCCTTTGTCTGCGCGGTGATGTTTGCCGCGGCGATTTGGAGAAATCCCGGGACAGGCCTCCTGTTCCTGCTTGTGTGTGTCATAGCCGGATGCCTGATTATCGCGGGGAATGTAACCGCGGCAAAATACAGCAGGCAGGCGGGCATAAGCAGGGAGAGGGCGAACACCAGACTGTATCACGCTCTGAGGAACATAAACAAGATCAAGGTTGCGGGATCAGAGGAGAACATACAGAGAGATTACTACAAGGTCAGGGCTGATTACGCGGCAGGGCGGCTGAGCGCACTTCGTCTGACGGGAACCGCTGAGGCAATTCAGATAATGGTCATCATCGCGGTGATTCCGATATCCGCCCTGTCAGGCAGCATACCGGTGACAGCGCTTTCTCTCGCCGTACTCGGCGGCTGCTTTATACAGGCTGTGCGGCAGATTTCTCAAATGCCGCAAATGGCGTCGGATCTGGGGAGAGCGCGCATAATTCTGGAAGA
>JAFRCM010000112.1 GCA_017404365.1 Bacillota bacterium
GACAGGGCGGCAAAAGGCCGCCTGTACAGTTTTCACTGAGGGGCAAGCCTCTCCGCAATATACTTCTTCTTGCTCTGTTCCAGCCGATTCTCTACTTTCTCTGTGAGAGCTACGGAATCGTGTTCACTTCGGCTGCCTTTGCGGGAACCATTATCGCCATTATCCCTATATGCGGAATTGTTTTTGACGTCCTCATCATGCACTCAAAGGTCAGACTGCGCCAGGTGATCTGCGCTGTCATGTCCGCCGTCGGCGTCGGCATTACAACCGTTGGCGCTGAGGGAATGACGTCATCTGTTCTGGGGCTCCTGTTCCTTCTCGGAGCAGTCACCGCCGGATCACTCTTCTATGTTTTCAGCAAAAAGTCCGGCGACAACTACAACCCTCTCGAGCAGACATACGTCATGTTCGCTCTGGGAAGTCTTGTTTACGCCGTATTCGCGCTGGTACAGTGCCGCGGTCAGTATGACGAGCTGATCATCTCCGCTCTCGCGCAGCCGCAGTTCATCATATCCGTTCTGTACCTTGCGGTTATTTCCTCAGTCGCGGCGTTCATCTTCCTGAACTACGGAACTGTGCGCGTGACTGTATCCGAAGCATCGATTTTCGCGAATCTTACAACCGTTATTTCCATTATAGCCGGCGTTGTCTTCCTGCACGAAGTGTTCACCCCGTTCCAGGTCGTCGGCGCGGTCATCATAATAGTCAGCGTATTCTTCTCTAACCGTCAGTAGCGCATTTGAGAAAAATGCCGTATAATTATAATGTTATGAAATTTGTAGAATTACTCGAAAGAGATAAGCAGAATCTGCTTACGGAACTCGCGGCCTCAAAGGCAGCGGAAAAAGCCGTCAGGGTCCTGGAGAATGAGCTGGACAAGCTCCTCCTGATGTACAATGAGCAGTGCAGCAATGAACGCGAAAGGGATGCTGCAGCGTACATGACACAGGCCATCAGGTTTTCCCTGCCGCTGATCGACTCCGCGGGCGAAACTAAAGTCTGGGAGGCCGGTTCAGCAGACAGCGCCAAGAGCAAAAGCAGGCTGAATCCGCTGGTGTTCCTGTTCATCATAGGTGCTCTGGTTCTCTGCGGACTCGGGCTGTTCCCGTTCATCGCGCCGTTTTTCAGCGATGGCCTCGACAGCATAAAGAACTTCGATGTGGCTCTTTTAAGGCCGATCGGATTCATCGCAGGCGGTATAGCCTCAGCGGTGGTAGGCGGAATACTTGCCAGACGCCCGGGCCAAAAGCAGCCTAAGCGCACTCAGCACGTTGAGATTCAAATCGATTCGGCGAAGATTTACAGGAGTTTCAGAAACTCCCTTCTCTCAGTTGACCAGAGCCTCGAAGAGATTCAGTCGATGGAACGCTGGGCGGAGCGTGAAACGGCCGGCACAATAGACGGGCACGAGGTTTCCGATTCGGAACTGGACATCTTCTCAGATCTTCTCGCCGCGTCATACAGCAACGATCCTGACTATGCCATGGAGAAAATCGAAGCAATCAAGTACTATCTCCACAGGCAGCAGATCGAAGTGGTCGACTATGGTCCTGAAACAGCCAATTTCTTCGACATGATGCCGGGACAGCGCGCGGGGACAATAAGACCTGCAATGGTCGCAAACGGCAATCTGCTCCGCAAGGGAGTTGCATCTTCGGGATCAAGATAAATTATCGGCGTATAAGGAGGAACGAATTCCCATGGATCGTTTTTTTGGATTTGATCTGGGCGACGCCGAAAGCGCCATAGCCAGATTATATAAAGAGGATCAGGTAGTCCCTGAGATGATAACCGTAGCCGGTGAGAAGAGCTTCATCACCGCCTACGCTCAGCTCAACTCAGGCGAACTTATCATCGGCGAGAAGGCCTGCTACGCGGACAATGTCAACAAGCGCAGAATCCGCTTCAAAAGCCGCTTTCTCACCGACGGCTCCAGCGCGGCGGACGTCAAGAGCTTCGCAGCCGGAGTTCTGGGCCAGCTGTACGGCAGCGGGGACCTGATCAAGAATGAAGAAACAAGCATCTATGTCGGCTGCCCTGCGGGATGGAACAGAAACGCCCGCGAGCACTACAGGGAGATCTTCGAGAGCGCGGGTTATCCGCCTGTCAAGATCATCTCCGAATCCAGAGCCGCCATGGTCAGCGCCTGCCAGTCAAAGCATCTGCAGATCGGCGTGGATATTCTGTCCAAGCCTGTACTCGTAGTGGACATAGGCTCATCAACGACTGACTTTGCTTACATAATGGGCGGCAAGGAAGTTGAGATGCAGACCGCAGGCGAAGTAATGCTGGGCGGCGGTCTCATGGACGAGATACTGCTGGAGGAATCAGTTGCCGCCTCGGGTCTTTTCAAAAAGAAGATACAAGCCGTCTTCGAGGAGAGCGAACCGTGGCGCGCATACGCTGAATTCGCGGCAAGAAGGCTCAAGGAGAAGTACTTCTCAGACGAGGATTACTGGAGCAGAAACAAGTGCGTTGAAAGCATCGTGCTTCACTACAATCTTCCTGTCAAGCTTACCCTCAAGATGGATAAGGACATCGCCGGCAAGCTGGTCAACAAGAAGACAAGCAAGCTGGGCGGACGCTCCTTCCGTGAGGTGTTCGTAGAATCACTTAAGGATGTAAAGAAAGGCATTGACGGCAAACAGCCTGAACTCATATTCCTGACCGGCGGCGTCAGCAAGCTTCCTGCGATCCGGCAGTGGTGCGGCGAAGTGTTCAAGGATTCAGTCATAATAACAGCGACCGATCCTGAATTTTCTGTTGCCAGAGGTCTTGCATACTGCGGCCGCATAGACGAAGATCTCAGAGAGTTCAAGGAAGACCTGGACAAACTCGTCAAATCCAACACCATAGAGGACATTGTCAGCAAGCACATTCCTCAGCTGTACAGAGACGCGGTCGATACTCTTGTCGATCCGATCGTAGCTAAAGTCGCCCTTCCTATATTCGAAAAGTGGCGTTCAGGCGAAATCAGCAGACTTGAGGAGACAGACGTCATTCTGCAGCAGGACATCGCCGACTTCCTGAGCGAGGACGAGACGAGGGAACTGCTGGCGGGACCGATTACCTCCTGGCTGAGACCGGTGATCGAAGAGCTTGAAGAACACACAGTGCCTATCTGCATCAAGCACCGCATTCCGTACACAGCTTTGAGCCTCAGATCTTATCTGAGTGTTTCGGACATAGATATAAAAGTCAACGCGAAGGAACTCTTCGCCATCAACGAGATGACGATACTGATAGACTCCATCGTAACGGCGCTTCTGGCCATACTGATGTCTACACTGAGCTTCATTCCGTTCTTCGCGGACCCGAGCGGCATCATGGTCGGAATAATAACATCAATAGTCGTGCTGTTCCTAGGCAAAGACAAGATGCAGGAGAAGATGCTCTCCGCCGACATCCCGAAGCCTATGAGAAAGCTCGTTCCTAAGAGCGCGTTCAGTTCCCGCATGGACAACATCAGCGCTGACGTAAAGGAAGCTTTCTACAAGAGCCTCGAGCAGGAGAAGAACGACGAGATCAGCCAGCGCATGGTCGAGGAAATCTCCACCCAGATCCAGCACACGCTGGTCAAGATGGCGGAAGTCGTCGAGATTCCTCTCGCGTAATCTTAAGCAAAGGCAATATAAAACGGACAGGATCGCTCCTGTCCGTTCTTTTTATCATTTATTATCTCTCCGGCACTATCTCCAGCCAGTACCCGTCAGGATCCTTGATGAAGTACAGCCCCATCTCCGTGTTTTCGAAACAGATGCATCCCATCTTTTCGTGCAGTTCATGAGCCGCGTCGTAATCATCAGTGCGGAAGGCAAGATGGAATTCTTCTTCGCCTATGTCGTACTTCTGAGGGTGATCCCTAAGCCATGTCAGTTCCATCTCGAAGTCATTGTCTTCGTTTCCAATGTACACGATGATAAACGAACCGTCTGACGCATTCTTTCTGCGCTTTTCCGTCAGTCCCAGCGCCTCTTCGTAGAACGCGAGGGACTTGTCAAGATCGCTGACGTTGTAATTCTCATGTATCATTTTGAACTTCATGATTGAATCTCCTTTCTCGCGGCCGGCCTACCATGAGCCTTCCTTGTCGCGCCTCTGCTGCCTGCGCACAAGCTTAAGGGTCTTCTCATCAGCCTTGCCGTCATAGAACTTGTCCAGCACTTTCCCGAATATTTCCGTGCCCGGATCGGCTTCTCTGAACAGAGTCATGCTTGAACGCACCTTCATGGCATCAACCTTTCCAAGGATTTTCTCAGCGCTTCCCTCCTGCTTAAGCAATTCTTCGGATATCTCTATCAGCCTTTTGCGCAGCACATCATCAGCAAGATACTGTCTGGCCTCGTTTAGGCTGCTTATGGCGAAGTGCTGTGAGTTGCTGCTGTGTCCCAGGCCCTCCATCTGCGGAAATATGTACCAGATCCAGTGACTGACCTTCTTGCCGTTTTTGATCTCGGCCAGAGCCTGCTTGTATGAACCGTAAGCTCCGTCCTGCGCGTTCAGAAATTTCTTCGCGTCAAATTTGCTCATCGGATCCCCCTTACTTCATTGTACTGTTTACTGAGTCCTTCAGTATTACGTCGTGGGCGCCGCCTTCGACAATGCTTGTCGCCGAAACGAGAGTGAGCTTTGAATTGTCCTGAAGCTCTTTGATCGTCAGCGTACCGCAGTTGCACATTGTCGACTTCACCTTCAGCAGTGACTGACGTACGTTGTCGCTAAGCGAGCCTGCGTATGGAACGTATGAGTCGACACCTTCCTCGAACTTCATGCGGGCGTCGCCGCCGAGATCGTAGCGCTGCCAGTTGCGCGCGCGGGCAGAGCCCTCGCCCCAGTACTCCTTGTAGTAATTTCCGTTTATCTGAATCTTGTTTGTCGGTGACTCATCAAATCTTGAGAAGTAGCGGCCCAGCATGAGGAAGTCCGCGCCCATCGCCAGAGCCAGAGTCATGTGATAGTCGTATACGATACCGCCGTCAGAGCAGATTGGAACGTATATGCCTGTCTCCTTGAAGTATTCATTTCTCGCCTGAGCGACTTCAATGACGGCTGACGCCTGTCCGCGTCCGATACCCTTCTGCTCACGTGTGATGCAGATGCTGCCGCCGCCGATTCCGATCTTAACGAAATCCGCTCCCGCGTCAGCCAGGAATCTGAATCCCTCGCCGTCTACAACATTACCCGCGCCGATCTTAACGTCATCGCCGTACTTGTCTCTGACGAACTTGAGCGTTTCGGCCTGCCACTCTGAATAGCCTTCACTGGAATCTATGCAGAGCACATCAGCTCCCGCTTCAACAAGCGCCGGAATTCTATCTGCAAAGTCGCGGGTGTTGACACCGGCGCCTACTACATATCTCTTATCTGCATCCAGAAGCTCGTCCGGATACTCCTTGTGGGCGATGTAGTCCTTGCGGAATACAAAGTAGACAAGTCTCTGTTTGTCATCGACTACCGGCAGCGCGTTAAGCTTGTAGTTCCAGAGCATGTCGTTAGCCTCACTCAGCGTGATGCCTTCCTTCGCATGGACCAGTTTCTCGAAGGGCGTCATGAACTCGCAAACGAGTGTGTCCGGTGACATCCTGCTGACTCTGTAGTCACGGCTCGTGACCAGGCCTACCATTCTGCCTTCCGCTGTACCGTCTTCTGTTACTGCCGTCGTCGAGTGACCGGTGCGTTCCTTCAGATCCAGCAGATCCGCGAGAGTCTGATCCGGCCTGATATTAGTGTTGCTGCGGACGAAGCCTGCCTTGTGGTTCTTAACTCTTCTGACCATTTCCGCCTGACTTTCGATAGGCTGTGAACCGAATATGAAAGATATTCCGCCTTCCTTGGCAAGAGCTATGGCCAGTTCGTCACCTGATACGGACTGCATGATAGCGGATGTCATAGGAATGTTCATTGTGATCTTCGGCTCTTCGCCTTTTTTGAATTTAGTAACAGGCGTTTTGAGCGATACGTTCTCAACTCTGCAGTCAGCCGATGAGTATCCCGGCACAAGCAGGTATTCGTTAAAAGTTCTCGATGGTTCGTCAAAGTATTTAGCCATTTTCTCTCCCTTTCATGCAAAACCTATAAGCAAACTCTATCTTCATTAGTAGATCATCCTCTCGGATGCTTCTCTGTTTAATGAACCGTATTCCTCGCCGTCTGTGGCGATTAGCAGCGCCGGCATGAACCAGGCCGCGTATCTGCCCGGATTCTTCAGAACGTCCGTCATGATTTCTTCAACATCGACGAACTTCATCTCCGACGCTTCTTCAGGATCAGGCAAAGGCATTTTATCCAGTCTGTCCTTCTTCAGCCATCCGACAAAAACATGATCGAACTCATGCTCGGTCAGACCGTTGTCGAATTCCGCTGTGTAGATGAAAGCGCCCTTTTCTTCAAGCGCTCCTTCATCGCCGGTCTCCAGATCCTCAACTGAATACCCTGTCTCCTGAGGCAGCCTTCTGGATGTCGCTTCCTCTAGAGTTTCACCAACGCGAGGATGCGAGCAGCAGCTGTTGGCCCAAAGACCTGCGGAGTGGTACTTTCCTTCCGCCCTCTTCTGAATCAGCAGCTGGGTGTGGAATGTCCTTGTTCCGTCCGGATTATCCAGAAGCGCTTTTCTGAAGACGAATATAGAAAACGCGCGGTGAAGAAGCCCCTTTTCATGGGCTTCCATTTTACCGCACGATCCTTTTTCTCTGTCCTGCTCGTCTACAAGAATAAGCTGGTCTTCCACTTTGCCTCTCCCTGTTTCCTTCAATTATATTTTCCCAATTTTATCATATAAAAGGCCTGATGCAACCTCTTTTTTTGCATTAGCCCCTTTGATGAACTCAACAAGCGCCAGAGCGAACTCCATGGCCAGGGCCGGACCCATTCCCGTGATAACGTTCCCATCCACGGTAACCGTCTTTCCTGTGGCCTTTGCTCCCGCAAGGTGTTTTTCCATTCCCGGGTATATCGTAGCCTTCTTTCCTTCCAGGGCACCGTGGGCTGCCAGGGCAAGCGGCGCGGCGCATATTGCCGCCAGAGGCTTTCCTGCCTTTGCAAAAGCTTCAATTCGGGCTGTAAGTCCCGGATGGTCTCTCAGATTTGTCGCTCCCGGAAGTCCGCCGGGCAGAACGATCATCTCGCACTCGTCGTAATCCGCGTCTTCAAAGAGCAAGTCCGCAGCGATGTCTATTCCGTGAGCGCCCTTTACCGTGAGCGACCCTGTTACGGAAACCATGCGGGCATCGATGCCGGCTCTTCTCAGAACATCGACGCACGTGAGTGCTTCAACCTCTTCATATCCTTCAGCCAAGTGTATAAATACCATTTCGCACCTCCTGACTTCTGTCTCTATGGGATTACGACAGGATCCTTACTCCTGTATATTCTGTCTTCAGGACCGTACTCGTTTATGAGCATGACCAGATGCCCGTCGTCTATTATGCAGCTTTCTATTTCGCCCACAGGAACATAATAGCTCCCAAGATAGGCCCCGTCCGAGATCCTGTACAGATCCAGATAGCTTTCCATTTCTCCCAGCCAGGTGCCTACGATAATTACTCCGTTATACGCTCCGACATCCTGAGAAGCTACCCACCTGACCGTCTTCTTCATGGTTTTTTCATGCTTCAGATTGGCGTCAGCCACATACATTGTACCGCCTTTGCCCAGGTAGTACTTGTTGTTGGTCACGTCAAAGGCAACGCATGATACAGGTTTCGGCGCTTCGGCGACTCTGAGGAATCCCAGGGTTCCGCTATCGTATACCCTCAGCCTCTTCGAATGCTCTTTGACCTGCATGTCAGGAACATAGAGCTGTTTGGTGTAAGGGTTGTATGTTATTCCATTTCCGTGGCCGATTCCGTCGGCGTTCGCGAACTTATCGAAGGAACCGTCCTTCTTGTATGAAGCGAGGTAGCCTTTGCTTCCTGCCTTATTAACATATGTGACGATGTACCGGTCCTCAGTCGCGCATATTCCCTGCGGTTTCTGAGCGTCTTCAGGACCCTTTATGACCTTCACAAGATCCATGTTTTCGTCGTTAAACGTTTTGGTAACTTTCACCGCGGTGTAAGCCGGCGCGTCCTGCGTCGTGCCTCTGACCTCGACAGGCTCGGATGGTCTGCCGTCGATGTTTCTCCCCGCGACCTGAGCCATGCCCTTGATTACGTAATCAAAATCTTCACGGGTCACTTCATAATAGGTTGTTTCCACCGGCAGTTCAGCTATCTTCTCATATTCGTCCGTCGACGGATTTCTCTTGAGAACTGAATACGCTGACGCCAGGTCGATTTCCTTCCATCTTATTACTGCTTTAAGGCTGTTGATGGTTTCAACCTTTACGAACTTGACAGCGTCGAGAGTCTCTGGGTAAACAACAACGTTTATCGCTCTCTCCTCTTCGGCATAGAAGTCGTCGCCTGAAGCGCTGACTATTATGTTCGCCTCACCCGGCTGTTTCATTTTAACATTTCCGTCTGAGTCTACTCGCGCCACTTCCTTGTTATCGGATCTGAAGGTTATGTCGCCTATAGCTGTGGCCTTGAGCCTGAAGTCATTATTTGCGAATCCGTAGTACTCAGTCAGATTGACTGTAATCGACTGCTCTGCCTTGTCGGCAACAATGCTCTCTGTTGCCGGCCAGCAGAAGTTCCCTTTTTTCGTCCTGGCGTTTACTGTTATGCTGTAGTGTTCTCCCGGCGTGACGTTTGATATAGTAAAGCTGTTGTCCCGAACGTTTGGAACCGTCATTATCTTTCCGCCGCGGTTCACGTTGATATCGTAGGCTTTGCAGTCAGCTTCGTCCCAGTTGGCCATGATGTCAAAGCCATCCTGAGTAAGTCTCAGATTGCTTACCTGTTCTCTGTCTTCCAGCGGGTCTCCCACGAAAGCGATTCGCAGAAGATACGCCGCAAAAGCAAGAATCAATAATGTTATTATTACGAAAAGTACCTTACCTCTCATAATCCCATATACCTTTGTACAATTTATATGAATCTATTGACGACGCGCTGTTCCACGGTATGAATCCCCCATCTAGCCCTGCATCGTATAGCGCGTCGACCTGTTGTTTCAGTTTGTTATTATCATATGTTACCGACGGCGCCCAGAACGGCGTGTTGTAGCCGGTAACCCATGTCCTGGCGGCGGCGGGCGTTGGAATCTTTGTCTGTTCCTTCGCGGCCTTCTTCGCCCAGGCGGACATTACGCCCTTTGGCTCGGACCATGTGTCCTCGCTGCCGAAATGATCAGTGTACGGCATGCTGCTTATGGCGTCGACTATGTTGGATATGCCCGGCCAGTACTGACCGTATGCCGTAACATAACCGTTTGAACACTCGCCGAACACATCAACGCTGAAGTAAGCTCCTGCTTCGTGAATCTGATCCGCCGCGTAAAAACAGAAATTCTGTATTGCCTGAACCTTTGATTCTCCGTAAGCGTTCCTGAAATCCGTTCCGGGTTCCTGCGACATTTCATATGCCAGTTCCGGGAATCTGACGTAATCAAACTGGATCTCATCAAAGTCCATGAGTTCAACTGCTTCAATTGCTAAAGCAACATTATAATACCACATGTTGCGGCTGTACGCACTCGGCCAGGCCGAACCTGAAAGGCCTGTTTTTATGCAGTCTTCGGGATGATCTTTCGCGTAGTGAGCGTCATTGAAGCAGGCGATTCTGCCGATGGTGTAAATTCCCTCATCATTGAACGTCTTAACCGCGGCTTCGAATTCCTCCAGAGAAACCTGTGCTTTTTTGTACGCGGTCGGCGATAGTTTTTCCGCTGCCGGTGATTTGTACGAAAGGGCTCCATCTTTTATGTCTATGACAACAGCGTTGCAGCCTGTCTCTTTTATCAGTTTAATATAGGCGTCATTGTGCACTGCGGCGTACCAGTTGAGATACATTGCCTTTGCCTCGCGGCAGAAAGGCTTTCCTTTTATTTCTGTACGCTCGTACGGATAGTAGTCCAGATCGGTTGCCTTGCCCCCGTAAAGCTCCATGTCGTAAGTGGATTTGGCAGCCTTGTCGTACTCTCCGTTCTCGTTGTAATTCGCGTCGGCTTTTTCCTGAGTGCGGACAAGGTATTTCCCGTAGGCGAATCCTTCGGTGACAGGTTTGTCTTTTGATTCCTCGTCCGTCGCGATCTGCACTTTGTACTTATTTACTACACCTTTATCGTCAAGACCTGTGTATCCGGTCACTTTCAGTTTAGTCCCCTTCGGAGCGAACCCCGCGATCTCAGGTCCCTTGCTGTTGGCGTAAAGGGTCACAGGTGTACGCACGTAGACTTCCTTTTCGCGGACGACGCCGGACTTCTTTTTCGTCAGGCTTCCTTCAGCGATGTAATACACTTCTCCGGATTTGTCATTTGCCAGAAATACGCGGCTGTACTCTGTTCCGTCGAGTTCGATCGACGCTTCGTCCCTGACTATTACTCTGCTTCCGCGCGGTACTTCTTTTGATTTGTGCAGGTTTCCCTGCTTGTCCGGCTGATATACCGTGACTGTGCTTTCTTCGCCAGCAATAAAGGCCTTCTGTTCGAAGGCCGTATGCTCTGCTGTTGTACTCGCGCCCGACATGCATGCCAGCACGACGGTCACGATTCCTATTATTATTCTCAATGCGGGTCTCTTCTTAACTTCCATGCTGACATTATATCACGAAAAACTTTTGCCGTCACATCTGCTTTTGCCGAATTTGTGACGTCTTTTATGACGGTTCGGAATAGATAATAAAGCCAACAAAAGCAGAAACATTCAGTATTAGTGAACAGGAGAACAAACAATGAAAAAGACAATCAGATTCAGAAGAACAGCATCACTCACGATCGCAGCAATCATGGCAATCTCAGCTTACATGCCTGTAGCGGCATTCGCAGATGTAGAAGAAGGCGCACCGGCCCAGCAGCCGGCAGCAGCAGAGCAGCAGGAAGCGGCTCCTGCTCCAGCACCTGCACAGAGCACGCCTGCACCTGCAGCACAGAGCGCACCGGCAGCGGCAGAGCAGCCATCATCAGAGCCTGCATCCGCAGGATCATCCGATCAGGATCTCGGATCCGAGACTCAGCAGGCCGAGGAACCAAGCTACGGCGAGGCGACCGGAAACTGGGGATACGGAAACGATACAAAGACGACAAAGTGGACCGAGTACACAAACGGAAATGAAACGATCCTCGTATTCAGCACCACAGGCGAATCAGATTCAGACGAAGAAAACGCTGTAACTCAGATCCTCGACCAGGACGGCAAGTCACAGAAGGACAAGCTGAAGAACAAGGTCACTCAGGTGATCTTCGAGACCGGCATCACAGGAATCGGCTGGACGGCTCTCTACACCGACAAGGGTTATGAGCCACTCTACGACAGGACAGACCACACTGTAGACCAGTCCAAGACAGACGTATTCAAGGATTTCAGCGTACTCAGGAAGGTCATCCCTTGCGAGACCATCAAGAAGATCGGCTGGAGCGCATTCAGAAAGTGCTACAACCTGAGCGAGTTCGACTTCACAAAGTGCCCTGAGCTGGAGATCATCATGAACCAGGCGTTCAACGAGTGCAAATCACTCAACACCGTAGATCTCTCAAACTGCAAGGCTCTCGAAACCATCGCGCAGTCAGCGTTCGCGGGAGCAGGCAAGGGCGGCAACGCCACTCTGGAACTTCCTGAAGAAGGAGTCCTGTCAGTCATCGGAGGATACGCATTCTACCAATACGCAAGCAAGAACGCTGCAAGCTCAGAGGTAGATTTCAGCAGAGTCGCGGGCTCAGTCACAAAGATCCTGCAGAACGCTTTCAACGGAGCGAAGCTCGCAGGTGAGATCTCAGGATTCAAGAATCTCGAGACGATCGCAAACAATGCATTAAAGGGGTCAAACATAGATTACATACCATACGTTGCACCTGTTGATGAAGAAACAAACGAAGAGCAGCCTGCCGAAGAACCGGCAGCTCCGGCTGAAGAACCGGCAGCTCCAGCTGAAGAACCGGCTGAAGGCGAAGTCTCAGCAGAAGAATCTGTCATAACAGCAGACGCGGCAGACGCAGCAGCCATCCCGGCAACAGCATCAGAAGCAGCAGCAAAGGCAGCGATCGTTTCAGCATCATCATCAGTTGCAAATCCGGCAGCGGCAGGAAGAACTGCAATCGGAGCAGCCCTCTTCTCAGCGGCACACTCAACCATCGGAGACGGTGCCGCTCCAATGGCAGCTCCTGCGACAGATACTGTAGCCATCGACCAGGCAGACATGCCGGCATCAGCTCCTCAGGCAGACTCATCAATGATCATCATCTTCGGAAGTCTGGCAGCAGCGATGCTCATGGCAATGGCGGCGACAGTAGTGATCGGAATGAGAAGAAAAGATTCTGACAAGTAAAATCCTCAATACGAATTGTTCTCTGCATAAAAAAGACCGCTGGCAAAAAGGCTCGCGGTCTTTTGTTATCCTGCTTTTGCACTACAGTACGAGTGACGGCGCTGAATATGCTCTCGCCTTCATTTCAGCATCGAGTTCGTAAAGACTCTTGCTGTCGCTTCCGAAGAGTTCGAACTTAGTGACATTGTCGTCCGCGTTGTCCTCTTCCTCCGCCTGTTCCTTTACGAACCAGTCGAGGAACTGCATTGTTCTGAAGTCGTGCTCCTCATAAGCCGCAGCGTAAATCTTGTTGATCAGATCCGTTACGACTCTCTCGTGCTCAGCACCCATCTTAAGCGGATCGATGAATTCCTTGTACTTCTTGTCAGGCTTGTCGATTGCCTCGAGTACAACTGTCTCACCCTGCTGCTGCAGATACTGGATGAAGAGCATGGCGTGATCGCGCTCCTCCTGTGCCTGAATCATGTACCAGTTTGCGTATCCGTCAAGACCGGCATCCTTGTAGTAGTTCGAAAAATCGAGATACAGGTAAGCCGAATAGAATTCCGCGTTGACCTGATTGTTAAGCAGATCTTTTACTTTCTTTGAGACCATTATATTAACCTCCTTCTCAATAATTACTATACTTGGATTATATCACGCTTCAGAGTCGAATTAACACTTTTTCCGTGCAATTACCGCATTGTTTGAGTCATGCGCCGCATGTTATAATTTTATCGGAGGATAAACGATATGCTTAATGATAACAATCGCGACGACATGAAGAAGAGCGTCTTCATGATCGACCCATCTATCGCAAAGACTAATCAGCAGGAATCCACCATCCACGAGAATTACAGCGAGAACTACGGCCTTTCGGCGCTCGGCATCAGAGCATCTTCAGTCAGAAGAAATCTGAGCCCGACAGTTCTGATCGAAAAAGCGATCAGAAACGGCGAAGGCATTCTTACAGACACCGGCGCGCTGGCCGTAACGACTGGAAAATTCACCGGCAGATCCCCTCATGACAAGTACATTGTTGACACTGACGGTGTCCACGATGTAATCAACTGGGGCGAAGTCAATCGCCCGATCGGCAGAGATGTCTTCAACGCAATCAAGGAGGAGATGATCGCTTTTCTCGGCGGACACGAGGTGTACGTATTCGACGGCTTCGCAGGCGCCGACCCTAAATACCGGCGCAAATTCCGGGTAATCAACGAGCTACCGTCGCAGAATCTGTTCATACGCGATCTTCTCGTAAGACCGACCGCGGAAGAACTCCACAGATTCGGCGAACCGGATTACACATTGCTCGTAGCTCCAGGATACAAGGTCAACGCAAAACGCTACGGCATCAACTCGGAAGCGGCGATAATGATTGACTACGAAGCTCACTTCGCAATTATAGCGGGTTCACAGTATTCAGGCGAGATCAAGAAAACAGTCTTCTCCATAATGAACTACGCCATGCCTGTCGAGGAGGATGTGCTTCCAATGCACTGCTCCTGCAACATGGATTCAAAAACAGGAGACACCGCTGTATTCTTCGGACTTTCGGGAACAGGCAAAACCACCCTCTCGGCTGATCCTGACCGCGAACTGATCGGCGACGATGAGCACGGCTGGTCAGGGGAAGGCATCTTCAATTTCGAAGGCGGTTGCTACGCGAAGTGCATAGACCTTGAGGAATCAAAAGAACCTGAAATATACCGGGCCATACACTTCGGTTCGGTACTCGAAAACGTTGTTACTGACGAAGATCACGTACCGGACTACTCAGACAGATCGCTTACTGAAAACACGAGAGTCGGCTACCCGATCGAGTTCATTCCTAACGCCAGCAGCAACGGCAGAGGCGGCATACCGAAGGTAGTGCTGTTCCTGACCGCCGACGCTTTCGGAGTTCTTCCTCCGATTTCAAAGCTTACACGAAACGCGGCAATCTACCACTTCGTAACCGGATTCACGGCAAAGCTCGCGGGAACCGAGCGCGGCGTCAAGGAGCCACAGCCTACGTTCTCAACTCTCTTCGGCGAACCTTTCATGCCTCTGCGCGCTGAGGATTACGCCGAGATGTTCGGCCAGCGTCTGGACGAATACGGAACGCGGGTTTATCTGGTCAATACCGGATGGTCTGGCGGACCTTTTGGAACAGGAAGCCGCATCAAGCTCGCCTACACAAGAGCCATGGTCACCGCGGCACTGAACGGCGACCTTGAGAAGTCCGAATTCGTTCACGATGACAGATTCAATCTCGAGATACCTGTCAGCATTCCGGATGTCCCTGCCGAAATCATGATTCCGCGCAACACATGGGACGACCCGAACGCCTATGACGAACAGGCGGACAAGCTGGCGAAGATGTTCACAGACAATTTTGCGAAGAAGTATCCTGACATGCCGAAGGAGATCCTGGAAGCAGGACCGGCGCTCAGGTAGCACATAGAAAGGAAGGAGCAAAACAATGACTATTGATTCAACTGATGTTCAGATCATGAATCTGCTGAAGATAAACGCGCGCACGCCGGTAGATCAGCTTGCGGCAGAACTGGGAATCGAATCCACGGAGCTTGCTGCTCGCATGGACAATCTTGAAAAGGCCGGATACATCAAAGGCTACTACACGGACATCGATCTTGAGAAGATCGGCTACAGAATCAAGGCCTTCATCATGATTTCCGTACTGCCGGAGGACCAGAGAAAATTCTACGACTTCATTCAGAAGGAAGATTCAATTCTTGAGTGCAGCCATATAACAGGACCTTTCTCAATGCTGCTCAAGGTAGTATTCCCGTCAACGGCTGACCTTGACACCTTCATCGGCCAGCTGCAGGAGTTCGGAAAAACCGAAACACAGGTAGTGTTCTCAACAGTACTGGAACGCCAC
>JAFRCM010000113.1 GCA_017404365.1 Bacillota bacterium
CCCTTGTGTGTTTCCATATGCTGACGCACAAGAAAAATTCAGCGAATCCCTTCGCCCCCGATCAGTGTGGGGACAATTCTCATTGGAAATTCTCCGATAGCGCGGTAACTTCCCACTTCTTCGCCTTACACAAGCTCTAACATCATAACAAAAGCCCCTGACAAAATCAAGGACTTTTTTAAAAAATTTTCAGGCTTTGAAAAACGCTCAAATGCAGTAATATCAAGGGCTTCACAAGTTAAAGCGCGCACACTCTATACGGCGTACCCATTCGCCGCACTACATATACCCCTTTCTTTGTGCAAAAGCTCCAAAACCCCACTATATCTGCGTTTTCCGCCTTATTTCACCGCCGTTTCCGGTACAAATAACCCCTAAATAGAGTTTTTCCCGAAAAGGGGTTACACTTCTCCACTATGAAACAGCCCCTTTTCTCCGATTTTTCTCGTTTGGGGCTACTTAAATAGCCCCAAAAGCGTTAATTTCGTGATTCGGGGCTACCGTTCGGCATTGCAAAGAGCAGAAAACCGGTTATTTATAGCCCCTTTTCGGCAACTTGTGTAAAAAAGGGTTATTTTCGCAAAAAACAAATAACCCCTTTTCTGCATTTTCGCGAAAAGGGGTTGTTATGCACTTTGCATCCTATTATATGCTCTCTGCAGTCGCCACAATCCTAGAATCCCAGGTTGTCGTTAACCAGTATGACGTGCATGCGGTCTGGAATGCTGTTGTATCTTGTCGTGTTGAGGTTGCAGCAGACAGTGTTGCCTGGGGACATGCATTCCCCGCACTTGCCGGTAATCGCGCAAGGCGTCTTCTTGCCAAGCCTGATGCAGTTCGGCGGACACGCGTCGCATCTTACTCTTTTATACGCGTCATGTACGTCCGCGGCGATCTTGTTGGCGCCGACGATGAAGATTACCTTGTCAGGTCCATAGATTATCGGCGCGAGTCTGTTGCCTGTGCCGTCGATGTTGATAATCTCGCCGTCCAGTGTAATGGCGTTGGCGCTTGTCAGCATGAAGTCAGCTGAGAAGATAGCGCGCCTGACCTCGATGATTCTGTCAGGATCCTTCTCGCTGTGAGGTTCATAGCACGTGTAGTTTCTCTTGTGAAGCTCCTCGAACACGCCTATCTCGTTCAGAGTCATGCTTCCGCCTCTTCCTACGGATGAGCCTTCAGGCATCATCTCCAGAAGCATCCTGAGAGCTTCTTCGCCGTCCTCAGCGTAGTAACCCTTTATGCCCCTCTTCTCGAGGCCTTTGATTACAGTCTCTATCCTCACTTTGTTCGCTTTCTTGATGTTCTCGTTGTTAATCACTGTTTCATCCTCCTACTAATTTATATCAACCACCGTTATTTACAAACCACCGCGTTTTCGGGCTTCCGTGTGCCTTATGCAAAATCAGTAAGGCCTTTCATCGATTGCGTCTTTAAGAAACTCCGCCGCCGCGCTGATCCCCGCGCCCGCTGCCGCTTCGAGGCTCTCCTCTCCGCCGGCGCTTGCCGCTACGACCGCGGCGCTGAGAACATCGCCCGCCCCTCTCGTTTCCACGAAGGTGAGCTTCCTCTCCGGCTTTATGATGCCCGAGCATGTTCCTTCCTTATAATAGAGGCCGCCTCCTTTGAGCGTAATGATCACTCTGTCGACTCCGCGCTCCTCGAACGCCTGGCCGGCAGCCATCAGCTGATCCATGCCGAGCACCTGAAGTCCGCTCATAGCCTCCGCTTCCATGCGTCCAGGCAGAACGCAGTGGGCCTTCATTGCGGAATCAGCGAAACGCACGCCTCCCGCGATGGAACCCGGATCAAAGAATATCCTGCTTTTGCCTGAGTATTTCTCAGATATGTAATCAAGTGTACCTGCAGGTACAGTCCCGTCGACGAATAATATGTCCGCGGCGTCAAGTATCTCCGCGCTCATGTCGATGACTTCAGGCGTGAGCTCGTCCATTATAACGCTGCTTTCTCTCTGGAACTGAAGGTCTCCGATTATGTTGTGCATCTCAACAGAGACAGGCGTGCTGCCGCTGACGGTTTTCATCCCCGACACGTCCACTCCCGCCTGCTCCAGTTCGCACCTGGCGGTCAGGCCAAAGGCGTCATCGCCGATTACCGATATGAAGCTGACATCTTCTCCGTGCTCCGAAGCCAGCAGTCTTGCCACATTAAAAGCGCATCCGCTCGTCGTTACGCGGATATCCGTATTGTTGTCATCAACAACGGGATCATAACCTCCGAACTGGCCTGAACCAGCGCCGACCTCGCTCCAGTAGTTCTCGCTCGCCTGCTGGCGCATGGTGCGCTCGTAGTATTGGCTGAAGCCTTCGAGCTTCTGCCCGCCGGCGGTCATGTCCATCCCGCTGTCCGGATCTATGCCCGCCATGCGGAGAGCTTCCTCATCCTGTTTTTTCTGGAGTTCCACGTCTCGGGCAGGCGGCTTGAGCCTGATGTCGACTAAAAACGAAACTCCGCCGATTACTGCTATCACTCTACAAACACGCTCCCTCCGATGAATTCACGAATGATGGAGTTGTTAGGTACGTCCTTCTCATTCTCAATAGTCCTGAAGAACCTGAAGAAATCGAGCAGCCTGCGCGCCTCTCCGTACTCAGGCTGATCAGGAGTGATTTCCTCAAGCAAAGGCTCCGCGTATTTTTTCAGCAAACCTATTTCATAAGCCAGCGTCGAATTGAAGAGTACATCCGCCTCGTTGTTGTATGGGAAGATGTTCGTGTCTTCCCCGCTCCTGACCTTCGGCCAGCCGTCTATTGTCGCTGCCGCGGAATGATTTCTGTATCTGTAATCCCTCACGAGCCTTCTCAGCATCCTGACGTCGGTAGTCGGGACTCTGTTGTGGATATCAATGTTAAGCTGCGCGAGCGGGCTGATGTAGATCTTGAACTTTGTATTGTCAGGAATCTGCTCAGTGAGCTTGCCGTTAAGGGCGTGGATTCCTTCGATAACAATGAGCTGATCCTTGTCTATTTTCGTCAGACGCTTGCCGAACACCTTCTCACCTTTGATGAAGTCAAATTCAGGAATGTCGACTTCCTTGCCGTCGAGCAGGTCGTTCATGTTGCTGCAGAAGAGATCGATGTCCACGGCGTTGAGGCTTTCGTAATCCTTTTCGCCGTTGGCGTCGACTTCCATGTCGTCCCTGTTAACGAAGTAATCGTCAGTACCCATGTAAATAGGCCTGAGTCCAATGACTCTCATCTGTATGCAAAGCCGCTTGGCAAAGGTCGTCTTGCCCGATGACGAAGGTCCGGCTATGAGGATTATCCTGCTCTTCCTCTTCTTTATCTCATCCGCGATTTCAGCAATCTTCTTCTCGTGGAGAGCCTCGGAGAGAAGTATCGTGTCCTTGGCCTCGCCATTGTAGATGAGGTCGTTCATGTCCGTCAGGTGTCTGATACCCAACAGATGCAGCCATCTGTGCTCCTCGCTGAACGCTCCGTATATCTTGCTGTCATCGACGTACTCCGGTATTCTGTCCGGACTGCTGTAGTAAGGATAGCGGAGGAGGATTCCCTTATGGTACTTCTTGAGCTCGAACAGCTTGATGTATCCGGTTGACGGAACCATCGGTCCGAAGAAGTAATTCACGTAGGATTCCGGTCCGTCAGGTGTCGGAACATCAATTGTGTAGAAAGCAGGCATGAAGTCAGGATCCTTGACCTCCTCAAGGAGCTTGACCTTTTCATCATAATTGCCTTCTTCCCAGATTCGTATTCCTTCTTCCTTTGATACAATGCTCTTTCTTATAGGAAGATCCATGCTTACAAGCTCGTGCATGCGGGCTTCGATTCTTTCGACTACTTCGTCCGTGAGCAGCTGCTGTATCTCGTCCTGAACCTTGTCCTGCTCTTTGCGGATCAGTCCCCTGACAGGTCTCACGCGCGTGAAGAAGCCCTTGTTCAGGGAATTGTCAATCTCAGCGTCAGCGCCCTTTATTCCGAGCTGCCC
>JAFRCM010000114.1 GCA_017404365.1 Bacillota bacterium
CAGACCATCGCGTACGCTGATCAGAGCACTCCGTACGGATTTCTCGACGAAATGCGCCGCTCAATTGAGGAATCCAGCTATCAGCCGCGTGTCTACATCAAGAACGGCGTACCTGCCGACTTCCATATCGTGCCCCTTTCGGCCTACGAATCCGACGACTCCTACGAGGTGATGGCTTTTGATACTCTCAGCCGGGCTGCCGAGTACTTCTTCGTCAACCGCGAGTCTTCGAACACAGTGAAGCAGCGCTCAGGCGATCTGAACCGCCACATCAAGGCCCATCTGGACAAGCTCAGGCTCAAGGTTCAGCGTCTCAACGAGGATCTCGCAAAGGCAGCAGACTCTGACAAATACAGGCTCTACGGCGAACTCCTCAACGCGAATCTTCACACTGTTAAGCAGGGCGATAAAAAAGCCGTCGTAACAAGCTACTACGACGGTTCTCAGGTCGAGATTCCTCTCGATCCACGCTACAACCCTGCCCGCAACGCGCAGAACTACTTCAAGAAGTACGCCAAAGGCAGGACGGCGCTCAAGGAAAAGCAGATACAGCTGGATGAAACCATGGCTGAAATCGAATATCTGGAGTCCGTCTACTCATTTTCTGAACGCGCGGGTTCAGTCGAGGAAATCGATCTGCTGCGTGCCGAGCTCACCGAAGGCGGATATCTCCGCCAGAGAAAGAGCAGAAGCAAAGGCAATAAATCCCGCAAGGCGAAGCCTAAGCCCCACCAGTACACTCTCCCATCGGGAAAAACTGTTCTCGTGGGCAGAAACAACAAGGAAAACGATTTTCTGACATTCAAAAGGGCCTCATCCTCCGACATATGGCTTCACACCAAGGACATCCCGGGATCCCACGTCATCCTCGTAACTGAAGGCGAAGCGCCTTCGGAAGATGACCTCCGCTGTGCCGCGCAGATTGCCGCGTTCCACAGCAAAGGTTCTGGTTCCGCCAATGTCCCGGTGGACTACACCAAAGTCAGATACGTGAAGAAGCCTTCAGGTTCCAAGCCGGGATTTGTTATTTTCACTCATAACCGGACTCTGTATGTGAATCCGGCTATCCCAGAATAAACTGGATCATGCTGTCTATTACTTCGTCTCCTTTGGAGACTTCGTTTCCGTTGTGTATTTCATGGAGGAAGTCCGGCCACTCGATCATCTGGACTTTGCAGCCTTTGCGCTTAAGGTTTTCATAAACCTTGCGGGTACCTTCTATGCTGCAGATTCCATCGGCTGTTCCGTGCATAAGCATGGTAGGAATGTCCTTAGCCCTGCCGTTGTCCTCCAGCTTTCCGGTCTCAAGATCCTTTCCTATGCTGAATCCTTCGAAGGCGCAAAGCAGCGAGATTTTTGTATGCACCATAGGGTTGGACAGGTAAGGCTGCACTGACTCGGGATTTCCCAGCAGAGCCTCATCCACGCTGCTTCCGATTGTCATTGAAGGCGCAATGCCGCTCATGAACTTCACAATTCTGTAGAGCGGGCCTTTTACCGGTCTGACAAGTCTTACCCAAGGGGCTGAAATCAGATACTTAACCGGAATATCGTTCAGCTCACCCCTGCTTCTGTAATCCAGAGTCAGATTTCCGCCCATGCTGTGACCGTAAAGAACGATTTCCTTGTTCGGGTACTTCTTTCTGGCGTAGAGCAGAAGGTCGCTTATGTCCTTCAGAACCTCTTCTCTTGGTGCGCAGTGGCCGAGAGGACCCACTGAATCGCCGTGTCCCCTAAGATCCATGGAAACTGTAGCGATTCCCTTCTTGCGGAAGGCTTCGGCAACTCTGTCATATCTGCCGCCGTACTCGCCGATTCCATGCACGATGCAGACTACCTTTATCGGATCAGCCAGAGGCCAGCTGTACCCTCTTATTATTCCCTTATCAAGCTCTTTGAGTGTAAAAGTGTCGTACATCAGAAAATCCTCCTCTGAAATGTCAGATTTTTACAAAAACAATATCATATTTATCCATTTATTTCCTTTTCTCTTGAAGCCGGTCTGCTTCAGTTCTAAATTATCCCTGCGGCAATGACCATTGAAAGGAGATGATTATATGTCAGTAAAAAAAGGTTCAACCTCTAAAAATAAGTGCAGTTTTTGCGGCTGCACCTACGAGACATTCTCATTCAAGCACGGCTACGTCTGTGATGGATGTCTCCAGTATATCAAAAGCTGCAATCCCGATGACAGGAAACGTGATGAATCTGTCCCTGATGAGCAGTTCTCTGATGAAACGGACTGCTCATCCACGTAGCTTGTCCAGCACCTTGGTGAAATCCTCAGGCAGAGGACTTTCAAACTCCAGATACTCTTCTGTCACGGGATGGACGAATCCCAGAACAGCCGCGTGGAGCATCTGTCTCTTAGCTCCCTCCCTGTTCTTCGCGGGGCCGTACAGTTCATCCCCCAGAAGCGGGTGCTTGATGTACGCCATGTGGACGCGTATCTGATGAGTCCTTCCCGTCTCCAGTTTCGCTTCTATCAAAGTGTACTTCCCGAACCTTTCAAGCACTCTGTAGTGAGTCACCGCGTTCCTGGCGCTCTCATATCCGGGCGCCCCCTTCGCTATGACAGCGTTCCTGAGACGGTTCCCTGGGTCCCTTCCTATGGCCGCGTCTACAGTACCCTCATCCTCTTTGATGTTGCTGTAGACTATGGCCCTGTACAATCTGTTTATTGAGTGTTCCTCGAGCTGACGGGCCAGACCCGCGTGAGCTCTGTCCGACTTAGCCACGACAAGCAGTCCGCTGGTATCCTTGTCTATCCTGTGTACTATGCCTGGCCTGATCACTCCGTTTATGGATGAGAGCTGGTCACCGCAGTGGTACATGAGCGCGTTAACCAGCGTTCCTGTGTAGTTGCCCGGAGCAGGATGCACAACCATGCCGGCCGGCTTGTCAACTACAAGCAGATCAGCGTCCTCGTAAACCACATCGATAGGGATGTCCTCAGCCTCTACTTCAAGCTTCTCAGGCTCAGGAATCTCAATGACGACGAGGTCGCCTTTGCTGCACTTGTACTTCTTTGAGTCGCAAACTGTCCCGTTTACCGATACCGCACCCTTCTCGAAGAGCTTCTGGATGAAGCTTCTCGAGTAATCTTCGAGTCCTGCAGAAAGAACCAGGTCAAGCCTGGTTCCACTCGTCTCTTCCGTAATATTGAATTCTTCTCTAATAATGTTTCCCATGAACCAAGCCTATTTTTCATCCTTCATGGATCTCAGCGCGTACAGAAGCATGAGTCCGCAGCCGACGCATATGCATATGTCCGCCACGTTGAAAACAGGAAAGCTTCCGAAGTCGAGCATGTCGACAACATATCCGTAAAGCGTCCTGTCTACGATGTTGCTCAGGCCTCCTCCGCAGACAAGGGCCAGTCCCGTATTGAAAACAGCCGGGAACTTTTTGTTAAACCCTATGAGGAACACAAGGACCGCGGCCAGAAACGCTGCGGTCAGTATGATTATCACCGTCTGATGCCCGTAGAGCATGCTGAAGGCTACTCCCCTGTTCTGCACATAGGTTATGTGAAAAAAGTCTCCGAGCACAGCGACAGTATCGCCGGGCTCGAATCCGCTTTTTACCAGAGCCTTAACTATCCTGTCGAGGACTATGACTGCGGCAATTATTACTGCGTAGATCATAGTTTACCTGTATGGATCGTGTCCTGAGTCACTACTGTCTCGAGAGGTTCTTCGTCTTCAGCAACAGGCAGGTCTTCGAAGTCAACTATGCTGCTTGCGGATACTTCCTCTCCCCTGCTGGACTCGAATCTCTGAAGCTCGTTCTCCAGCATTCTCTTGTAGCGGGTTCTGAACTCGATGTATCTGGCTCTGATGTTCTGGTTCTCCTTGGTGAGAGCCTCAGACTCCTCACGCGCGTTCTTGATCATGAGCTCAGCATCCAGCTCCGCGTTCTTGAGCAGAATCTCCGCGCGCTTTTCGGCGCTTGCTGCGATGTCGGTCATGAGCGACTTGGCTGCCTGCAGTGTTTCAACAACGCTGCCTTCAGTGTTTCTGATCCGCTCAAGTTCCTCCACCAGCCTGCTGTTTTCTTCTTTTGTCTCGCGGAGTTCGTTCAGAAGTCTGTCCAGATCCAGAGTTATCTCATCGAGGAACTCATTGACTTCCTCTTCCTTGTAACCTCTGACAGCTTTGGTGAATTGTTTTTCCTGAATATCGATAGGTTTTATCATCGATCTTACCTTTCTGAAGTTTTACTTCCAAGGATTTTCATCAGCTCCCGCGAAGCTGTAAGGCTTGTTCTCGCCGTCGGCGAAAATCGCTACGTTCTCCGGAGCGAAGATGAAGATGTTGTTCGCTACCTTCTGAACGTTACCGTTGAGGGCGTAAGTCGCTCCTCCCAGGAAGTCGAATATCTTTCTGGCTGTATCCGTGTCAAGCTTCTCAAGATTGACAATTACAGGCTTTCTGCTTCTCAGATTGTCTACCAGTCTTGAGCACTCATCGAAGCTCTCCGGCTCGATGACCACCAGCTTGAACGCGTTGGTTATTGATTTTACTGTTTTATTCTGCATCGGCACTATGTTAGTAGTGTCATACTTCTGGGAAGGACCAACGGGCTTTCTCTGCGGCACCGGCGTCCTGTCCTGATAAGACGGCTTGTACGTTTCTTCTTCAAGTTCTTCGTCTTCGTCGTATTCTTCGATTCCGATAAGATCCCTGAACTTATTAAACATTCCCATTTTTCTTTGCCTCCTGATCCTTTCTGTACTGTACGTAATCTCTTTCTCCAAAAATTGCGCTTCCAACTCTTACAAGGTTCGACCCTGCTTCGATCGCCACCGCAAAGTCATGTGACATTCCCATGGACAGATACTCGAAGTCGAGCTTCGGGTCGTCTATCTGCGCCAGCTCGTCGTACTTGGCCTTGACGGCGTCGAAGAACGGCTTGACGTCTCTCGGGTCATCAACGATAGGAGCTACGCTCATGAGTCCTTTGATTCTGATGTTCTCAAAGTTTGCCAGAATCTCTCTCACCAGATCGCCGGCTCCGTCGATGGTGACGCCGAACTTGCTCTCTTCTTCAGCCGGATTGATCTGAACCAGGATGTCCATGGTCTTGCCGGCTGCCTTTGCGCGCTTATCGATCTCCTTCGCCAGTTTGACCGAATCCACCGAATGTATCATGTCGACCTTGTCGATGATGTACTTTACCTTGTTCGTCTGCAGGTGGCCTATCATGTGCCATCTTACAGGCTTGATATCGTCGTACTTGTCCATGATCTCCTGGACCTTGTTCTCTCCGATATCCGTAACTCCGGCGTCGATCGCCGTATTAACTTCTTCCGGGGTTCTGGTCTTGCTTACAGCCACCAGAATCACATCTTCGCTTTTTCTCCCCGCTATTTCAGCCGCTTCAGAAATCTGCGCTCTGACTGTTTCGATGTTCTTTCTTATGTCTTCCATGTCAGTTTGATACCTCCCCAGGCTTATTGCCTTTGCTTGTATTTAATCGTCGGCGAGGTCTTTCTCGAGAGCTTCCTGAGGGTCACGCAGAACCTCCTGGTATACTCTCACAGTCTCGACCTGCTCGTACTTTTCGTTTACGTATATGGATTCATATATTACAGACTGCTTGCCGTCGGTTATCTTGACTTTTACAGGTCTGAAATATGTGTCGCCGTCCTTCGTCTTGACGTAGACGCCCTTCTGGCCGTCCTTCTCGATTATGCACTCGTTGTCGACTATGAGCCCCATGGTGTTGCTCTGGACAACGTTCATGTCCACCTTCCTGGCGCTGCAGAAATCCTCGTAGTAGCAGTTGAGGTAGAACACCATTCTGTATAACTCCCCGTCGCGCTTTATTGTCCTCACTTTTGCGTCCAGAGCGTCTTCGCCGATAGTGATTCTGACTTTCTCGCCTTCCTCATACTTCCTGGCGTCTGCCTTTTCGACCCAGGTGATTATGTACCAGGCGTCATCGTTGGAGATCTTGTAAATCGGCTCTCCTTCGTTGACTTTCTCGCGATTCAGGTCGATTTCCTTCAGGTCAAGCTCCTCGACTTTCTCCTTCTTTATCTTGTCCAGGTTGGCGCTGCAGAGATACTTCTCATTGCCGTCCATGGACATGCTGAACACACCGCTTATCGGGGCAACGCTTGTAGCCTGCAGCATGTCATATCCCTTCAGCTTGTCGAGATAGTCCTGATATTTGCCTTTGACCTTGTGTCCCTTTTCCTTGTCTGTAGCCGTGTCATCGATTGACTCAATCTTGGTTCCTTTTTTGACTACGGTGCCATCCTCCATGTTGTAATGGATGACGCCTGTCTTGCTGGCGACGCATATGGCCTCGTCCTTTATGATGTAACCCTCCGCTGAGCACGAGACCTCCAGCGTGCCGTTTTCGAGAACCTGAGTAGTCTCGAATTTATCGGACATCTTAGGCATCTGGAAAACAACAATATATAGTGCAACGAGTACCGCCAGATAAAGAAGCAGTATTCGCCTTGTTTTCTTTGTTATTCTTATTCTCATCAATTTATTTTACAGCAAAAGCAGGCCTATTGCAATGTACTACATATAGTTACATGCAGTTTTCAGTCTTTGCCCTGTCCGGCTTCGACTCTGTCGATGACCTGACGCTCCGCTTTGCCGTATTTCTTCGTTCCGTCTTCGTTTCTGTCATTCCTGTGGGAGACGAATTCCGCGTAAAGATCCGGTCTTCTCTCCTTCGTAAGCTCAAGCGACTTCTCGAGTTTCCATAGCGCTATCTTCTGGTGGTTGCCGCTCGTCAGCACTTCGGGAACATCCATGCCCCTGTACTCTCTCGGCTGTGTGTACTGCGGGTGCTCCAGAAGACCCGAATACACCGACTCGTTCAGGGCTGAATCTTCGTTTCCCAGAACCCCCGGAATAAGTCTGGCCACGCTGTCGATGAGCACCATGGCAGGAAGCTCTCCTCCTGTGAGCACGTAGTCTCCGATGGAAATTTCCTCGACATCCCAGTAGTCCAGGACTCTCTGATCCACTCCTTCGTAGTGTCCGCAGAGTATTACAAAGCTTTCCATCTCGGCCAGCTCCCTGATCTTCTCCTCGTCGAGGATCTTTCCTCTAGGGGACATGTAGATGATCTTTTTTGCCTTTGCATCGACGTGTTCCAGGGCGCCAAAAATAGGATCGGCCATCATGACCATGCCGCCGCCTCCGCCGAAGGGATAGTCGTCGGCCTTGTTGTGCTTGTCATTCGAAAAGTCACGGATGTCCGTGAGCCTTATGTCCAGTATTCCCTTTTCAGCCGCTCTGCCCAGAATGCTCTCCTCCGTTACGGGTCTGAACATTTCAGGGAACAGAGTCAGAATGTCGATTTTCATCTTCAGTATCCTTCTTTGGTCAGTTTGATCACTGACCGCTGCAACCCGCGGTCAGTCCAGCATGCCTTCGATCAGTCCAGCATGCCCTCGATCAGGTGCAGCGTGACTTTGCGGGCGGGAAGATCGATGCCGAGGACAAACTCAGGCACCTTCGGTATGAGCACCTGCTTTCCCTCGTCCGTCTTCACTTCAAAAATATCCTGGGCTGTGTTCTGTATTACATCCGTCACCTCGCCCAGGCGGCTGCCGTCTTCGAGTACGGCCTCCATTCCAATGAGGTCCCTGATGTAGTACTCCCCTTCCGGAAGCTCAGGCAGATCGTCCTCTGTTACAAAGAGCTCGCTTCCGCGCGCCTTCTCCGCCGCGTTTCTGTCGTCGATTCCCTCAAGACCCAAAATCACCATGTTCTTCTGGGTGCGTACGCTTCTTACGCGCATGAGAACATCG
>JAFRCM010000115.1 GCA_017404365.1 Bacillota bacterium
TCACGTTCTGGATGCCATAGGAGTTCCTCCTGCAAAGGCAAACGGGGCTATAAGATTCACAATAGGAGACTTTACAACAAAAGAAGATATTGACTACACTGTTGAATGTCTCACTGAGGTAATAACTAAACTAAGAGAACTGTCGCCGGTAAACGACGCGAAAGGATGGTAAATAAATGGCTTTATATAACGATACTGTAATGGATCATTTCCTCAATCCGCATAATGTCGGTGAGATCGAGAACCCGGACGGCAAGGGGATTTATGGAAGCCCTGTCTGCGGAGACATGATGATGGTAACGCTTTCTGTAGACGAAAACGAAGTAATTACTGACGCCAAGTTCAAGACTTACGGATGCGGAAGCGCCATCGCTTCTTCAAGCATGGCTACCGACATGATCAAGGGAATGAAAGTGGAGGAAGCCCTTGAAGTAAGCAATGAAAAGATCGTAGAGGAGCTCGGCGGGCTCCCTGCCATCAAGATCCACTGCTCCGTACTCGCGGAGCACGCAATTAAAAACGCGATCTACGACTACGCACAGACTCACGGAAAAACATACGCGGGCCTGGAGGGATATGTTCCGAACACGGATCCTGATGAAGATGATGAAGAAGAAGGATTTGAAGAAGAACAGTTCAGCAATGAAAAGAAATAGACTGGGAAACACAGATATTTTTGTTACGCCGATAGGAC
This sequence comes from Bacillota bacterium, assembly GCA_017404365.1. Classification (GTDB taxonomy): domain Bacteria; phylum Bacillota; class Clostridia; order Peptostreptococcales; family Anaerovoracaceae; genus Lentihominibacter. The sequence goes on from JAFRCM010000115.1 coordinate 695, forward strand.
TCGGCGTTCTTACGATTGGTAACACACAGCTCGATCTCCCCCTTGAAGAAGGCGCGGAGATCGTTCGCTATGCGTATGAAAAAGGCATCAACCTGTTCGATACGGCTCAGTATTATGAGACTTACCCGTACATACGGGAGGCGTTTAAGGACATCGACATGTCTTATGACAACCCTGACCGTCCGATCATAGCCAGCAAATCCCTGGATCACACATATGAGGACATGGAGAAGGCTATTCTCGAATGCCTGGAAGAGCTGGGGCTTGAGAGGATAGATATATTCAAGTGCCATGAAGTCCGCCAGGAACCTGACTGGTCAGACAGGGCGGGAGCATGGCAGTGCCTTATTGATTACAAAAAGAAGGGCGTTGTAGGCGCCATAGGAGTTTCTACACATCATGTGGATATAACCGAGATGATGGCCGACATACCGGAATGCGACATAGTTTTTCCGCTGATTAACTACGCGGGCCTCGGCATCCGCAAAGGCGCGGGCCCGGGAACAGCCGAAGAGATGGAGGCGGCCATAAGGAAGTGTCTCGAAGCGGGAAAAGGCGTGTTTGCGATGAAAGCCTTCGGAGGCGGAAACCTCACGGATACCTACATGAAGTCGCTGAACTATGTACGCGATCTCGGGTGTCATTCCATCATGATAGGGATGGGGAACAAACGAGAAATCGACGATATCGTCAGATATGCCGAAGGGCAGCTCCCGGAGGATTATCAGCCGGAGACGAGGAACAAGAAAATCCACATCGACCAGGGTGACTGCGAGTCCTGTTACGCGTGCGTTGAACGCTGTCCGAACAAGGCTATCTATGTCAACGACAGCGGCCGCGCCGACGTTAATTACGACGTCTGCCTGACATGCGGATACTGCGCGCCGGTCTGCCCGGTAAGAGCCATCATAATGTGGTGATTTACCGTTGTACGGACAGTGAGAATATGCTAATATCAACAGAGGAAATGTATTAATTTTCTCTGTTTTTTTATGCACACTAGACAGATTTGAAAGGAAGTATAAAAATGAGTAAGACAGGTTTTTCAGCAGCAGATATTCTTCTGCCTGCAAAGGGCAATTACGAGACTTGGGCTGTAGTGGCGTGCGATCAGTTCACATCCCAGCCGGAATACTGGGAAAGAGTTGAGAAAACAGTCGGAGACGAGCCTTCGACGTTCCGTATAATCCTGCCTGAAGCGCAGCTTTCAGACGGTCATACCGAGGAGCACATAGACAAGATCAACGCCACCATGAAAGATTATCTGGATAACGGCGTTTTCAAGCTTTACCCTGACGCCATGATATATCTCGAGAGAGTCCAGAGCGACGGAAAGATCAGAAGGGGTCTGATCGGAAAAATCGATCTTGAAGAATACGATTATTCCAAGGGCAGCACATCCCTCGTCAGAGCAACTGAGGGTACTGTTCTTGAGAGAATACCGCCGAGGCAGGCAGTAAGACGCAACGCGCCTATTGAACTTCCGCATGTAATGCTTCTTATCGACGATGTCGATAATACTGTAATAGGACCGCTTGCGGCATGCGAAGACGTCATCTATGATTTCGATCTCATGGAAGGCGGCGGACACGCAAAGGCCTGGCTCGTTCCTGAAGAGCTTAAGGCGGGCGCCTGCAAGGCTCTGGAAGCCCTGGCAGACGCACAGCCGCTTCTTTTCGCAGTTGGAGACGGCAACCACTCACTCGCGTCCGCAAAGGCTCTCTACGAAGAGGAAAAAGCCAAGTTCGGACCTGGAAGCGAGAATACTCTGCCGTCAAGATACGCTCTCGTCGAGATAGTCAATCTCTACGATGACGCTCTTGAATTTGAACCTATCCACAGAGTACTGTTTGATGTGGATCCTGAGGCTCTTCTCAAGGCCTTCAAGGAGGAGTATCCTTCAACAATCGACGGAAAGGGTGAAGGGCACGTAATTCGTTACGCCTACGAAGGCGCTGACGGCTACATTACTGTTACGGAACCTAAGGCTCAGCTGGAAGTAGGAACACTGCAGTCGTTCCTTGACAAGTACATCAAGGAACACGGCATCGGAATCGACTATGTTCACGGTGATGAGATAACCATTGAACTAGGTCAGAAGCCGGGCTGCATGGCATTTCTGCTGCCGGCCATGGACAAGGGAGACCTGTTCAGATCCGTCATAAATGACGGAGCCCTTCCAAGAAAAACATTCTCAATGGGACACGCGGAAGACAAGAGATATTACATAGAGGCAAGAAAGATCAAATAAATACAAATTATAGTGTATTCTTTTTGAAAATGGTCTTTTCATGCCTACTACTTGTGTTATAATCACTGTTGTATTAATTTAGACAGTTAAAGTGATAAATATAAACAAAGGAGACATTATGGAACTCAAAACGCCACTCTATGAGAAGCATCTGGAATACGGAGGAAAGATGGTACCGTTTGCAGGTTATATTCTGCCGGTGCAGTACAAGTCATCCGGCGTAAACAAGGAGCACATGGCTGTCAGAACAGCAGCAGGAATGTTCGATGTATCACACATGGGTGAGATAATCTGCGAAGGTCCTGACGCTCTGGATAATCTCAACATGATTCTGACCAATGACTTTACAGACATGGTTGATGAACAGGCCAGGTATTCACCTATGTGCAACGAAAACGGCGGTACGGTAGACGACCTCATCGTGTACAGAATGAGTCCTGAGAAGTACTTTATCGTTGTCAACGCCGCAAACAAGGACAAGGACTACAAGTGGATGTGCAATCACCAGTTCGGAGATGTAACATTCACCGACGTATCCAACCAGTACGCGCAGATCGCGGTACAGGGACCTAAGGCGAAGGATATAATATCCGGTATCTGCAGCGAGGGAAGCATCCCTGATAAGTACTATCACGTCAGATTCGGTGCGGAAATTGCAGGAATTCCATGTTTCTGCTCAACCACAGGATATACAGGAGAGGACGGCGTTGAGATATATCTTCCTGCGGCAAAGGCGGAGGAAATGTGGGATGCCATATACGATGCCGGAAAAGATCAGGGCCTTATCCCTTGCGGTCTTGGAGCCAGAGATACGCTCAGAATGGAAGCAGGAATGCCTCTATACGGTCATGAGATGAACGACGATATCTCACCTAGAGAAGCAGGGCTCATGTTTGCGATAAAGCTTAAGAAGCCGGTAGATTTCATAGGTAAGAAACCTATGCAGGAAGCCGGAAAACCGGCTGTTGTACGCGTCGGTCTGAAGATAACAGGCAGAGGCATAGCACGTGAACATCAGGATGTTTATGTAAACGGAGAAAAGGTCGGTTACACCACTTCAGGCACCAAGTGTCCTTACTTCGACTATCCTATTGCAATGGCCAGAATCCCAAGGGAATACAAGGAAATCGGCACGCCTGTACAGGTAGATGTCAGGGGACGCATGGTAGACGCGGAAGTGTGCGAGCTGCCTTTCTACAAAAGATAAACTGAGTTAATTATTAATTGTTATCATATAAAGGAGATCAAAAATGGAACTTAAGAATGATGCACTTTACATGAAGTCACACGAATGGGTAGTGATCGACGGAGATACTGCCACAGTAGGTATTTCTGATTTCGCTCAGTCTGAGCTGGGCGACCTGGTGTTCGTAAATCTGCCTGAACCGGGAGATGAGGTAACAGCAGGCGAGCCTTTTGCTGATGTTGAGTCGGTAAAGGCTGTTTCAGACATCTATTCACCTGTTTCAGGTACCATAGCTGAAATCAACGAAGAACTGCTTGACGCGCCTGAGCTCATCAATGAGAACGCAAACGACGCGTGGTTCATCAAGGTTGAGAACGTTACTGAACAGGCAGATGAACTTCTTGCTCCTGAAGACTACGAAGCCTTCTGTGAGGAAGAGGCTGAATAAGAAAGGCGGAACCTATGGGCACTTTTGTTCCTAATACAAAGGCTCAGCAGCAGGAGATGCTTAAGGAAATCGGCTTTGAGAAGCTCGATGACCTCTTTGCTCACATTCCTGACGCTGTGAAATTCAAAGAAGAACTTGATCTGCCTTCCGGAATGTCCGAAATGGAAGCGGGAAAGCAGATCAGGAAGATCGCCGCGAAGAACAGGATATACGAAACTGTATTCCGCGGAGCAGGAGCCTACAGGCACTACATTCCTGCCATCGTAGGCAGCGTACTAAGCAACGAGACGCTCCAGACGGCTTATACGCCGTATCAGGCTGAGATAAGCCAGGGCGTCCTGCAGTCCATATTCGAATATCAGACCATGATATGCGATCTGACGGGAATGGATGTATCCAACGCGTCGGTGTATGACGGCGGTACAGCCGCGGGCGAGGCTGTAGCAATGTGCAGAGGGCGCAAAAGCAACAAAGCTCTCGTTTCAGCGTGTATTCAGCCTTCAGTCATGAAGGTTATCGAAACATACTGCTTCGGAAACGAGATGGAGCTTGCGGTTATTCCTGAAAAGGACGGCAAGACCGATGTCGAGGCTCTTAAAGAGCTGATGACAGACGACACATCCTGTGTTCTCATTCAGCATCCCAACTACTACGGAAGCCTTGAGGACGCTGAGGAGATAGGCAAGATAGCACACTCGGTAAAGAACTGCAGATTCATAATGTCAGTGAATCCTATAACTCTGGGAACCATGAAGACTCCTAGAGAGTACGGGGCTGATTTTGCCGTAGGCGAAGGACAGCCTCTCGGGCTTCCTCTTGCTTTCGGCGGTCCGTATCTGGGATTCATGGCCAGCATCGATTCCGTGAAGAGAAGTCTTCCGGGAAGAATCGTAGGACAGACTGTAGACCACAACGGCAAGACGGGTTATGTTCTGACACTTCAGGCAAGAGAGCAGCACATCAGACGTGAAAAAGCGTCGAGCAACATCTGTTCAAACCAGGCGCTGTGCGCTCTGGCTGTAGGCGTTTATCTCTCAGCAATGGGCAGCGAGGGTCTGAAGAATGTTGCGACACAGTGCTACTCAAAGGCACACTACATGGCCGCGGAACTGAGCCGCGCCGGTTTTGAAATCGAAAATGAGGAATTCTTCCACGAGTTCGTAACCTGCTCGGAAAAGAAGGCGGCAGATGTGATCAAGGCCCTTGATGATGATGGAATACTCGGAGGTCTGCCTCTGGATGACAACCGCATCCTCTGGTGCTGCACCGAGATGAACAGCAAGGCCGATATCGATAAAGCCGTTGCTGTTGTAAAGGAGGTGAAGTGATGCTGATTTTTGAAAAATCCCGTCCCGGCAGAGGATGCAGTGCAATCCCTGCGTGCGATGTAGAACAGTACACACTTCCTGATGACTACATGAGAGAATCGGAACTCCATCTCCCTGAGATGGCCGAAGTGGATCTGAGCAGACATTACACCGAACTGGCCAAAAAGGCTCACGGTGTTAACGATGGATTCTATCCGCTCGGTTCGTGCACCATGAAGTACAATCCAAAGATCAACGAGCAGATGGCTGCTCTCGACGGTTTTACGCAGATCCATCCGCTTCAGCCTGTGGATACAGTTCAGGGCTGCCTGCAGATACTAAAGGAGACAGAGGACGCTCTCGCCGAGATAACCGGAATGAGCAACTTCACTCTGCAGCCTGCCGCAGGCGCTCACGGCGAGTTTACGGGGCTTTTGCTCATAAAGGCGTATCATCTGTCCAACGGGGACACACAGAGACGCAAGATCATAGTTCCTGACTCGGCTCACGGGACTAATCCGGCCTCAGCTGTAATGGCTGGAATGGAAGTTATCAACGTTGATTCAGACGATAAGGGTCTTGTAGATGTTGAGAAGCTCAGACAGGTCTGCGAAGGAAACGATGAGATAGCGGGCCTCATGCTGACCAACCCGAATACAGCAGGCCTCTTCGATCCTAACATCAAAGAGATAACAGATATCATCCATGAGTGCGGAGGCCAGTGCTACTACGA
>JAFRCM010000116.1 GCA_017404365.1 Bacillota bacterium
ACGGCGGGCAGGTACCTGAAGATTATGACGCTCTTGTTGCCCTTCCCGGAGTCGGAAGAAAGACCGCGAACGTCGTTCTCGCAGTGGGGTTTGGGCAGCAGAAAATCGCTGTCGACACTCACGTTTTCCGGGTGTCACACCGCATCGGTCTTGCGTCGGAATCCACCTCCGGAAACGAGGAAAAAACAGCGCAGTCCGATTTAAAAATCAGCGCAAAAAACGCCGGTGAAAAGAACGTTCTGGAGACGGAAAAAGAGCTCATGAAGATCCTGCCAAATGACCGCTGGACAGAGGCTCATCACAGCCTTATCTGGCATGGCAGAAAGTGCTGCACAGCGCGAAATCCAAAGTGCGGCAGCTGCCCAATCGAAAAGCTCTGCAAGAAAAACGGTATATAAAATAGTAGATAAATAACGTAAAAAAAGAGCGGCGCAGGCCGCTCTTTTCTGCTTTTGCATTGTTTAGATTATTCTCTGTCTGATGATTCCTGCAACCTGAAGGTCGATTGTCTTGTCTTCCAGATCAGCCAGGATGTACGCGTAATCACCGCGCGTTTCTGATGCGACGTCCGCCAGCTCCAGCTCGTTCAGTTTGAACATTACGTCTGATTCGGCGTTGGCCTTGCAGATGATTGAGAGACGAGGGCAGTCCTTCTTTGGTCCGAGGCTCAGGTTAGGCATGTTTACGGAGTTTCTGATGTTGCCGTTCTCAATGTAATCCATGACCTGAGTTACCGCCATGCTCGCGCAGTTGTCCTCGGCTTCTGCCGATGAAGCGCCAAGATGAGGAAGTACGATGATGCCCGGCTCGTCTGAATTCAGCACAGCGTCGTCAGCGAAGTCGGTGACGTACTTGGCGACTTTGCCTGAAGCGAGAGCTGCCAGCAGGTCGTCATCGTTCATCAGCTTGTCACGGGCGAAGTTCAGGAAGATCACGCCGTCTTTCATCTGAGCGAAAGCTTCAGCGTTCATCATGCCTTTTGTCGCGTCGTTTGCAGGTACGTGTATGGAAATGTAGTCGCATTCAGGATAGAGCTTCGCCAGATCGTCCACTACGGAAACTTCGGCAGGAAGCGCAGCCTTGACTTCATCAGTCAGGAATGCGTCATAACCAATAACATTCATTCCCAGAGCCAGAGCTGAGTCGGCTACCAGGCGGCCGATAGCGCCAAGTCCGATGATGCCGAGGGTCTTGCCCATGATCTCTGTGCCGGCGAACTGGCCTTTGCCCTTCTCGATCTGAGGGCCTACGCCTTCGCTGCCTTTGAGAGTCTTGGCCCACGCGATTCCGTCAGGTACGTTACGGGCGGCCATGATCATTCCGCAGATGCACAGCTCTTTTACAGCGTTGGCATTTGCGCCCGGAGCGTTGAATACCACGATTCCCAGCTCGCTGCATCTGTCAACTGGAACGTTGTTTGTGCCTGCGCCCGCTCTGCCTATGGCCAGAAGCTCTTCCGAGAAATCCATGTCGTGAAGATCGTAGCTTCTCAGAATGATGCCGTGTGCGTCGCCCTGGTTTTCGACAACCGCGTAATCATCGGTAAGCTTGCCGAGACCAACAGGGGAAATTTTGTTGAATGTTCCGATTTTGTACATTTAATTCACCTCTTTATCTGAAATTATCCGGCTTGAGCCGGACCTTCTGTCTGCTTAAAAATGATTCTAACATAAAAGGTAGAAAATATGTATAAAAAACAAAATCCGCACACAAAAAATACAGCTTAAATGGTATAATTAAACTGCGAAAAAACGCGCATGACAAATGCCATATTTTAAATAACATATACGGAGGTAACAATAATGAAAGAAAGAGCTTACAACTTTTCAGCAGGACCATCGATGCTTCCGGAAGAAGTCATCAGAGATGTCGCTGACAATCTTCTCAACTATCACGAGTGCGGTGAGTCTGTAATGGAGATGTCACACAGATCAGCTGAGTTCAAGGCAATTCTGGCTGATGCTGAAGCGGACCTCAGAGACATCATGAACATTCCTGATAACTACAAGGTGCTGTTCGTACAGGGCGGAGGAACTCTCCAGTTCGCCATGGTACCGCTGAATCTGGCTGTAAACACCGGCAAGATCGATTTCATCCTGACAGGCAACTGGGCAAAGAAAGCTTACAAGGAAGCTGTCAAGATGGGATATGACGCCAAAGTTGTTGCTTCATCAGAGGAAGATACATTCACTTACATCCCTGAGGTCAAGAAAGAAGACTTCAGAGCTGACGCGGATTACGTCCACATCTGCTACAACAACACGATCTACGGAACTCACTTCCCATACATTCCTGATACGGGAGACGTTCCGCTCGTAGCAGACATGTCATCATGCATCCTCTCAGAGGAGGTCGACGTTACCAAGTTCGGAATAATCTGGGCAGGCGTTCAGAAGAACATCGCTCCTTCAGGCGTCGCGATCGTAATCGTAAGAGAGGACCTGATCGGCAAGGCAGCTGCAGACATCCCGACATACCTCGACTATCAGATTCATGCGGACAACGATTCCGCTTACAACACACCGAACACGTTCTCAATCTACGTTGCAGGTGAAGTGTTCAAGTATCTGAAGAGAAACGGCGGACTGGCTGCGATGAACGAGAAGAACGTCGCAAAGGCAGCCAAGCTCTACGATTACATCGACGGCAGCGGCTTCTACAAGTGCCCTGTAAGAAAGGAAGACAGATCCCTGATGAACGTCGTATTCGTAATCGGCGACAAGGATGTCGAGAAGAAGTTCGTTTCTGAAGCAAAGGCAGCAGGACTGCACAATCTGGGCGGACACAGATCCATCGGCGGCATGAGAGCATCCATCTACAATGCAATGCCGGCAGAAGGTATCGACGCGCTGATTGAGTTCATGGAGAAGTTTAAGGCGGAAAATGCGTAATAAATCAAACAGACTGATCAAAACATTAACGACACTTGTAATCGCGGCGGCACTGACTCTTATGGGGACAGTGCCGTCTTACGCTGAGGAAAGCACCTTCGAAGGCGCGGACAAGGCGCCGAAGACAACGGGCACCTCAATTGTTGTGATGGACGCGGGAAGCGGAACCGTTCTCTATGAGAAGGACGCTCACAAGAAGAGAGATCCCGCGAGCATGACAAAGATACTGAACCTTCTGGTGTGTCTGGACAAACTGGATTTCGATCAGGAAATCACTGTCGAGAAAACGACGACCGGCGAGGGTACGGACATGAATCTCCAGAAGGGAGAGAAGCTTACAATTCGCGATATCGCCTACGGGATGATGCTGGCGTCGGCTAATGACGCCGCCGAGTACATGGGATACCTGGCAGGCGACGGGGATATCGACGCTTTCTGCGACATGATGGACGCAAAGGCAAAGTCCATCGGCGCCAAGGATACAGATTACAAGAATCCGAACGGCCTTAATCCTGACAAGGTCAACAACATCACCACAGCCTACGACATTGCCCTCATGGCAAAAGAAGGCATGAAGGACGAGCGCTTCAGGGAGATAGTCGGAACCCGCGAGTACACAATAAAGGCGACGAACAAATCGAAGAAGAGGAAGCTCGTTAATTCGAACGCGTGCCTTTACAGCGAAGAGATTCAGAAAGCGGCCGACGGCGACAAAGAAGCTCTCGACAAATTCGTCAAGAGGTACAAGAACAACCCGTACAACTACTTTCCTGAAGATGAATCCGAACTGCCTGACATGGTGCAGGCTTCAGTCAAGGAAAGAGCCAAGCTGATGTACAAGCCTTGCATCGGCGTCAAGACGGGATATACAAGCACGGCGGGCGACTGCTTCGCAGGTTACGCAAGGCAGGGCAACATGGATGTCATCGTTGTCGTCATGAATGCGCCGCACGCGAAGGACAAGTTTCAGGACGCCAAAAAACTGTGGAAGTACGCTTTTGCGAATTTCAAGAGCTATACAGCCGCAAAGGCCGGAGATGTGCAGGACTCGGTCAGAGTCAAGAGAGGATCACTCAGAAGAGTCGATATAGGAGTACCGTATGATCTTAAGGTCACGGCGCTGAGAGGCACCAAGCCATCCGAGACGGTGACTACTGAGGTCAAACTTAAAGAAGAGAAGCCGATGGCACCGATCAAAAAAGGAACTGTAATGGGACAGCTCGTCGCCTATGAGGACGGCAAGGTCGTTTCAAAGCAGAACCTGATCGCTCTTGAGACTGCGGAAAAGGGCGGACCGCTGTCATACATCGGAATAGCAGATGAAGACCTGCCGCTGTTCTTCACGATACTCGGAATCATTCTGCTGATTCTCATAATAATCTACAGAGTGAAGACTTCCGAGAAGAGGCGCCGGCGCAAAGAGAGGCGGAGCCGCAGGAACAGGCGTAAACGCAGGCATAGAATAGAAAAGGAAAACCAGGAAAAGGGATACAGAGATGGAGATTTCAGAGAACATTAAGGACGCTCTGAAACAACTGCCGGACAGTCCCGGAGTTTATATTCACAAAGACAGCCTTGGCAA
>JAFRCM010000117.1 GCA_017404365.1 Bacillota bacterium
TCCCGTGTTACTTCGGCTCTGCTCTCAAAATGGAAGGCGCAGATGAGCTTCTGGACGCCCTGGGAAGACTCACGATCGGGTACGGCGCCGATGTAGATTTCGGACACTGGGCCGATGCCGAAGACGGAATCGGCAAGACGGAATATCGCGTGTTCCGGGTAACGAGAGACAAGCAGGGCGAGCGTCTGACTCATCTTAAGGTGTTCGCAGGGACGCTGCGCGTACGCGACGAAATCTGCGGTGAGAAGATAAATCAGATCAGGATATATTCAGGTGATAAATACAGGACCGTGGAAGAGGCCGGTCCGGGAACAGTATGTCAGGTAACGGGGCCTCAGGAGCTTTTGCCGGATAACGACGGCGTGCTGGAGGCGCTCATGGTATATGGCGTCAGATTACCGGACGGCGTCAATGTTCACGAAGCATACGCAAAAATCAGACAGCTTGGAGAAGAAGATCCTCAGCTGCAGATAACATGGAACAGCCAGCTTCGAGAGATACAGCTGAAGCTCATGGGACAGGTCCAGCTCGAGGTCCTGCAGGAGATGATAAAAAGGCGGTTCGGAATTGATGCCGAATTCACGGAAGGCCGAATCGCGTACAAGGAGACGATCGCGGAGACGATAGAGGGCGCGGGGCACTATGAACCGCTGAGACACTACGCGGAGGTGCACCTTCTTATGGAACCGCTGCCGCGAGGAAGCGGCATGGAGTTCGGAAGCCAGCTCAGTGAGGACGTTCTGGACAGGAACTGGCAGAGACTGATCATGACACACCTTCTGGAGAAGGAGCACGTGGGAACCCTTACGGGTTCGCCGGTTACCGACATGAGAATAAGCATAATAGCCGGAAGGGCGCACGAGAAGCATACCGAAGGCGGCGACTTCAGGCAGGCAACATACAGAGCGATACGGCAGGGTATGCGCAAAAGCCTTGCGGACGGCAACATGATTCTGCTTGAGCCTTACTACGATTTCGAACTAGAGGTTCCCCGTGACATGGTTGGCCGCAGCATGGCGGACATCCAGAGGATGAGCGGCGAGTGCGGCGCGCCGGAGGAATCGGGAGCAGACGACATGACGACGCTCAGGGGACGCGCGCCGGTGTCAGAGATGAAGGAATATGTAACGGAGGTTGCTTCCTATACTAAGGGACGCGGCAGGCTTGTCCTCAGCTTCGGAGGTTATGACGTTTGCCACAACCAGGATGAAGTCGTGGCAGCGTCCGGATATGATCCCGACGCAGATGCTGAAGAATCTGCTGATTCAGTATTCTGCTCACACGGCGCCGGGCATCTGGTGAGCTGGGACGAAGCCGACGACATGATGCATGTCAGCGCAGCGCGCAGGACGGCGTCAGATGAATCAGATAACGGATCTGATCCGACATCAGGACAGCACAGAACCAGCGACGCGGCAGGCTTAGGCGGCGCCCCAGGTTTAGGCGGGATGTCCGCTGATGACAAGGAACTGGAGCGGATATTCGACAGAACTTTCAAGAGCAGCAAGTCTGACAAGCCGAGTATTGAAGCCAGAGAGTTCGACAGTGAACTGGAGCGCAGAAAAAAAGCGGCGGAGCGCAGACGGCGAGCCGCGGAAGCAGAACGAAGACGGGACGAGATGCTTTTGCCTGAGTATCTGCTTGTTGACGGATACAATATAATATTTGCCTGGGATGAACTCAAACAACTGGCGAAGGAGAACATCGACAGCGCGCGTGAAGCGCTTATCGAGATTCTCGGAAACTATCAGGGGTTCAGAAAGTGCAGCGTCATCGCTGTCTTCGACGCGTACAAGGTCAAGGGCGGGCAGAGACACTTCGAAGAGCACGGCGGCGTAACTGTTGTTTACACTAAAGAAGCCGAGACGGCGGACGCGTACATTGAGCGCACAACCTATGAGCTTTCAGGCAAAGGCAACAGGAGCGGGAAACGCTACCGTGTGCGTGTAGCCACATCCGACAGGCTCGAGCAGATGATAATACTGGGGAACAATGCGCATAGAGTATCCGCCAATGATTTCAGGGAAGAGGTTGAGCAGGTGAACGAGGAAATCAGAGAATACCTCAAGCAGCTGGCGCGGCGCAATGAGATCGAAAACCCTAACAAACTGATAATCGAATAATCACACAAACGACAAGAAGCAGGCAGAGGAAGAGGTTATAATAACTAAAGCAGATTACGACAAAAGGCACCAGCTGAAAGGATAAAAAAGTGGATAAAACAGATAGCAGGATATTCAATAAGACGGCATTGCGCAGGGCAGGAATGCTGGCAATCGGCGCCATAACTGCGATATGCATGATGGGACTGACAGCGTGCGGAGATGACGACGACTTGTACAGCGGACTCAATCTGAACGAGTATCTCAAGGTCGGAGAATACAAGGGCATAGAGGCGGACATGATGGAGGTCAAGGTCGAAAAATCGGAGATCGGTGACGCCATCGTTGAGCAGCTGAAGGACGCCGCGAAGGATACGAAACTCAAAAAAGGCGATGAGGTCAAAGAAGGCGATACGGTCAACATTGATTACGTCGGTAAAGTCGACGGCAAGGAGTTCGAAGGCGGCACGGCGAAAGGACAAGATCTGACTCTCGGCACCGGCACCTACATAGACGGATTCGAAGAAGGCCTGATTGGTCACAAGGTTGGTGAAGAGGGTATCGAACTCGCGCTGGCTTTCCCGCCGAACTACGCTGCGAAAGAACTCCAGGGAAAGGATGTCGTATTCACAGTCAAGATCAATGGTGCGACAAGATCGGTTCAGCCGGAGTTTAACGACGAGTTCGTAAAGACCCTCGGTGATTACAAAACCACAGAGGAGTATGAGAAGGCAGTAGAGAAAAAACTGTACAAGCAGAAGAAGGCCGAAGCTGAAGACAACATGGAAACAGAAGTGTGGTCGAAGGTTCTGGCTGGTACGAAAGTGATCAAGTATCCGAAGGAAGTCGTCAATCACTATGTGGAGACTTTCGATGCTCTTACAGATTACAATGCTGAGCAGTACGGGCTGGACAGAAAAGACTTCATAGCTCAGTACTATGGAGCAGCGACCGAGGAGGAACTGCAGAAGCAGCTGAAGGACTACGCGAAGACTTTGGTTAAGCAGGAAATGCTTGTTGAATACATCGCTGAGAAAGAGGGTATCACCTACACGGACGAGGAAGCCGAGGCCCTGCAGAAAGATATAGAGATCCAGGGATACACGGAGGAAGCGGTTAAGCGCGATACCGGCAGAACCATGGAGCAGTATGTTCATATTGAACTCCTGTATGAGAAGGTCCTTGATTTTCTAGGCGAAAACGCTAAGGTAAAATAGACATTACTACAAATAAACGGTTCAAATAGTGCCGCGGTACAATCCCGATGGCACTTTTTTTGTTTTTGTGGCCATGTTTTGAATGTATACAATATATTACACAATATAATGCGGAAATATGGTTGCACAACCTCAAAATGGTGTGCTATATTGTGTTCGTAAGTTTATGTAACCGTTCGATTTGCTTTCGCGGGTTAACGCGTTAGCGATGAGGCGGTAGACGAACTATGATTCTCTGGAGAGTTCCGGGAAAGACCGGGCGCCGAAGGTGTACGCGTTAAGGGGTCATCGAGGAAGACTCAAATAAACGTAATCTCTCAGGCAAAAGGACAGGGCAGATAGTTCCCGCAATTATTTGTATTTGTACCTCTCCGGGAAGTCGGAATATGCTTAAGCGTTTTTTCGACTTTTTTATTTCATTCATTTATTATCTTATTTGAAAGAAGGAGAACGAAATGGTAACACAATTTCTCGATTCGGTCGACTCGTTTGTATGGGGAGTGCCTCTTCTCGTACTCATAATGGGTACCGGCCTGCTGCTTACCATCAGATTAAAAGGTATGCAGTTCATCAAGCTCGGCAGAGCACTTAAGTACATGGTAAGAAACGAAGATGGTGCTTCAGGTGAAGTAACCTCATTCGGAGCTCTGTGTACAGCGCTTTCTGCCACAATAGGTACAGGAAACATCGTCGGTGTTGCAACCGCCGTAATCGTAGGCGGTCCTGGAGCACTGTTCTGGATGTTCATCGCGGCTTGCGTAGGCCTCGCTACCAAGTTCACGGAAGGTGTTCTCGCTGTCATCTACAGACAGGTGAACCCTGAAGGCGGCTACCTCGGCGGACCTTTCTACTACATTGAGAAGGGTATCAAAGAGAGATACGGATGGAACGCTAGATGGCTGGGTAAGCTGTTCGCTCTGTTCGGATGCATAGCCGGAGCATTTGGTATCGGAACAATCACTCAGATCAACGGAATCGCTTCCGCAGCTGAGACATTCTTCCACACCAATACGCTGTTCACTATCGGCGCAGACAAGGAAATCACAGCTGTAACCATCGCGGTTGCAATCATCGTAACTTTCTTCGCTGCACTGGTAATCATCGGCGGAATCAAGAGAATCGCTACTGTAACAACGGTAATCGTACCGTTCATGGCGATCGCTTACGTTCTGGTTTCACTGATCATCATCTTCACAAACCTGAACGAGATCCCTTCAGCAATCGCTGACATCGTAACGATGGCATTCGGCGCAAAGGCTGTAGCGGGCGGCGCGTTCGGCGCCTTCTACCTTGCGATCACCAAGGGTGTTGCAAGAGGCGTATTCTCAAACGAGGCAGGTCTTGGCTCAGCTCCTATCGCTGCTGCAGCTGCTCAGACTAATGAGCCTGTTAGACAGGGTCTGGTATCAATGACAGGTACGTTCATCGACACCATCTGCGTATGCATGATGACTGGTCTGGTAATCATGGTTTCCGGAGCTTATGACTACGCTCTCGAAGTTGGTCACGAAGGAGCCCAGGTTACAATCGATGCATTCTCAATGGGACTGCTCGGCGACACTGCAGGTGCATTCGTAGTAATGTGCGCTCTGGCATTCTTCGCGTTTACTACTATCCTCGGATGGGACTACTACGCTGAAAGATGCTGCGAGTATCTCTTCAACGGAAGCAAGACAGCAGTACAGGTTTACAGATGGCTGTACATCTTCGCAGTATTCATTGGTCCGTTCCTCACACTTTCACAGGTATGGACTGTAGCTGACATCTTCAACGCTCTGATGGCTGCACCAAACCTCATCGGTCTGGTACTGCTCAACGGCGTTGCGGCAAGAGCTGTTCAGGATTACTTCAACAGACTTGAAACCGGCGAATACAAGGATGGATATCCTAAGCTGCCGCTTGGCTGCCACAAGAAATAAGCCTTCAAGCTTGAAAGAATCAGGAAACTGAAAAAAGGGGCTGTTGCATTAGACAAACGGATTGTCTAGGCAACGGCCTCTTTTTCTGTCCGTATCCAGGCAGTTTTAGCCCTGAAACCTCTCTACCGGCTGCGGTTCCCTGCTTTCGGGCACAGAAAA
>JAFRCM010000118.1 GCA_017404365.1 Bacillota bacterium
AAAACTGCGCATAGATATAACTGACGTAAACAAAGAACCGCGGGGCCCGCGGGGATAGCTCGCTGATACTGGCAGGGATGCCTGCCTTGAACGAGAAGCCCCCGCTTCAAGCCGACAGGCTAAGCGGCGGGAGTAGGTCACGGAGAATAGATATGATTACACCAAGAGTACAGAGATTAAAAGACAGATTCCTGTCTGTCAGACCGAACATCACACCGGAGCGGCTACTCCTCATCACAGAGGCGTACAAGAGGTTCGCCGGTGAGCCGAGGTATCTGTTCCGCGCAAAGACATTGGAATACGTTCTGGACAATCTGAGCATCACAATCCACGATGAAGAACTGATTGTCGGCGTACCTACCTATACACTGCGCGGCGCGCTGCTGTTCCCGGAATACGCTTCGACGGAGTGGCTTCTGGAAGAGATTCCGGAGTTCCCGACGAGAAAGCTGGATGAGATCGATGTGACGGAAGAAGACAAGAAGATCATCATGGACTGTCTGGAAGAGTTCTGGCAGGGCAGGGCCATCGAGGACCTGCTCGAAGACAGATTTCCTGAGGACACCATGGCCATGTACGAGAATTCCATCATCGACATGGGTCAGGTCAACACCATCTCAGGAGAGGTCGTACCGGATTACAAGGACCTTATGGAAAAGGGATTCAAAGGCTACATCGCCCGCTGCGAGGAGAAGATTGCTGAAACACAGGGCGACACCATTGAGAACCAGGAGAAACAGGATTTCTGGAGAGCATGTATCATCGTCATGAAGGCAGTGATCCGGTTTGTTAACCGGTATGCGGACAAAGCCCTCGAACTGGCTGAGAAGGAAACCGACCTCGGACGCAAAACCGAGCTTCTGGAAATCGCCTCCAACTGCAGGAACGTGCCGGAGAATCCGCCGAGAGGATTCTATGAGGCTTTGCAGTTCGTATGGTTCGTACACCTCGTTTATCACATTGAGGGACCTGCGACGGCGTGCAGCTTCGGACGGTTCGACCAGATACTGTATCCATACATGGAGATGGACATGAAAGCAGGCGTCTTCGATGAGGACAAGGCCCAGGAGATTCTGGAGTGCTTCTTCCTGAAGTGCGGAGAAGTCATCGAAGTAAGAGATAAAGAGTGTTCAAAGGCATTCGCGGGCTTCCCGATGTGGGCCATCGTCATGGTTGGCGGACTCGGACTGGATGGGGAGGACGCGACGAACAAGCTGAGCTACATGTGCCTGACAGCAGGCGCAGATGTAAAAACGGCTCAGCCGGTTCTGGCCATGCGCGTCAGCGACAAGACGCCGGAGGATCTGCTCCGCCAGGCGGCGGAGATGATTCAGGACGGTATGGCGCAGCCGGGACTCTTCAATGACGATGTATGCATGAAGATCGTACGATCAAAAGGCGGCTCTGACGAAGAGGTTCTGGGCTGGAACGTGGTCGGATGCACCCAGCCGCAGTATGGCGGCGGCGGCGCGGACTGCTTCCCTGACGTAGGCTATGTCAACTACGCCAAGTGCCTGGAGCTGGTCCTGCACAGAGGCGTGGACCCAAGGACCGGCATGAAGCTGGGGATCGACACAGGAGATCCGTGTGAATTCACCTGCAAGGAAGACATCATTGAGGCCTGCAAAAAGCAGATTATCTACATCCACGAGAGAATGGTTGAAGCATCGAGAATCATTCAGGTTGAACAGGCCAGACGCCTTCCGGCAGTGTACACCTCGCTGACGGTGGACGGCTGCATCGACAAGGGCATGTCCGTCCAGGAGGGCGGCGCTAAGCATTCCAGCTCCGGAATATTCGGTACTGGAACAGCCAACCTGGCAGACTCCATCGTAGGCATCGAATACGCCGTGTTCAAGGATAAGATCGTCACCATGCAGGAACTGATCGACATCCTCGACAGCGACTTCAAGGACAATGAGCGAGTGCGTCAGTATCTGCTCAACATACCGCCGAAGTTCGGCAACGACGACCCTTATGTGGACAGCATCAATCATGATATCTGCAACTATGTGGCGGAGACCGTCCAGCAGTGGAAAGATGCCCGCGGCGGCCACTACGACTACACGCTCATGTCACAGTCCGAGAATGTGCCGCACGGTGAGGATACCGGCGCGACGCCGGACGGCAGACATGCAGGCGAATCATTGAATGACAACTCATCTCCGATGATGGGGAGAGATATAAACGGACCGACGGCAACCGTGAAATCCGTCGCTTCCCTGAAGCCGGAGAATTTCTACGCCGGCGCTCTGTTCAATCTCCGATTCGACCCGAAGAGCGTCGAAGGTGAGAAGGGCATCGACACCATCGAGAGCGTGGTCAAGACATACTTCAAGGAAGGCGGACAGCACATCCAGATTAACGTCGTGGATGACGCTACGCTGCGCGCTGCTCAGGAGAATCCGGAGGAGTACAGAGGACTCGTTGTGCGTGTAGCAGGCTACCTGGCTTACTTCACGGAGCTCGACCGTCACGTTCAGGATTCGATCATCGCGCGTACGGCTCACGGAGGTTGCTGATGAGCAAAAGCAACACGGCTTTAATCGGAAACATACAGAAGTTCTCAACACAGGACGGCCCGGGAATACGTTCAACCGTATTTCTAAAGGGCTGTCCCTTGCAATGCGTCTGGTGCCACAACCCGGAGATGATAAGTCCCGAAAACCAGATGATGATCAGCCCGTCCCGCTGCATAAGGTGCGGGGAGTGCGCGGCTGTTTGTCCTGAGGGAGGCATCACCATTTCTGAGGACGGCGTCGCTATCGACTTCAAGGCGTGCAAAGCCTGCGGCGAGTGCGCCAGGGTTTGTTATACAAAAGCAATCAAATATGTCGCGGAAGAGATGACGGTTGAAGAGGTCATGGCCACAGTCCTGCAGGACAGGGAATTCTACCAGGATTCCGGCGGAGGCGTAACCATCAGCGGCGGAGAGCCGCTGGCTCATGTTGCCTTTGCGCGGGCGCTGACTGACTCGTGCCGCGAAGAAGGCATCGACGTGTGCATAGACACCTGCGGATTTGGGGAGACGCGGCACATGATGGATCTGGCGCTGTCACCGAATGTGACCCATGTGCTGTTCGATCTGAAACACATGGACCCTGCGGTTCACGAACGGCTTACGGGCGTCAGCAACGAGCGTATCATAGACAATCTGCGCGCGCTGGCGGCTGACCCGCAGACCCACGACAAAATCTGGGTGCGCATGCCCCTCATTAAGGACCTCAACGACGGTGACGAAGAAATACAGGCCGCAGTGGCTTTGGTTAAGGAGCTTGCGGTAAAGAGGGTGTCTCTGCTAGGATACCACGAGATGGGTGCGGCCAAAGCGCGTCACGCAGGACTGGAGTACACCACCTTCGAGACGCCGTCACATGAGCGCATGGAGGAGATCAGAAAACAGTTTGACAGCGCGGGAATCGACGTGGAGATTTCAGGCGTGAGCGTTTGATTTGTGCGAGAGAGGATAAAACAATGACAGTAAAAAACAGAATTGCAATCGTTACCGGCGGGGCAATGGGAAACGGCAAAGGCATCGCGGAGGTGCTCGCTTCTCAGGGTGCCCGTGTTGCGATTTTTGACAAAAGTGATATTCTAGACGAGACAGTGGCGGAGCTCACGGGCAAAGGCTACGATGTCTGCGGATTCAAGACCGACATCACGGACCGGGCGAACATCGACGACTCCGTTGCAAAAGTCATCGAGAAGTACGGCCGGATCGACATTCTCGTAAACAACGCGGGAGTCATGAAGAACCTGCCGTTCCTTGAGACAGACATGAGCAATCTGGACTTTCATATCGACATCAACGTCAAGGGACCGTGGAACGTATCACAGAGCGTCATTCCTCACATGGTGGAGAATAAGTACGGCCGCGTTGTTACCATCGCGTCTGTTACCGGCGGTTTTGTCGATGACGGAGGGGACATGTCCTATTCAATCACCAAGTCCGCGCTAATCGGATTCGGCAGATGCCTCGCCATGGAGTTCATCGAGGACGGCATAACCTCGAACATCGTATGTCCGGGCTACTGCAATACGCCGATGGTAGCGGGGGAAGCCGCTGAAGAAAAGCCTGACAATCCGGAAGAGTTCCTGCGCGACCTGGCGGCGAGCCTGCCGATTGGCAGACTGGGACGTCCGGAAGACATCGGATTCCTGGTCAGCTATCTGGCCAGCGACGAAGCCAGCTTCATCACAGGACAGACCGTCGTAATCGACGGCGGATGCACTTTGCCTGAGACGAATCTGGATTATTGATAAAAGAGACATAATGCAATTGATCAGAAAACACACCAAGCCAAAACTGCAGATTCTCATGCTCGGAAACAGTCTGACGGCGGCTAATCAAATGCCAGTGATGCTGGCGAAGGAGCTGGGCGCCGAGCCGGTCATATACGCCACCTGGGCATTCCGCCCCGGCTGCGAAAAGCTGGATGAGCTGGGGATGGATGCAACGGAACAATAGATAAGTTACTGCAAGAGTTCAGCTGGATTTTGAGAGAGACCGAACAATGGAGAGAAAAAGACACAGGATATTTGACCACCCGATACTGAGCTATTTCATTCTGTTTCTCATAGCGCAGATATTTACTTCACTCGGAGGCAGCATAGATAACTTGCTTGCCGGTTTTATCCCCGGATATGCCGCTGAAGTAACAATGATGGGCAAGACACAGATGTCCGCAAGCGGCATAGGGGTCGCCATAGGCGCAATGGTCGCAGTCGGACTTTTCACCTTGTGGTTCAGGAAGGAATTCCGGGGCATGCTGGGACTTAAAGGCATGGGCACCGCCGTGCTGATGCTTTTGCCTGTGCTGATTCTTCACTGGATCGGAAGCGTCGCAAGTTGGGTTCAGTTCGGAACAGCCAGCGTGTTTATAGCGTTTCTCAGGGCTTTTGCACCTGGATTCGGGGAAGAGATCGCCTTCCGCGGACTCGGCGTCGCCAACTACATGCGTACCATCAAGTCCGAAAAGCAGATAACAGTCATATTCTGGCTTTCGTCTGTGTTCTTCGGGCTGGTTCATATCACCAACGCATTTGTCGGAGCTGACCCCATCATGTCTGTTATTCAGGCGCTCTACGCCGTAGGTATAGGACTTCTTCTCGGAGCAGTCTTCCTTCGCACAGGCCTGCTGTGGCCGATCATTCTGGGTCACATGAGCCTGGATTTCATGGAATTCATACGTGCGGACATGGGTAGCAGCTGAGGCCTCATGGTGAATTTCGGCGTAGGTGACTGGATCACCATCGCGGCAGGGGTACTAGGAGCCGTTGTGGGAATTTACCTCATGAGAAAGAAGAATTACCCGGAGATAATGGAACTCTGGAGAAACAAGTGGAATAAAGACGATGCGTTATAATTATTGCCCAAAATGCGGAAACAAACTGACACTCAAACCGGCCGGCGATGACGGCCTGGTGCCGTACTGTGAAAAATGCAGCAAGTTCTGGTTCGACTCCTTCGGCAGCTGCGTGATAATCATGGTTATAAATGAGCTCGAAGAAGTCGCCATGCTGCGTCAGCAGTACATGTCCAGTGAATACAAGAACTTCGTTTCCGGCTATATCACGGTCGGAGAGACGGCGGAGCAGGCAGCATTCAGGGAAGTACAAGAGGAACTGGGCATCGCCCTTGATGATTTGGAGTACTCCGGAACGTGGTGGTTCGCCGAGGAGGAACTTCTCATGCACGGTTACATCGGCCGCGCGACGAAGAAGGATTTCAATCTGTCGAAGGAAGTAGACTCCGCCGATTGGATTCCGCTGGCTGAGCTCACGGAGCACATGTACCCTGACAGCCCCGGCAACGCCCAGTACGGGACGTATAGGGTGTATATGGAGAGAAAGTTATAAAGATGAAAAAAGCAAGAGACGCATTTGGATACATCATAGGCCTGGTGCTGTTCATCATCCTGATTCCGATAATCATGTGGAAAGCGTCCGGCGACTTCAGCTTCGGAACGTGGCATGTCGTCGTACTGCTGATTCTCGGGATTGCCGGAATCGCCCTCAGCATCTGGTCGATAGTGCACATGAAGCGCGTAGGCAAAGGCAACCCGATGGATGCTTTTAACCACGAGGTTGCGCCGAGGACCAGCGAACTCATGACGGACGGCCCGTACAGGATCTGCCGGAATCCGATGCTTTTGGGCGTCTTCATCTATTATCTCGGTATCGTCATCTTCCTGCACTCGTGGCAGTCGGTCGTGATTTTTGTGCTGTACATCGCGATCATGATGGTCCAGGTCAGCAGGGAAGAGAAGCGCCTCGAGGAAGACTTCGGCGAGGCCTACCGGGATTACAAGAAAACTACAAAGAAACTGATACCGTATATTTGGTGAGAATAGAAAGGGTGCAGTCATGGCCAAGGGACCGAATCAGAAACTGAAACTTCTCTATCTGATGAAGATATTCATGGAGGAGACGGATGAGCAGCATCCGCTGACGATGCCTGAGATCATAAGCAAGCTCAACGCCTGCGGGATTAATGCCGACAGGAAGACTTTGTATATGGATTTCGAGGAGCTCAGGACCTTCGGCCTCGATATAATCAGCGAGAAGCAGGGCCGCAAGTGGAACTACTACATCGGCGCCCGCGACTTCGAGCTGCCGGAGCTGAAGCTTCTCGTCGATTCGGTGCAGTCCGCAAAGTTCATGACGGACCGCAAGTCGAACGAGCTGATCCGTAAGATCGAGTCGCTCGCCAGCAGGCATGACGCGAAGAAGCTGCAAAGGCAGGTCTTCATAACAGGTCGCGTCAAGACGATGAACGAGAGCATATACTACAACGTCGACAGGCTGCACGACGCCATCGCTACGGACAGCCAGATCCGTTTCAAGTACTTCCAGTGGAACACAAACAAGGAGATGGAGCTGCGCCGCGGCGGGGAGTGATACCAGACCAGCCCGTGGGGTCTCATGTGGGACGATGAGAACTATTATCTCGTGGCGTACAGCCCGGACCGGGAGGACGGTCAGGAGGCCGGCGGAATCCGGCATTACCGCGTGGACAAGATGCTCAACATAGAGCTTCTGGACGAGCGCCGTGAGGGCAAAGAGGATTTCAAAAAGTTCGATCTGCCGCACTACACGAGGAGCCTGTTCGGAATGTTCAGCGGCGAGGAAAAGAAAGTGACCATCGAAGCCGTAAACGAGATGGCCGGCGTCATGATAGACCGATTCGGCAAGGATATAATAATCGCTCCGGTGGATGACGAACGCTTCCAGATTACTGTGAACGTCGCCGTCAGCGACCAGTTCCTGGGGTGGATCATAGCCCTGGGCGAAGGAGTGCGCATCGTCGGTCCGGCAGATGTGGTTGAGTTGATGCGCGGCGCCGCGAAGAGGCTGACCGAACAGTATGGAGAGGCCGAATTAGCATGAAAAATGTAATTTTGTGATATCATTAACCCGTAAACAATCACTGTACGAAAGGAAACCAACCATGGAACTGATAGAAATAATGGCCAAGCGCAGGAGCATTCGCAAATACACGGGCGAGGAGATTCCGGAGGAGAAGCTGAACAGGATTTTGCAGGCGGCGCTGCTGGCACAGACAAGCAGGGGAAAGCAGCCGTGGGAGTTTTATGTGATTAAGGATCCGGAGGTTTTGCAAAAGCTATCCAGGGCGAAAAAGCACGGGGCGGCTCTTCTAGCTGACTGCAACACGGCCATCGCCGTATTTGCGGACAGCGACCTGTCGGACGCCTGGATCGAGGACAGCTCCGTCGCTCTGGCGCACATGAGCCTTATGGCACAGGAGCAGGGCGTCGGCAGCTGTTGGGTGCAGATGCGCATGAGGATAGACAGCGAAGGCAACGACGCCGAGCAGAACGTCAGGGACATTCTGGACGTTGAACTGCCGTGGCGCCTTGTCGGACTTATGGCGCTGGGCATGCCGGCGGAGGAAAAAGAAGGGTATTCACTTGACGAACTGAAGTGGGAGAAGGTGCACAGATGAGGAAGTTACTGATTGTAATCGACATGCAGAACGATTTCATAGACGGGGCCCTGGGAACGCCTGAGGCAGTGGCAATCGTGGAGAACGTCAAAGCAAAGATACGTTCATATCCGCTGGCTGACATTCTGGCGACGAAGGATACCCACGAAACGCATTACCTCCAGACGCAGGAAGGAAAGAACCTGCCGGTGGAGCACTGCATCAGGGGAAGCAAAGGCTGGGAGATCCGCGAGGACATCGCTGAGCTCCTGGACGGAGTGAAGATTTACGAAAAGCCAACCTTCGGCAGTGTAGCCATGGCTTTGGATGTCGCTGAGATCTCGCAGGACGAAGAGATTGAGGTCGAGATGGTTGGCCTTTGCACGGATATATGCGTAGTGTCGAACGCGCTGCTCCTGAAGGCCATGATGCCGGAGGTGAAGATTAGCGTCGATGCGTCCTGCTGCGCCGGTGTAACGCCTGAGAGCCACGACGCGGCGCTGCAGACCATGAAGATGTGTCAGGTAGAGGTGAAATAGGAGGGAACACTATGGTCTGTCCAAGATGCGGAACGGTCACAGACAGCTGGCCGTGCCCGAACTGCGGGTTTCCGGAGACACTGAAGAGACAATCTGGTACGCAGACACCAGAGAGGAGGATAATCATGAAGAAGAAGGTATTGATGGTATTGATGGCCCTTGTGTTTGCTTTTGCATTTACGCTCGCGGGATGCGGCGGAAGCGAATCCGAGCCTGAAGAAGAGACGACGGCGGCTGAGACTGAAGCGACAACTGAAGCGGAGGCGACAGAGGCTGCGGGCGAAGAACTGACGGGGACCCAGACCATACAGATGGGCAACGTTGAGATGGACATCCCGGCGGCGTGGGTCTATGATGAAGCGGCGGGCGCTGAGATGACTCACGTCTACAAGAAGGCCGACGGCAGCGTGGAGTTTCAGATCGAGGCCATGCAGGCGAGCTCAGAGGTCGATGAAGCGGTGCTCGGCGAGATGACGCAGAAATACGCGGAGCAGCTGGGCTTCGGCGATGTCGGATACTATGACACCACGATCGCGGGTTCGATTAGCGGCAAAATCATCCCTGTCGACAAGGAAATTCACCCGCAGGGCAAGAACCAGCGCATCTACACCTTAGGCAAAGGCAAGACGGTGGTAGCCATATCGTTCCTGATGGACGGCGATGATTTCACGGAGATGAACGAGGCGCTTGATACAGTGCACTTCATGTTCTAAACGGACTGAAAGAAAACAGGTCTGAAGCGGCCTGTTTTTTGTTGACGCTTATCGTGCGAAATACTATAATAAATCGTACGATATATAACGTATAATCATACGATGCCGAAACATATAATACCGAAAGGGGCGGTTTCAAATGACGATTACAGCTACAGAGTTCAAGAAGAATCTTGGGAAATACATGCAGCTCGCTTTGAGCGAGGATGTTTACATTACGAAAAACGGGACTGTTCTCGTTAAGATGAGTAATCCCAATAAGGATAAGGTGGATATTCTGAACAGCCTGGTGGGCGCGGCCGCGGATAACGGTATGACGGTTGATGAGATAAAAGCGGCCAGACTGGAGAGACAATGAGAATAGTATTGGATACAAATATCGTCATTGACATACTTCAGAAAAGAGAACCGTTCTTTGCGGATTCTTATCTGGTACTGAGGAACGCTCTTGAGAACGGGGACCTTTGTATGATGCCGGTTTCCGCAATGACGGACGTTGCGTATATACTGCGTAAGAATCCGAATGTGAGAGAAAAGCTCGTTGATATTTCGGGCATGCTGACGATCACAGATGTGACGGATGAGGATTTCGAAGATGCGGTTGCCAGTGAAATCCCTGATTTCGAGGACGCGTTTCTTGCGGCGAACGCCAAAAGGAATAGGGCGGACTGTATTGTGACCAGGAACGCGGCTGATTTTGCGCGCTCACAGGTCACGGCATTGACGCCACAAGAGTTCCTGGCGGAGCATTGCTCACCGGCGAAATAGTCCTTGCAATTGCAGGGCACGCGTGTTATTATACGTGAGTATGATTTTTACCTGCGGATCGGACGTACGATACTCCGACGGCGGCTTATCTGCAGGCGTATTGAGAATAAGGAGGAACTATAATGATCACTACAGAAAAGAAAGCAGAAATTATCAAAGAGTATCAGCTTAAGGAAGGCGACACGGGATCCCCTGAGGTTCAGGTTGCGATTCTCACTTACAGAATCAACGATCTCAATGAGCATCTGAAGAAGCATCACAAAGACCACCACTCCAGAAGAGGTCTGCTGAAGATGGTTGGACAGAGAAGAAACCTGCTCAACTACCTGAAGGAAACTGACCTGGAGAGATACAGATCACTCATCGCAAGACTTGGACTGAGAAAGTAAGGTCATTAATCGGCGGGGCATATTGTCCCGCCTCATTTTTTTGAAGGGATAATGAATAGAAAATCCGGAAATAAAAGATAAAAAAATATAGATAAACAAGAAAAACTATGGTAGACTTACGTAGTTACGAGTAATGAAGGAATAAAGATAAAGGTGTGATGATGCCTAACCCCCCTTTTTAGGCAGTGGAAGGAAGCACACGGAAAACACAAGAAAAACAAGATTGACCCGCTTCGGTTATTGCACGAAGAGCGTTCAGATGGTATAATAAGAACACATGTTCTTAAAAGGGGGATGAGAAATGGAACGCATTAGGGGATATAGGTATCGTGCCTATCCAAACAAAAAGCAGCGGGAGTTCTTCGAAAAGACTTTTGGCTGTTGTCGCTTCGTTTATAATCACTATCTTGAAATCAGGAAAGCTGCATGGAATGATTGGCATGACAGACTCAGTTATGCCGATATGTGCAGAGACCTCAAATTATTGACCCGGGAAAAGGAATGGCTGAAAGAAGCGGATAGCATAGCACTTCGTCAGTCCTTGCGGCATCTTGAGAAAGCCTATCAGAATTTCTTCAAAAAACGTGGAAACCATCCACAGTTTCGAAAGAAACATGCGCTTCAGAGTTATCGTACAGCGAACATTAATCAGAACATCCGAATTGACGGAGATACCATTAGACTGCCGAAAGCAGGGAAGGTAAAGATTGTCAACACCAGGGCGTTTGATGGAAGAATAGTGAGCGCAACGGTATCTAAAACGGCAAGTGGAAGGTACTACATTTCTCTTCAGATTGAGGAAGAATATGAGATTCTCCCTAACGGAGGGGGGATAATCGGAATTGATGTAGGAATCAAAGCATTCTGTACAGATTCGTCTGGAGCAATCATTCGCAACCCAAGAACTCTTGATGCGCACGAAAAGCGTATTCAGAGACTACAGAAGAACCTTGCCAGAAAAAAGGAAGGATCAAAGAATAGAGAGAAAGCCCGTATAAAGCTTGCGAGAGAACACGAGAAAGTGGTGGACATCAGAAACGATTACCAGCATAAGATCACTGCGAAACTGGCGAAAGATAACCAAATTGTCTGTATCGAAGATCTGAATGTTGATGGATTGAAGAAAAACCACAGACTCGCAAAGTCTATAGTAGATGCTTCATGGGGAGAGTTCTGCAGGAAACTTGAGTATAAGGTGGCAGAACACGGAGGAATCACGGTGAGAGTGCCGAGAAATTATCCTTCCAGCCAGATATGTAGCTTTTGCGGTGAGAAGAATCCGGAAGTGAAGAACCTTGCCTTGAGAAACTGGACATGTCCGGTATGTGGGGCAGAACACGACAGAGATATCAACGCAGCTAGAAACATCCTGAATAAAGGACTGGAGATGCTTGCGTCGTAAATAAAAACCATTTCAATATAATCAATACCGTGGGCCGCACGGGAATTCAAGCCTGTGGAGAGGAAATAAGACGGGACCCATAAGGGTGAATCGCAAACCTCCGGGAAGCAGGAATCTCCTATTTAAGGAATCGGCCTTGTTGGGGGAACGTGCAAAGGAGGTAGTTGTAAATTATGAAGTACGAAGATTACAAAACATTCAGAACAGCCATCGGAGGCAAACTGCTCGAAGTCGAGATAGGCAAAGTCTGCGAACTAGCAAACGGACAGGCGTGGGTCAAGTACGGTGACACAGTAGTCAACGTTACGGCGTGCGCGTCAAAGGAGCCGAGACCGGACATCGATTTCTTCCCGCTCTCATGCGACTATGAAGAGAAGATGTATGCTGCCGGCAAGATTCCTGGCGGATTCATCAAGAGGGAAGGCAGACCAAGCGAAAGAGCAGTCCTCTGCTCAAGACTCATGGACAGACCTTTAAGACCTCTGTTCCCGAAGGGCTTCTACAATGACGTTCAGGTCGTAGCCACAGTAATGTGCGTTGATAACGACGCGCCGAGCGAGATTGCAGCCATGATCGGCTCATCAATCGCTCTGTCAATCTCAGACATCCCTTGGGACGGCCCTACAGGCTCAGTAGTAGTCGGCATGGTCGACGGACAGTTCATCATCAACCCGTCAGAGGCTCAGAGAGCTGAGAGCTGCATGCACATGACAGTTTCCGGCACAAAGGAAGCCATCATGATGGTAGAAGCAGGCGCTCAGGAAGTTCCTGAGGACGTAATGCTCGACGCAATCATGTTCGCTCACGAAGAGATCAAGAAGATCGTTGAGTTCATCGAGCAGATCGTTGCCGAAGTCGGCAAGCCAAAGATGGATATCGAGCTGTACAAGGTTCCTGAAGACATCGACGCCGCAGTCAGAGAGTATGCGGAAGGCAAGATGAGAGAAGCCATCCAGACTGTCGACAAGCTCGAAAGACAGGACAACATGGACGCAGTCGAAGCTGACGCCAAGGAGCACTTCGAAGAGATCTATCCGGACAACGCCAAGGACATCAACTCTGTTCTTTACAACATCACTAAGGAGCAGGTAAGAAGAATGATCCTGGACGAGGGTATCCGTCCTGACAACCGTAAGCTGGACGAGATCAGACCTCTGTGGATCGACCACGGCGTACTGCCGAGAACTCACGGTTCAGGCCTCTTCAAGAGAGGACAGACACAGGTACTGTCAGTCTGCACTTTGGGTCTCCTGAGCGAAAAGCAGACCATCGACGGCATCACTGAACAGACTGAAAAGAGATACATGCACCACTACAACTTCCCGCCTTATTCAGTAGGTGAGGCAGGAAGAATGAAGAGCCCGGGCAGAAGAGAAATCGGACACGGCGCCCTCGCAGAGAGAGCCCTGATTCCTGTACTGCCTAGCGAAGAGGAATTCCCTTACGCCATCAGAGTCGTCTCGGAAGTTCTCTCATCGAACGGTTCAACATCAATGGGTTCAACTTGCGGATCATGCCTGGCTCTCATGGACGCCGGCGTTCCGATCAAGGCTCCTGTAGCCGGTATCGCAATGGGTCTCATTGAAAGAGTTGAGGAAGATGGTTCATCAAAGATGGCTATCCTGTCCGACATCCAGGGCATGGAAGACTTCCTCGGCGACATGGACTTCAAGGTAACCGGTACTGCAAAGGGCGTAACCGCCATCCAGATGGACATCAAGGTTCACGGACTTTCCCGTGAGATTCTGGAGAAGGCGCTGGCTCAGGCAAGAGAGGGCAGAATGCACATCATGTCAGCAATGCTCGAGGATATTCCTGAACCTAACAAGGAAATGTCACCTTACGCTCCTCGCATCATCACAATGCAGGTACAGACAGATCAGATCAGAACAATCATCGGTAAGGGCGGCGAGACCATCAACGGTATCATCGACAGAACCGGTGTCAAGATCGACATCAACGACGAAGGAATGGTATTCATCGCGTCACCTGACGGCGAGAGCCTCGAAGCGGCCAAGAAGGAAATCGAGATGCTGGTCAAGGAACCTGAACCAGGTGAAATCTACGAAGGCAAAGTTACCCGCATCATGAACTTCGGCGCGTTCGTCGAGATTCTGCCGGGCAAGGAAGGCCTGATCCACATCAGCAAGATCGCCAAGGAGCGCATCGACAAGGTCGAGGACGTTCTCAACGTAGGCGACGAGGTCAGAGTAAAGGTCATCGAGATCGACTCACAGGGAAGAATCAACCTTTCCAGAAAGGACCTGCTGTAAGCTTTTCACGCAAAGGCAACCTAAATCATCAATACGAAGCAGCCGGCTTGCCGCCGGCTGTTTTTGTACGCCGAGAAGCCTGCTGATGTGGTATAATCTAACCAGCAAAAAACATGGAGGTGCAACATGGCAGATTTCAGAAGACCTACAATGCTGATGATACTGGACGGGTACGGGATCAACCCGCGCAAGGAGGGCAACGCCATCGCGGCGGCGAACAAACCTCATCTGGACGAGATATTCGCCAAATACCCGGGAACGACGCTCAAGGCCTGCGGACTGGACGTAGGACTGCCGGAGGGGCAGATGGGCAACTCCGAGGTCGGACACCTTAACATCGGCGCAGGCAGGATCGTTTATCAGGACCTGACTATGATTACAAAAGCAATACAGGACGGGGACTTCTTTGAAAACGAAGCATTCCTCAAGGCGGTGGAGCACGTTAAGAAGAACGGCTCGACACTGCATCTGCAGGGTCTGCTTTCGGACGGCGGAGTCCACAGCCATATCACGCATCTGCTTGCTCTCATAGATCTGGCTAAACAGAAGGGCGTTGAGAATCTGGTAGTTCACTGCTTCCTGGACGGAAGAGACGTACCGCCAAGATGCGCCGAAAAGTACATGGACATACTGACGGAGCACATGGAGAAAGTCGGCCTGGGACAGGTGGGCATAGTCAGCGGCAGATACTACGCCATGGACAGAGACAAGAGATGGGAGCGTCTGGTCAAGGCATACGACGCAATGACCATCAATGAAGGCATGCACGCTGCCACAGGCCAGCAGGCCATCAGAGACGCATATGAGAGAGACGAAAACGACGAGTTCGTGCTCCCTACAGTAGTAGATTCAGACAAGTATCCGAACGGATTCGTAAACGACGGCGATTCCATAATAATGATCAACTTCAGGCCAGACAGAGCCAGAGAGATCACAAGAGCCTTCATGGATCCGGATTTTGATGGTTTTGCATTTGAGAGAAAGAAGAAAGTATCGGATATATGCTACATCTGCATGACCCAGTACGACGCGGAGATGCCGAACGTAACGCTGGCCTATCCGCCTGAGACTCCTAAGAACACGCTGGGAGTCTACATTTCGAATCTGGGCATGAAGCAGCTGCGTATCGCCGAGACTGAGAAGTACGCGCACGTAACATTCTTCTTCAACGGCGGCGTTGAGGAGCCTGAGAAGAACGAGGACCGCATCCTCGTGCCTTCACCTTCGGTGGCGACCTACGATCTGCAGCCGGAGATGAGCGCACCAGAAGTGACCGAAAAGGTTCTCGAGGCGATTGCCACAGATAAATACGACATGATAATCCTGAACTTTGCAAACGCTGACATGGTAGGGCATACGGGCGTTATGGAGGCGGCCGTTAAGGCCATCGAGGCTCTCGACAAGCTCGTTCCGCAGATTGTAGACGCCGTTCTCGAGAAGGGCGGTCAGATCCTGCTCACGGCGGACCACGGAAACGCGGACGAGATGCTGGACGAGAATGGAAACGTAATGACGGCACACTCGCTGAATGATGTGCCGCTGATCAACATTTCAGCGGATCCGGCGCCGCTTAAGGACGGAGGAAGACTTTGCGATATCGCGCCGACCATGCTGAAGCTCATGGGACTTGAGATTCCGGAGGAGATGACGGGCACGCCGCTGGTATAGAGCCGCTGGCTGATTGCAAGGCCCGATACAACAGATATGAATTGGACTGACGAACAAAGACAGACAATCGAAACGACTGGCAGAAGCATTCTCGTTTCTGCGGCAGCGGGGTCCGGCAAGACCACCGTTCTTGTTGAGCGCATAAAGAAGCTTATGATAGACGAAGGAACCGACATCGATCGGTTCCTTATTACTACGTTCACAAACGCCGCCGCGGCGGAGATGAGGGAGCGCCTGGAGAAGGCCCTGCGCGACGAGCTGAAAAAGCCGGACGCTGACAAGGCCATGCTCACGCGCCAACTCTCAAAGCTCCCGTCGGCGAGCATCGGGACGTTCCACTCATTCGCTTTCGATATTGTCCGCCAGTACTTCTACCTGATCGACGTCGAGCCGGGCTTCGGCGTGGCTGACGACGTGCAGATAGAGATTATGAAACGCGAGGCCGTTGACAACGTATTCGCGCGCCGCTACGAGGAGAACACCGAGGAATTCCGCAACTTCGTGCTGAAGTACGGCGGAAGCAGGAATGACAGCGCGCTCCGCGACAACGTTCTCGAGACGTGTAAAACCCTCGGCAGCATCCACAAGGGCATTGAATGGGCTTATGCAAAGGCAGACCTTCTGGCTTCGGACGATCCTCTGACCGCCATAGGCGGCTACAGATACATGGCCGGCAGGATCCTAAGGGCTCTTAATGAAGCCGAGGCAGGGTACAGGAGGGCGGCCGACATGGCAAACGACGCCTCGCTGCCTTTGTGCTATGAGGTTGCCTGTGGAGATATTGAGAAAATCGAGGAGTTGGTGCAAAGGGCTCAGATTGCCTTTGCCTGTCCTGAAGAGGGGCTGAGAGGCGCCATAGAGGCTTTTGAGGGCCTTTTGACAGCCTTCAAGGCCGGAACCATGAGGTACAAGGACGACGGGGCGGATGAGGACATCAAGGGCGCCATCACAAAGGTGCGCACCAAGGCGCGGGACGAGATATCCGGCGTTGTAAAGGAGGTCTACGGGCGCCCATTTGACGAGGTGTCGGAGGAGCTCAGGGGACTTCACGCAGATACGGTGTACTATGTGGGGCTTCTTGAGGAGTACTACGGCGAACTCACGGCTCTGAAGGCCAAAGCGAACGTGATCGAGTTTGACGACGCGCTGCACTACGCCATCGATATACTGGAGCACGAGGAGGCGGCCGACGAGCTGCGCGAGCGCTACGAGTACATTTTCGTGGACGAATACCAGGACAGCAACTATCTGCAGGAGGAAATCGTCGAGAAGATTGCCAGAAGCGACAATCTGTTCATGGTCGGCGACATCAAGCAGTGCATATACAAGTTCAGACTGGCCGAACCGGAAATTTTCAGGGCCAGGGCCGAGGCATACGCCGCAGCGGGCGACGCGGATCCTGATGGAACAGCGGCAGGGGAGCTGCTTTTGCATATAAGCAGCAACTTCAGGAGCAAGAAGAATGTTACGGAGCCCGTGAACACGATTTTCGGCGAGATAATGGATGGTTACGACGATGCCGCGCGGCTCCACTGCACGGCGGGGGACGAATACCTGGGATTTTCGCCGCGGATTCACCTGGTCGTGAACGGGGAGTTCGACGAGGACGCGCCTGAGAAGAACGACGCCGAAGGCGCTGTAATCGCCGAGATAATACGCGATAAGCTCGGAAAGCAGGTCTATGACACGAAGAAAGGTGTCATGAGGCCGCTTGAACTGCGGGATTTCGCAATAATTGTGAGAAACAACAAGGAGGTCGAGGATATCGAGCGCTATCTGCTCAACGAGGGCATAGACGCCTACGGGGAGAGCGGCGGCAAGTACTTCGAGACTGTCGAGGTGCAGGTGTTCATCAACCTTCTGAGAATCATAGAGAACATGCGGCAGGATGTGCCGCTCATATCGGCCATGAAATCCGTCGTGTTCGGGTTCACGGTCGAGGAGCTCGCGCGGATACGTATCGCGCACCGTGAGGGCAGCTTCAGCGACGCCGTATTTGCATACGCCGGAGAGGGCGAGGACGCGGAATTGCGTGAAAAAATCCTCTCAATGATACGCACCGTGGACGTCTGGAAAGAGATCAGCCGGACCGTACCGCTGGAAGATCTGATGAAAGAGGTGCTTTACAGTACAGGATATTATGACTACTGCAGCGGCCTGCCTGTAGGCACCCAGCGCATATCGAATCTGCGCCTCATTGCCGACAAGGCGTCGAAGTTTGAGGAGATGAGCCACGGCGGGCTCTACGGATTCCTGCGCTACGTGGAATCCATGGAGGCTTCGGACAAGACCGACTCTGAAGCAAAGGTCATGAGCGAGAGCGAAAACGTCGTTCGCGTCATGAGCGTCCACAAAAGCAAAGGCCTCGAGTTCCCGGTGGTCATATTCGCAAACGCATCCAAGTCTACTGACAAAAAGAATTCAGGCGGGTCGATCAGGATCCACCGCGAACACGGCATCGGGCTGCCTATAATCAATAGAGAGGCCCGCTGGCACAGGAGCAGTCTGCTCCAGAAGATGATTGCCGGTACTGCCCGTGATGAGATGCTGGAAGAGGAAATCCGTATACTTTACGTGGCCCTTACCCGCGCAAAAGACAGTCTGGAAATCGTCGGAACTGTCAAGAACATGGACAAAATCAACGAACTCGCGGGCGGAACCTCAACTAAGTCCTTCCTCGAGATGATGTACTGGCCTTTGGTTGACATGGGAATCACCGAAGTTGAGATACACGATGACGCTGACGCTCTGACCCAGAGCCACAGGCAGCTCAGACATACTCCTCAGCAGCTGTACGCCATGGCGTCCGAGCTGGACAATGAAGAGCTGCAGGCCCTGGCCGACGCGCGACTCTCATATCAGTATCCATACAAGTCCGGAGCGGATATCAGACCGAAGTACTCCGTATCCGAACTGAATCGTGATGCAAAGGCAGCAGAGCTTGACCTGACCGTCGGTTCGTTTAATCCTGACATGGCCAAGCGCGGCAGAGCACTTACCGCGGCAGAGCGGGGCACACTAATGCACCTGCTGATGGAGAAGGTGGACTTTGCAGCATGCACGGGGACCGATGCGGCTGCTGGCTTCGGAATTGATGCGGTGGCCGGCGGGAGCGCTGGTGCAGGAAACGCGCGCGATCTGCTGCAGACAACTGCGGACCGGCTGCTCGCTGACGACATCATCACCGCCGAGGAATATGACTCCCTGTCCATAGACAAGGCCGCGGCATTCTTTGAATCCGACATTGGCCGGCGCGCTGCGGCAGCGGCCAAAGAGGGCAAGCTCCGCAAAGAGAAAGAGTTCGTCTACAGCATGGACGCATCGGAGCTGGCAAGCGGCCGGGATGCGGCTGGTGCAGGCGGCCATGATGCGGCTGGTGATCCAGACGACACAAGGACGATCGTCCAGGGCGTGATCGACTGCTTCTTCGAAGAGGACGGCGCCATCGTTCTGATCGACTACAAGAACAGCTACATGGGCTCCGGCAGGAGCGCCGACGACATAAGGGCGGCCTACGCAGGTCAGATTGACCTCTACAGACAGGCGCTCGAAGGCGCGACCGGCAAAAAAGTGAAAGAAGCGTACCTTTTCCTGTTCGACACGGGCGAATTCGTCAAAATGTAGGCGCTGTTTCGAATGGATGCCGGTAATATGGTGGCTTAAAACAAGTCGCCTGTGTAAAACTCGGCTAGTTTAAGTCAAAATCTCACAAAATCTGAAGAATAATATGCTAAGAACTGCAGTATTTCAGCTGCAGTTCTATTTTTGTGTAATTATTAGCTAGAGATATGTGAAATCTCACGTGAAAAACAATAATAATTACACCGCAATTCAAAAAAATAACAATTATCATCCATCAGCATCAACAAATATAGGGCTCGAAGGTGTTTTTTGTGAGAAATGACTCACAAAATGCAAATAATTACACAAACGGGCACTGCGATAGGGGAAAACAAAGCAAAAGAGAGAATAATCAAGCAAAAGATCCATCCGATTTATCACTGCACCCACCAGCACAACGACAAGCCACCACGCATTTTTTTCAAAAAAACCGCTGAAAACTATTGACATAGAGGGGCGCAGGTGTTACCTTATGCATAGAGATTAGCACTCAAACGAGTAGAGTGCTAACAAGGAGGGCCAAGTATGGATTTAACAGAGAGAAAACTGAAGATACTGCAGGCCGTCATCGCTGATTTTATAAAGACCGCAGAGCCGATAGGCTCGAGGACCATCTCGAAGAATTACAGTCTCGGAAGTCCGGCGACTATAAGAAACGAGATGTCGGATCTGGAGGAGATGGGCTATCTGACTCATCCGCATACCTCGTCGGGCAGAGTACCTTCGGAGAAAGCTTACAGACTGTACGTCAATGAGCTGATGAAGAAGAGGGAGCTCTCTCAGGAGGAGAAGGATGCGATAGCAAACGAGCTCTACCAGAATGTGAACGAACTGGACAGCCTTATAGAGAGGGCTGCTCACGTGCTTTCGGAAATAACGAGCCTGACTGCCTTTGCATTATCGCCGGGAAAAGAGCAGGACAAACTGAGATATATCAACCTGCTTCCGGTGGACGATTATTCGGTAGTGCTGATGCTCGTTTCAGACAGCGGCAAAGTAAGCAACACCGTCGTAAGGCTCAAGGCGCCGGCGTCAGAAGATACGCTTAGAATTCTGGCCAAGAACATGACGTACAACTACAGCGGCAAGACGCTGAGCGAGGCTCTGACCATGGACATCATACAGAACCTGAAGGCGGACGCCGAGGCGATGTCAATGTTCGAGAACAGCATAGCGCCAAGCTTCATCAAGACGCTTGAGGATATGCTGAACGTCAATTTGTATATGGACGGACTCACGAATATCTTTGCGCTGCCTGAGTACAACGACATCCAGAAGGCAAGAAGCTTCTTTGAGATGATAAACCGAAAGGCGGACATCACACAGAAACTTATCAGCAGGGGCGATGGGATAGAAATCACAATCGGCAGAGAAAATCAGGACGCTGAGTTATCGGACTGCAGCGTCATAACCGCCACGTACCACGTCGACGGGCGCCTGGTGGGCAAGCTCGGTGTAATCGGGCCGACCAGAATGAAGTACGACGAGGTAACATCCGTGGTTGAATATCTAACAGACAACATAAGCAAAGCCTTCATGCTGACGGAAGGAGACGATGATGACAGATAACAGAGAAGAAGTAATGGAAGAAGAACTTAAAGAAGCGGAAGAAGCCAAGGCAGAAGATGCAAAAGCAGAAGATGCAAAGGCAACCGAAGCGGAAGAAGATACACAGGAATCAGAAGAAACTTCAGAAGAAGCGGCGGAGGATTCCGGAAAGGAGAGCGGAGAAGAGAACGAAGAGGTTAAAGATGAGGGGAAGGAAGAAGAAGGTGAGCTCAGATACCTGAGACTCATGGCCGACTTCCAGAACTACAAGAAAAGGGTAGAAAAGGAGAAGAGAGATCTCTATTCCTACGCGAACGAGAATATCATGAACGACTTGCTCACAGTCATGGACAATTTTGAAAGAGCGCTGGAGCACGACGCGGATGAGAACTTCAAGGAAGGCATAGAGATGATTTTCAAACAGCTGTCCGACGTCCTCGAAAAGGACGGGCTGGCTGAGATACCGGCGCTGGGAGAGGAGTTCGATCCGAACGTCCACAGCGCGGTAATGACAGAGGAAACTGAAGACTACGAAAGCGGCAAGGTTTCCGGAGTAATGCAGAAGGGTTACACGCTGAACGGCAAGGTCATCAGACCGGCCATGGTGAAGGTAGCCAACTAGAAAGAAAAGTCGCTTTCGAATTAATACCACAGGGAGGAATAAGACAATGGGAAAGGTAATAGGAATCGATTTAGGAACTACAAACTCGTGCGTAGCTGTACTGGAAGGCGGAGAACCTACAGTAATCACTAACGCCGAGGGAATGAGAACTACACCATCAGTTGTAGGTTTTGCAAAGAACGGAGAGAGACTGGTAGGAGAGACTGCCAAGAGACAGGCAATCACAAATCCTGACAGAACAATCGCGTCAATCAAGAGACACATGGGCGAAGCTTATGATGTAATGATCGATGACAAGAGATACACTCCGCAGGACATCAGCGCAATGATCCTGGCCAAGCTGAAGGCGGATGCTGAGAGCTATCTCGGCGGCCCTGTAACTGAAGCGGTAATCACAGTACCTGCTTACTTTACAGACAGCCAGAAGCAGGCGACAAAGGACGCCGGCAAGATCGCGGGCCTCGATGTTAAGAGAATCATCAACGAGCCGACTGCTGCATCACTGGCATACGGCATCGACAAGGCTGAAGAGTCACAGAAGATCCTGGTATACGACCTGGGCGGCGGTACATTCGATGTATCCATCCTGGAATTGGGCGGCGGCGTAGTTGAAGTACTGGCTACAAACGGCGACACAAAGCTGGGCGGCGACGACTTCGACGACTGTCTGCTGAACTACATGGCAGACACATTCTCACAGGAGAACGGCATCGACCTGAGACAGGACAAGATGGCAATGCAGAGACTGAAGGAAGCTGCTGAAAAGGCTAAGAAAGAGCTTTCAAGCGCAACAACTTCAAACGTCAACCTGCCGTTCATCACTGTCAGCGAAGCAGGTCCGCTCCACCTGAACATGGACATCACAAGAGCCAAGTTCGAGCAGCTGACTGCTCACCTGGTAGAGAGAACTATTGAGCCTATGAGAAAGGCCATGGCAAACGCGGGCGTTACCAACAACGACATCGACAAGGTTATCCTGGTCGGCGGATCAACAAGAATCCCGGCTGTTCAGGAAGCAGTAAAGAAGATCACAGGCAAAGACCCGTTCAAGGGAATCAACCCTGATGAATGTGTAGCAATCGGCGCTGCTATCCAGGCAGGTATCCTGTCAGGTGACGAAGAGATGAGAAGCGACATCCTGCTTCTGGACGTAACTCCGCTTTCACTGTCCATCGAGACACTGGGCGGCGTAGCAACAAAGCTGATCGAGAGAAACACGACTATTCCTACAAAGAAGAGCCAGATCTTCTCAACAGCGGCAGACAACCAGCCTGCAGTAGACATTCACGTAATGCAGGGTGAGAGAGACATGGCGGCAGGAAACACTACACTCGGAAGATTCCAGCTCACAGGAATTCCACCTGCTCCACGTGGAGTACCTCAGATCGAAGTTACATTCGATATCGACGCTAACGGTATCGTAAACGTAAGCGCTAAGGATCTGGGAACAGGCAAGTCACAGAACATCACAATCACTTCATCAACGAAGCTGTCCGAGGAAGAGATCAACAGGAAGGTCAAGGAAGCTGAGCAGTTCGCTGAAGAAGACAAGAAGAGAAAAGAAGAAGTCGAAGTCAAGAACCAGGCAGAAACTCTGATCTATGAGACAGAGAAGAACGTCAAGGAACTGGATCAGGCTCTCTCAGAAGAAGAGAAGAACGACATCAACGCTGCAAAGGACGCTCTCCAGAGCGCTCTGAACGCCGGCAACATCGAAGACATCAAGGCAAAGACAGAGGAACTGACTGAGAAGTTCCACACAATCTCAGCAAAGATGTATCAGCAGGCGCAGCAGGCTCAGGGCGGAGCAGGCCCTCAGGCAGGTCCTGGTCCTGACATGAGCGGAATGGGCAGCATGGGCGGTGCCGCAGGCGCTGGCCCGCAGGCTGGTCCTTCCGGAGATGACAACGTAGTTGACGCAGACTTCGAAGTCGTAGACGACGACAACAAAGAATAATAAAAACAAAAATAATGAAGACAGAGGAAACAGGGGATTCGGCTAAGGCCGGGTCTCCTGCAGGCGTAAATAATGGCAGATAAAAGGGATTATTATGAGGTCTTAGGTCTCCAGAAGGGCGCGTCAGATGATGAAATCAAGAAAGCTTTTCGTAAGCTGGCGATGAAGTATCATCCGGACAAAAACCCGGGAGACAAAGAGGCCGAGGAAAAGTTCAAAGAGATAAACGAGGCGTACGCAGTGCTGTCCGATCCTGAACAGAAGTCAAAGTATGACAGATTCGGACACGCGGGCGTGGATCCAAACGCGTTCTCAGGCGGATTCGAAGGCTTCGGCGGCTTCGAGGACATATTCAACATGTTCGGAGGAGCGTTCGGCGGAGGCGGTTTCGGCGGCTTCGGAGGATTCGGCGGCCAGCAGCGCTCAAGAAGCGCGGCGCGCAAAGGCAGCGACATCCAGAAGACGATGACGATAAGCTTTGAGGATGCTGCTTTTGGTACCACCAAGAAGATCAAGCTGACCAAGTACGTCAAGTGCAAGACGTGCGGCGGCACCGGCGCAAGCCCGGGAACTTCCAAGAAGGCGTGCCCGAGATGCGGAGGCACCGGCGAGATCAGAACTCAGCAGCAGACGCCGCTCGGTTCATTTATGAGCGTTTCACCGTGTCCTGACTGCGGCGGCAGCGGACAGATCAACGAATCGCCTTGCGCGGACTGCGGCGGCACCGGCAGAGTCAGAGACACTGTCAGCATTTCCGTAAACATTCCGGCAGGCGTCGACAACGACTCGGTCATCCCTATCAGAGGACAGGGCGAGCCGGGAATAAACGGCGGACCGGACGGGGATCTCTACATAGTGCTCAGGGTCAAGAATCACAAGCTCTTTGAGAGAAAGGGCACAGACCTGTGGCTCGACATCCCGATCTCCTTTGAGCAGGCGGCTCTCGGTGACGAGATCATAGTTCCGACCCTTGAGGAAAAGATCAAGTACAAAGTACCTGCGGGAACGCAGCCGGGAACAGTGTTCAGACTCAAGGGCAAAGGCATCAAGAGCCTGCGTTCAAACCGCAAGGGTGACCTTTATGTCAAGGTCTATCTGGAGGTACCGACAAAGCTTAACAAGGCCCAGAAGAAGGCCATTCAGGAGATGGGCAAGATAGTCTCCGATGAGTGTTACTCAAAGAAGACCGGATTCATGAATTCGATCAAGGAGTTTTTCTCGTGAGATACATACAGATAAAAATACACGCAAGCAGACAGGGGATCGAGGCGGTAACGCCGATCCTCTTCTCATATGGAGTGACCGGTTATTCAGTGGACGATCCGGCGGACTTCGAAGGCATACTCAACAAAAAGGAAGAGTACGAGTGGGACTATGTGGACCAGGGACTTCTCGACGCGCACATGGGCAAAAGCGCCGGACGCGAGCCGGTTCTGACCGCCTGGCTCGAAGATACTGACGAAAACCGCGAGACAGTCCAGAGCATAAAGATAGACATTCTGAAGCTCAAGGCCGAGGAACAGTACCACACCTTCGGCGCTGACGCGGACTTCGGGCGCCTATACGTCGAGACTGAGACAGTGGACGACGAGGCGTGGAAGGACAAGTGGAAGGAGAACTTCAAACCGTCCAAGATCACCGACCGCATCGTAGTCAAGCCGACCTGGGAGCCTTATGATGCAAAAGCAGGGGAGCTTGTTCTTGAAATCGACCCGGGTACTGCCTTTGGGACAGGAACACACGAAACGACCAGCCTTTGCATGAAGCTGCTCGAAAAGTACGCTGCGGATGGCGAAGCGGCTGTCGGCGTTCCCGACTGTCAGAGGGTGATGGATGTTGGCTGCGGATCGGGGATTCTCTCGGTTGCGGCGGCTCTGCTGGGGTGCAGATACGTGCTCGGAACCGAAATTGATTCGGAAGCGGTTCACATTGCCCGTG
The DNA here is from genome assembly GCA_017404365.1 of Bacillota bacterium. GTDB lineage: Bacteria > Bacillota > Clostridia > Peptostreptococcales > Anaerovoracaceae > Lentihominibacter. The sequence goes on from JAFRCM010000118.1 coordinate 25,384, forward strand.
AAAACGTGGCGTTGAACGGAGTTTCCGAGAATGTCAGAGTCATTGAGGCGGATCTGCTGAACGGAGTCAATTACAAAGCGGACATCATCGTCGCGAACCTGATGCACGATCTTGTGATCAGACTGGCTCCTGAGGCCATAAAGAGACTGGACAAAGGCGGAATATTCATATCCTCGGGCATTTTGCTTGAGAAACGCGACCAGGTGGCGGAGGCCGTTCGCGCGGCGGGTTTCGAAATACTGGAGATACCTGAAGACGGCGAGTGGTGCGCAATCGCGGCGCGGAAGCTGGATGTTTTGTGAAGACATAGCCGCGGAGGAATAAATGAGCAGATTTTTTGTGAACCCTGAGGACATCGGGAACAACCTGGTAATCATGAACGACGCAGATGACCTTCATCACATGATGAAGGTCCTGCGTCTCAAAAAGGGAGATGAAGTAGACATCTCTGACGGCGCCGAGTGGGAGTACCGCGCGAGGATTGAAACCCTTGGGCGTGATGAGGCCCAGCTGGCCATCCTGGACAAGCAGGCATTTGCATCGGAACCGTCTGTTGAGGTAACTCTGTTTCAGGGCATACCGAAACAGGGCAAGATGGAGACGATTGTGCAGAAATGTGTTGAGCTTGGCGTGCACAGAATCGTGCCTGTGTTCATGGACCGCACGGTCGTCGTAGACCGCGGAAATTTCGGCAAGAAAATCGACCGGTGGAACAAAGTCTCCGCCGAGGCCGTCAAGCAGTGCCGGAGGGGAATAATTCCTGAGGTGACCGCGGCGATACGCATGCCGGATCTTGTGAGCGCGCTTGCGGGTGAGCCCGGACACGACTCAGATATATTTGACAAGTTCGACTTGGTTTTGCTGCCTTACGAAAACGAGAAGGGAACGACCATCAAGGACGTGCTGCGCGACGCATCACCTAAGCGCGTGGCCATAATCATAGGACCGGAAGGAGGATTCTCCGACGAAGAAGCTCTTGCCGTCATTGCAGCGGGCGGAGTGTCAGTATCCCTGGGCCGCACGATTCTCCGCACGGAGACAGCCGGCATGGCAGCCCTCGCCATGATCATGTACGAGCTGGAATTATAATAATGTATGAACAGGAAATATAATACGATGTGGTTAGGAGTGAGCGAAGCGATTCGATCACTTCTTTTTTATTTTTGGTGCAAAGGCTGGGAATATTGAGATTTTATGTATCTATAGTCACATAAGGCTGTGTAAAAATGAGAAAGGAATCAATGATGAAAAACAAATTAAAGAACAGGATGATAAAAATCCTGACAGCATTTCTCGCGATTGCTGTTGTTGCAGGTTTTACCCCTCAGATGGGGGGATCGGCGTATGCGTCAGGTGATGATTCAAGCCCAGCAATCACGCTTGGCACTGGAGTGCTGAAACAGAACGTTAACACAGTTGATGCGCAAGTGCTTGATTTTGGCAGTTACAGTTGGTACACCATCGCTTATGATGGAAAGGATGGAAATGGGGCGCTGACATATCTGGATTCGACAGGAACGACAAAGGATCTTTACCCGGAAGGAACAGTCACATTGCTGTCAAAGAGTGATACGGGTTACGGAGTATTTGATTATGACTCAGAGTTCTTCGGCACCTACGCCGGAGGCAGTAATATTTATGCAACAAGCAAGCTTAAAGAAAAGGTCGATGGTGAAAGCGGTATAGTGAACAATTTTTCAGCTGGTGAACAGGGGGCAATTCAGGATCGTACTTTGACCGGAGGAGGAGTGGTCTATTCAGAGACCGGTTATGATGAAAACCTGATTTGCGGGGAACCTGTGGAACATGCGCTTCTTTGGCCTTTGTCTGTCGCAGAAGCAAATATGGTGGCACTCAGAAATGTATTCTTTTATAGTTGGTGGCTTCGTTCACCAGGCTTAAATGCTGGAAATGCCGCTCTGGTTCAGGGATCAGGTGATAACAGTAAAGTCGACCGGATTGGCGATCAGGTCAGCAACGTTTTTCCTGATTATCGTTTTGCCTTCTTTCTTGATAAAAACGCAGTCCTCTTCACCTCCGCAGCCGCAGGCGGCAAGAACACAGGTGACGAAGGGGCCGGAGCGCTTCTTTTGCAGACTGACAGGTACAACAGCGGAAACGAATGGAAGGTGACTGTAAAAGATAGTCTGCATTCAGGCTTCAATGTAGATAATAATGGCGCTAAATATGATGCAAAGACAGGCGTGGCGACCATACCCTATAGCGGTGCACGGTCAGGGAACAATGAATTTATTTCAGCAATCATAACAGATAAACCAGCAGGAGATGATACGGCGAAGATCAAGTACTACGGTAGACTCGCCAAATCTGCAGGCGAAACAGGTGCTGTCACAATCAATACTGCAGGTAAACTTGGAGATGGAGATTTTCTTTATGTCTTTAATGAACAGTGCAACAATGAAGCAACTTCCGATCTGCCGGCACAGACAGATTATGCCAGTGAGCTGAAAGAGGTCAACCTGAATAAGGAACCTGTTCCTCCGGCGCCGGCAAAGATGATCAGCGGCGTTCCTTTAGCAACCATGACTGCCAGTGGCAAGACGGCAATGAATATTGCATGGCAGAAGACCGAAGGTGTAGATGGTTACGATATCTTCTTTGCTAAGTGCGATGGCAAAGGTAAGACGACTGCGAAGAATGTCAAGACAATCAAGGGTAATAGCACATTTACATGGACCGCTTCAGGACTCAAGGCCGGCGTGTCATACAAGGCCTACGTCAGGGCTTATGTCATGAAGAACGGCCAAAAGCAGTATGTTAAGTCAAGTCCACTCATGCACGCTTACGCAAAAGGCTACACGAAGAGATACACTAACGCCAAGAGTGTGAAGGTGAATAAGAAGAAGGTGTCCGTCAAGGCAGGCAAAAGCTTCAAACTCAAGGTAAAAGTGAGAAAACTCAGGAAGGGCAAGAAACTCATGCAGAAGAAGCATGAGCTGACAATCCGTTACCTCAGCACCGATACGAAGATCGCGACCGTATCAAAGAAAGGGAAGATCAAGGGTGTGAAAGCAGGTACTTGCTACGTCTACGCTTATGCTCACAATGGAGTGTTTAAGAAAATCACAGTAAAAGTAAAATAGTTGAAAGATCATCGCCGTGATTCATCTGGTACAGTTACGGCATAGATTCTGAGCCAATTTTGACTCAATGAAGCGAAAAAACGAACCGAAACCGGTTCAATTATGGTCAAGCGGTGCCTTAGGACACCGCTTTTCCGTGTTTTTTATTGTGGCACGATTATTGCTTTATTATATTAACGTAACAGAAGAAAGGAGTTTGGCGATGTCGTTAGGATACAGTGAAGAAAAAAGTGATGACGCGCTGTATCAGCAGTATCTGCACGGAGATACCGCATCTTATGATGAGCTGATGATCCGTTACGGGGACAGGCTTACTTTTTACCTGTACGGATATCTGCATGATTATCCTGATGCTGAGGATATGATGATTGAGGCATTCGCCAGGATCATGGCAAAGCGTCCCAAAATCGGAGAAGGTGCGTTCAAGGCTTATCTGTTCAAAACGGCACGTAATCTGGCTCTTCGGCACCATGAACGTAAGAGCAGGCTGCAGGTTTTCAGCATCGACGGGTTGGACGGAGAACTGGCGGACATAGTCCTCGCAACGGGCACAGCAGTAAGCGGTTCGGAAGGTTTCAGGAATGTCCCTGCGGGATTAAGCAACCCTGTGGAAGATGATTTCGGGCATGAAGAACGAAAGAGGATACTGCATTTGTGTCTTAACAGAATCGAGCCTGAGCTTAAGGAAGCCTTGTGGCTGATATACTTTGAAGATATGAGCTACAATCAAGCAGCCTCCGTCATGAAGGTAAGCAGTAAGAGGATAGATCATCTGCTTCAGAGAGGCAAACGTCAGATGAGGATCGAACTTGCGAAAGAGGGTATGACAAATGCATATGCGTGATATAATTATTATCATCATCATTGCATTCCTGCTGGGGATTGTACTGACGATGTTCTGCATCCGTCTGAAAGAATGGAAAGATGGAAAAGATAAAGAGGATTTCTGATGATAGACAGCATTGAAAACGGAATTCAGTTGGCGGTGACGTGCGGATGCACGGTCATCGCCTTGTGTTATGGGGTGCTGCATAAAGAGCGCATGATGATAATGCTCGGTCTTTTTTATGGTGTTTTTTTTCTCGGCGATGTATATTGGTTCCTGTACATGAACTTCTATGACAATGCTTCACCGAGGTTTTATATATCGTACTTCAGTTGGTACTCCGCATATTTGTTTTTGTTGCTTTTGCTTATCTATATTAACGTGAAAAGCACAGATGACTATCATTTTAGTATTCGGCCGCGTTATTTGTTCATACCGGCATTCACCTTCGGCATGTGCGCTTTTTACATGCAGTACGGATCATATGTCAGCAACATCATTACCGCATTTCTAATGACAGGATTGATCTGGCATGCGGTTTACGGGCTCACTTACATGCATGAGAATCCGGGGCAGGGGAATGAGCGGCGGATGCTGTATGTCACGATACTGGTATTCTGCGGGATCGAGTATGCTCTGTGGACATCTTCCTGCTTTACAGCGGGCAATCTTTACGCCTGTATTGATATTCTCCTGTCACTCAGCTTCGTGCCGTTTTTACCTGCAGTCAGAAAGGCGGTGGATAAATGAATTACATAGAAAACATCTACATTTGTCTGGCTGCACCGCTGCTGATCGCGACGCTTTGTCTCAACGGCAGAGGAAGAAGAACGATGCTATTTTTGCTTGCAGGCGTGACGGTATGTCTGCTGTCATCGTACATCAACACATTCATTGCTGCGGCAGTCGGGGTCGATGCTGTGACGACTTCCCTGGAAATCGCTCCGATGACAGAGGAATTCATGAAGTTTTTCCCGATTCTGTTCTATCTGCTGGTATTGGAGCCTACAAAAGATGAACTAACTGACAGTGTTCTCATGACAGCTGTCGGCTTCGCAACATTTGAGAACGCCTGCTTTCTGACGGATAACGGGGCCGCTGACTTCCTGCATCTGCTGATTCGCGGCTTTGGCGCCGGCTCCATGCATGTGGTCTGCGGATTTCTGGTGGCTCTGGGCATTATCTATCTGTGGAACCGCAGGTGGCTGCAATTGGCAGGAACTCTGGGTCTTCTCTCGATAGCAATAACTTATCACGGAGTGTATAACATTTTGGTATCCCAAACAGGAACGGCTGCGATGATCGGGTATGTTATTCCGCTGCTGACGGTAGCGCTGACACTGATTATTCGGTATAATTACAGGCAGAGAACGGAGAGGCAAAGGGATTGTTATACTATTAACAAATAATTTGTTAAAATAATGTGTAGCATTTTTCTTCAAAAGCAGGGAGATTTACTGTTTTCTGTATCTATTTATGTAGAAAGTGTTAATTTTTCCACAATGGGAGTTTGTCCGGATGAGGAATACGGAAGAAAAAATCAGAATAATGCACAAGAGAGCTGCTGCAATCAAGCGGAAGGAGGACAGGTTCAGACTTCGGGTTCTGGGCTCCTTATCAGGATGTCTTCTGGTCTGTCTGATTGTCATGGTGCAAAAGCTGGGCGGTCTGCAGCATGATGTGCTGATTGGGCAGACCACCGGATCATCACTTCTTGATGACGGCACAGGCGGATATGTGCTGGCAGCGGTGATAGCATTCATTGCAGGTGTGATTATCACGGCAATGATATATAAATGGAAAAACAAAGCTCAAAGATAATGCATTCGGTTTTCCTTCAGCAGGAAGACCGGTTGTTTTTTTGTTACGGGGTATAGGCCCCGCCGAGGGCGCTGGTGCCCGAGGCAATAAACCACCCGCTATGCGGGTGCGCGTTGTTGGTTAAACCAAAGGGCTCGTCATTTGCTACAATGAGAGTGTTCAAGCCTCAGAGTAGGAAAGGAGA
>JAFRCM010000119.1 GCA_017404365.1 Bacillota bacterium
CACCCGACCTTCGTAGCCGGCGAATGCGACACCGGATTCATTGCGGACAATCCTGAGCTTCTGCATTCGAAGCCTAGAGCTGAATCAGAGACCAAGGTGCTCAGATTCCTTGGCGAGAAGTTCATAAACGGCAACAAGGGCATCAAGCCGAACTTCGACAAGCCTGTTATTCCTGACATCAAGTTAAGGGAGGTTGAAAAACTCAGAGGAACGAAGCAGCTGCTTGACGAAAAGGGCCCTGAAGGCGTCGTGGACTGGGTTAAGAAGCAGAACAAGCTTCTGCTTACAGATACATCAATGCGTGACGCGCAGCAGTCGCTCATGGCTACCCGCGTACATACGGTTGACATGGAGAGAATCGCTCCGGCTGTAGCCAAATACGGCAAGGATCTGTTCTCCATCGAGATGTGGGGCGGAGCCACATTTGATACGGCGTACAGATTCCTCAAGGAATCACCGTGGGAGAGGCTGGAGACTTTGCGCGGGCTGATCCCGAACATTATGTTCCAGATGCTCATAAGAGGAGCCAACGCAGTTGGATATAAAAACTATCCGGATAACGTAATCAGACGGTTCGTCAAAGAGAGCGCAAGATCAGGCATAGATGTGTTCAGAATCTTCGACTCACTGAACTGGATACAGGGCATGGAAGTGGCTCTCGACGAGACCCTCAACCAGGGCAAGATCGCCGAGGCCTGCATTTGCTACACAGGAGACATTCTGGACAAGTCCAGAACAAAGTACAACCTTGAATACTATGTGAAGATGGCCAAGGAACTCGAGAAGAGGGGCACCCACATACTCGGAATAAAGGACATGTCAGGTCTTCTTAAGCCGATGGCTGCCAAGGTGCTCATCGAAGCCCTGAAGAATGAGATCGAAATACCTATTCACCTGCATACTCACGACACATCCGGAAACGGCGTCGCGTCACTCATGATGGCGGCGAACGCGGGATGCGACATAGTGGACGCGGCGTTCAACAGCATGTCAGGACTGACTTCACAGCCTGCTCTGAACTCCATAGCGGCCGCCCTTGAAGGCGCGCAGAGAGACACAGGCTTCGATCTGGACGGTATTCAGGAGATATCGGATTACTGGGCCGCAGTAAGACCTGTCTACAAGGAATTCGAATCCGACATGATGACAGGATCGGCCGAGATATACAAGTATGAGATGCCTGGCGGACAGTACTCGAACCTGAAGTCACAGGTCGAGTCATTTGGACTGGGACACAAGTTCAAGGAAGTCAAGGACATGTACAAGACCGTCAACGAGATGCTGGGAGATATCGTCAAGGTAACACCTTCGTCAAAGGCAGTCGGGGACATGGCCATATTCATGGTTCAGAACGACCTTACGCCTGAGAACATATATGAAAAGGCGGCCAACATGGACTTCCCTGACTCCATCGTATCCTTCTTTGAGGGAATGATGGGCCAGCCTGAAGGCGGATTCCCTGAAAAACTGCAGAAACTGGTGCTCCACGGAAGAAAACCAATCACCTGCAGACCGGGCGAGCTTCTGCCGGATGAAGATTTCGACGCCATCAAGAAGTATCTTGATGAAACTTACGATATAGATTCAGATGAGCAGCAGTGCCTGGCGTACGCTCTCTATCCGAAGGTATACGACGATTTCAGAAAGAGCATGCGTGACGAAGGATACTTCAGATACATGGGATCGGATATATTCTTCCACGGACTCTCCGAAGGCGAGACCTGCGAGGTCAAGGTGCGCGAGGGAAGGGAACTGGTCATCAGACTGTCCAACGCCCGCGAGCCTGATAACGACGGCTTCAGAGATGTTATTTTCGAAGTAAACGGCAACAGAAGCGCTGTCAAGATCAAGGATAAGGCTGCGGCACAGAACGCTGCAACAGGATCACAGATAGTCTACGCCGACGAGGACGATCCTATGGAAATCGGCGCCAACATTCCGGGCACAATTATCAAGGTGCTCGTCAGCGAGGGTGAAGTCGTCGAAGAAAAACAGCCTATAGCGGTAATCGAAGCCATGAAGATGGAAACGAACATTCTGGCTTCCGCGGGAGGCGAGGTAGACAAGATCTATGTAAATGAAGGACAGCAGGTCAAGGCGGGCGAGCTTATCGCCAAGCTGAAGTAGCGGAAGGAGGCATGCACGAAGTGGGTGGAGGAGTAATAGGTAAAATCATTTATTTCTGGGCATTCATGATTGGAGTTATTGTCTTCGGTAAGCTGTTCGGATTCATGAACGACACTAAGACAACGATAATAATTCTCATCGCCGCTGCGCTGATATACATAGTATGGGTTATCGGCCGAATGAAGGCGGCACAGCGCAGAGAGGAAAAAGAGTGGGAAGCCCAACAGGCGAGGATGGCCGCAAGGAGAAAGAAAAAGGGCGGCAGGCGCTGAGACCATCATTTATAAATGCACGAAAAAATGGCGGCAGGATTTGCCGCCATTTTTGTGTTCTTATCAGTTGTGTATTATCACTACGGTTCCGACGCTGATCAGGTTGTACAGCTCAGGCGCTTTGTTCGTAGGCAGATTGACGCAGCCGTGGCTGCCGCTGTACTTGTAGATGTCGCCGCCGAAATTGGATCTCCAACTGG
>JAFRCM010000120.1 GCA_017404365.1 Bacillota bacterium
AAAACTGCGCATAGATATAACTGACGTAAACAAAGAACCGCGGGGCCCGCGGGGATAGCTCGCTGATACTGGCAGGGATGCCTGCCTTGAACGAGAAGCCCCCGCTTCAAGCCGACAGGCTAAGCGGCGGGAGTAGGTCACCTGAAACGACCAATTAATGAAGAAGGCATATATATTCGTTATCATAACTGCATTACTGTTCGGCACAATGGAGGTTTCCTGCAAAATCGGCGGGGCCGACCTGGACCCTTTTCAGCTCACGTTCCTGAGATTTCTGATAGGCGGAGTGATACTTCTGCCTTTTGCGGTGGGACAGATGAAAAAGCGGGAAGTCAGACTCGGCGTGAAAGACATTGTGAATCTGGCTGCAGTCGGATTCGTGGGTGTCACAGTCAGCATGAGTCTGTTTCAGCTGTCGATCATGCTTTGCAACGCGTCGACGGTATCCGTAATCATATGCGTGAATCCTTTCTTTACAATGGTTTTCGCGCACTTCATGACTGAGGAAAAAATGGACCGCCGAAAGATGATCATTCTGGCGGTGGCGATGCTTGGAATCGCGTTCATGCTGAGATTCTGGGACGTGCAGGCGGGGAACACCTGGGCCGGCATGCTGCTTATGATAGTAGCGGCCATGTTCTTCGGGCTTTATACGGTCATGGGCAAAGTCAGCCAGCAGAAGCTGGGGCCAATGGCGCAGACGAGCATAAGCTTCCTGCTTGGAGCGGGATTTCTGCTTATATTACTGCTTGTAACAGGACGGCCGGTGATAGCCGGGACCGCTGATAACATACCGGTAATCCTTTACACAGGTGTCATGGTCACGGGACTTGGATACTACTGCTTCTTCAGGTCCATAGAACTGTCTGACGCTACTACAGGGTCCTTCGCGTTCTTCCTGAAGCCGGCGATAGCGCCGGTCATAGCCGTGATCGTGCTGCACGAGAGGATTCTCTGGAACACGGTCGTAGGCATACTGCTGGTCCTGACAGCGTCGTTACTTAAAATAATGGGCGATAGATATGATGCATACAGAAGATATCAAAAAGAAACTAAAGAACCATACTCCGATAGGTGAGCACTGGGCAAGGCACTTCGCGGTGATACTGCCGGTTATCGACTTCGGCGGCGGCGACGGTGGCAGCGGCGGCAAAGGACCGGAGATCCTCTACGAGGTCAGAGCGAAGGATCTCGACAGACAGCCGGGTGAGGTTTGTTTTCCGGGCGGTCAGATAGAGGAGGGCGAGACTCCTTTAGAGGCGGCCCTCAGGGAGACCGAGGAGGAACTTGGCATATGCAGAGACGACATAGAGATCGTGACTGAGCTGGTGACCATTTGCACCAGGGCGGGATCCCAGATCCACACCTTTGTCGGAATAATGGATGAGGCTGCCTTTGCGCGAATGAACATAAGCAGGGTTGAGGTGGCCGAGGTGTTCACGGTGCCTCTTGAGGACCTGATGAACACAGAGTGCGAAATGTACTGGAATCCGCTGAAGGAGGTTCCGGTGGAGAACTTCCCGTACGACAGAGTCACCAGCGGAGAAGCGTATAAATGGAAAGACGGCCGCGCGCCTGTCCCTGTTTTTGATGTGAACGGACGCATCATCTGGGGGCTGACGGGCAGAATGACAAGAGAGTTTCTGGAGGTCATGAAATGTTCAGATTAGCGTTGTGCCAGGTCGGTGGTTCGCCTGACAAAGAGGCGAATATCGCAAAGGCAGACAGATACATTCGGGCAGCTGCCTTTGCTTAAACACAGAAGACCGGAGATTTACCTGGAGGAGAACGAATGATGAAGAAATCAACAACAAGGAGAGCCCTGGCCGCGCTCATTTGCGGCATTGCTGCTTTTGCGCTGACAGCGCTGCTTGCGGGATGCGGAAACGAAGAGGACGCTCTTCCCGAGGAGAATGTTAAATACGAAATCGCGCTCGTCACTGACGACAGCCTCGTCATGGACGGCGGCCACAGCGAGACTGCGTGGAACGCCATAACTGAATTCTGCGGAACTCACGGCATATCGCACAAATACTACAAAGCTACGGAACAGACCGACGCCGCGTTCATCGACACCATCAAGGCGGCCATAAACAAGGGTGCAAAGGTTGTGATCATAGATAACAGGGCAATGTCCAACGCGGTCTACAAGATGCAGGAAGTTTATCCTGAGATCGATTTCATCATGCTCGATGCGTCACCTTATGATCCGGAGACTGGAGATTCGCTTCTCATGAAGAACACCGCGGCGGTTGAATTCGATTCCGCGCAGGCAGGATACCTGGCAGGATACGCGGCTGTAATAGACGGATCCACTGAGCTGGGATTCATTGGACAGGGTGAGACGGATGATGTTAAAGCTTTTGGCCTGGGGTTCGTAAAGGGCGCGGAGAGAGCCGCGGGAGAAGTCGGAACGCCGGTTACAATGGATTACAAATACTGTGACAGCGCGGACAAAGAGGCGGTCTACAAGGAAGCCAGCGGAATGTACGACGGCGGTGTTCAGGTGATTTTTGCCGCCGGAGCCGAAGTACAGGAACCCGTGATTGAAGCGGCAGAAGCAAAGGACGGCAAAGTCATCGGAAGCGGCACAGACCAGAGTGGCAAGTCCGACACTGTCATCACGTCCGCTGTATATGAGATAAGGGCGGCGCTGAAGGAAATTCTCGGCAGTTATTCCGAAGATAAGTTCCAGGGCGGCAATGTGCTTCTGTATGACGCGCGCAACAAGGGAATCGGCATCGAACTTAGGAACAACAAGCTCAACAACCTGACGCAGGATCAGTACGACGCTGTTTACGAAAGCCTTGCGAGCGGCGAGATTAAGCTGGATGCAGGCAGCGTTGATTCGGTAAAGGATATTATCACAGTTAATCTGACGTTCAAGTAAGACTGCGGCAGCTTGGCTGGACGGGCGATACTTTGCCGAATGGTAGATTTGTGGTATAATACCGCTACCCCTTTAATTCGGTAAATCACTGCAATTAGGGAGTTTGATGGGAGGAGATATCAATGCTTGAAAAACTTAGAATAAGAAGGGATGAAGTAAGAAAAGCGCACCGCAAAGGAGAATTCAATGCGGATGCTTTTTATGCTGATGGGGCAAAGAGCCTCGTGGCAAGAAACCAGATCCCGGAGCAGCTATACATAGAGAACAAGGTCAAGAGGGGTCTGCGTAATTCAAACGGTACAGGTGTCGTCGTAGGTCTGACTCACATCGGTGAGGTAATCGGTTATGAGAAAGACGAAAAAGGCAATAAGGTGCCTCTCGACGGCAGGCTCTACTACAGAGGCTACGACGTAGAGGATCTGGTTAACAATGCAATCCTTGAAGAACGCTTCGGCTTCGAGGAGATTTCGTATCTCCTGATGCTTGGCGAGCTGCCTACCAAGAAGCAGCTGGCTGCTTTTAATACGATTCTCGGGGATCACAGGGAACTGCCGACCGGTTTCGCAAGGGACATGATCCTGACGGCTCCGTCGAAGAACATAATGAACAAGCTGGCCAGAAGCGTGCTGGCTCTATACAGCTTCGACGACAACCCGGACGATGTGTCGCTGTCAAATGTACTGCGTCAGTCCATGAGTCTCATGGGATACTTCCCGGCGATCATCTGCTACGCGTATCAGGCAAAGAGCAGCTACTACGACAAGAAGAGTCTGCATCTGCACGACCCGATCAGAGAGCTGTCGACTTCGGAGAACATACTGAGAATGCTCCGCCCGATGGGAGAGTATACGGACTTCGAGGCGAGGATCCTCGACATCTGCATGATACTCCACGCTGAGCACGGCGGCGGTAACAATTCATCGTTCACGACGCATCTGATTTCGTCGACGGGAACTGACACGTACTCGGCGATCGCCGCGGCGGTAGGCTCGCTCAAAGGCCCTAAGCACGGCGGCGCCAACATCGCGGTAATCAACATGATCGATGACATCAAGAAGCACGTAAAGGATGTTGGCAAGCACTCGGAGTTTGATGATTACCTCGTGAAGATCCTCAAGGGTGAAGCGAACGACAGGACCGGCCTGGTTTACGGCATGGGACACGCAATATACACCAAGTCCGACCCGCGTGCGAAGATACTGAAGGGCATGGCCAAGAAGCTGGCTGAAACGAACGACAGGATAGAGGATTTCATGATATGCGACTACATCGAAAAGCGCACGCCTGAGCTCTATGCTGAAGTTCACGGCAAAGAGATTCTCATGCCGGCGAACGTCGACCTGTACTCAGGTTTCGTTTACAGCGCTCTCGATATCGACACTGACGTAGCGACTCCTCTGTTCGCGACGGCAAGACTGTCCGGCTGGTGCGCCCATAGACTCGAGGAGATCGTAAACGGCGGCAAACTCATGCGTCCTGCCTACAATTCGGTGCAGGAGAAGCGCGACTACGTCGCGATGGAAGATAGATAAGGCGAAATCACGCTAAAGACATGAACGAAGAACAATTCAGGATTGCCTGTGAAAAAGAACTGAAATACATTGCCAAGCAGGAGCGTAAACTGCAAAAGCAGGCCATGGCGTCGGACAAGGCATGGAAGAAAGCCATCGAAAGTATGATTCCGGAGAAGATATACATAAACCTTCGGGCTGCCTTTGCAACTGCTTTTAATATCATTTTTGATAAGGGCGTAGATGTGATTGAGAAGACCTACAGCAAGGAGAGGCTTCTCAAGGATTTCGAGTCCAGAGACACGGCTGTCGACGACATCCAGACGCGCCGGGAGCTCAGAAAATTCCGCAGCAATGTTTCTTCCTCCAACAGGTGGAAGTCCATTATCACTACAGCCGAGGGAGTCGGCCTTGGTGTGCTGGGAATCGGGCTGCCGGACATTGTGCTGTTTCTGGGCTTTATTCTGCAGTCCATTTATGAGGTTGCGCTCAAGTACGGATATGATTACAATAAACCTGAGGAGAGAATTCTCATCCTCAAGATGATGTCTGCGGCGATTGCCAAGCAGGGCAAGTGGCTGGAGGCTGACCTTGAGGTAGAAGATATGCTCCGCAATCCTGTAAGCCCGGATATCGACGCGGTGGAGACGCAGATCGGAATCACCGCTGATGATTTTGCGCTTGATATGCTGGTGCTTAAGTTCATCCAGGGGCTGCCTGTTGTTGGAGTCGTCGGAGGCCTGAGCAATCCGGTGTACTACAATAAGATAATGGAGTATGTTAGATTAAAATATCACAAAAGGTATCTTTTGAATAAGAAAGAGGACATGGAAGATAATAAGGAGGATACGGAATGAAATTCGGACTGATAATACTTATAATCATTATTATTCTGATTATCTGGGGAATTGGAGCTTACAACGGATTCATCAAGAAGAAGAACAGAATAGAAGAAGCGTTCGCTACCATGGACGTTTATCTCAAGAAGAGATGGGACCTGATTCCTAATCTTGTGAACACCGTCAAGGGTTATGCAAAGCATGAGAGCGAGACATTTGAAAAGATCACTTCTCTCCGCACAAGAAACTACGACGCGATGTCGCCGAACGAGAAGATCGAGGCAAACCAGGCCATGGGCGGCGCCCTCGGAACAATCGTAGCTACTGCGGAAGCGTATCCTGAGCTCAAGGCGAATGAAAACTTCCGTGATCTGATGAAGCAGCTGGAAGGCCTGGAAGATGACATCGCCAACAGCCGCAAGTACTACAATGGCTGCGTAAGAGAGATGAACACTGCAGTTGAGTCGTTCCCGACTAACTTCATCGCTAACGCATTCCACTTTGAGAAGTACAAAATGTATGAAGTCGACGACACTAAAGAGCGTGAGAACGTCGCCGTTGATTTTAATGCGTAATGTAAGTCGTTTTTAACGAACATATGAGAGCTGCAGCCCCGGCCGATTGCCGCTGCGCAGCTCTTTTTTGTGCAGAAGACTTAGATTAGTGTAATAATAGCCACTTCCCGAGCAATTTCTCACATCCGAAGCAGCAATCACTGCCTTTTGCGGCAAGAGAAAAGAATCGGCAGCAAGATAAAGAACGATTATTATGAAATACGAGAAAATAGTTGAGGCAAAGTTCATAGAGAGGGAAAACCGCTTTGTCGCCAGGGTGGAGACCAGCGCGGGATCCGCTGTGGAAACGGTCAAGGTACATGTGAAGAACACCGGGCGATGCAGGGAGCTGCTTGTGGCGGGGAGCACAGGTTATCGTGAGGAGTGCGCGGGACGCATGGGCAGCAGGCGACTGAGATAGTCGCTCGTGGCGGTCGAGACGAAGGTCGGCGCGCCGGAAGGGAAACTGCTGATAAACATGGATTCCCAGGCGCCGAACAAGGTCGTGCATGAAGCGCTG
>JAFRCM010000121.1 GCA_017404365.1 Bacillota bacterium
GGCTTCAACAGCGTTGAAGTATCCGCCTGCTTCGACCATTTCTTCCATGAACAGGAGAGCTCTTTCTTTGATTTCTCTGGCGTTCTCTCTCAGCGGGCCATCCTTCTTCAGTTCAACCATTTCCATGAGACCGTCCATACCGATCAGTGTCTGCTTCGCATTGTCGCAGGCTTCGATGTTGTAGATGTGCCATGGAACGTTTCTTCCTTCGTCAGGAGTGATTGTTGACTGGATGTCTACGGAAGTCAGCTTGGAGATGAACATGTCCAGAACGTGCGTTACGGTTGCTTCTCTTGCAGAGGAGCAGATGTACTTCGTGTTCTGCTGACATCTCATCTTGTATCTGCCGCAGATGTCTCTCAGTGCGACTGCGTATGGCAGGTCGTAGTACATAAGAGGTCCAGGTACTGCTGTCGGAGGTACTGTTGAAAGTGAAATCAGATCAGGGCTGATGCCGACTTTTTCTGAGAATCTTGAGTTGATGGAGTGCTGAACGATCAGTTCCGGCATTACCTTCCAAGCGTCTCTCGCCGTTGCGTTAGCGTTGTGCGCACCATCGATCTGGAGCATCTGCGCCCATGCCATGATCTTCTTTGATTCGCAAGCGTCTACGAATGATCTGATGGCGTTGATGTCTCTGTACAGTACGTTGTACTGAGGGTCCTGGTGAGCGCCGTTTACGCCTTCTTCTGCGAACATTACTGCTACGTCAGGACCAGCTACGCCTGATACGTAGGAGTGATAGTTGATCGGACGGCCAACTTCATCTTCGATGATGTCGCATGCTTTTCTCTGTGCTCTTACCTGCTTACGAGTGATAGGAACACCGCCGATACCCTGCGGCGTACCTTCCATCAGGCCGTCGATGTGGGACTGACCCATATGTCTGATAACCATCAGGTGGTCTGCGCCGTGCCATGCGCCCATTCTCATTCTTCTGATATCGTCCTCGAATCTGCCGGATGCGATCTCAGTTGTGATGACAGGCATTGGCTGCGGGTCAGCATCTTCAAAGTACTTTGCAGGAGGGAGTCCTACGCTGTTCTTCAGAGGCTTTGAACAATCATGATATTCAAAAGGTCCAAGCTTGCAGCCAGGATCCGGCTCTCTCCAGTGCCAGCCTCTTCTTCTTGGTTCATACTTGTCGAGGTCCTTCAGGATCTCTTTTATGTTTAACTTTTCGTTAGGTGCTAATTTGAAATCTGACATCTCTCTACCTCCTTACTTGAAACTTGCTACTACTTCGTCCCAGTATTCGCCTGCAACGAGTTTCTCTGCTGCTTCCTTCGCTGAGAGGTCGTGTGCTTTCATAACCTTGTAAACTACGTGGCCAGCACCATGTCCCATGAGACCTCTGTCCATGCAGCCTTCAACTACCTTCTGAGTATCCAGTGATGATACACCCATTCTCAGAAGAACAGCTCTCTCTACGGAAGGAGTTGTGTTCTTTCTTCCGAGCTCAAGCAGAGGGTCTACAACCTGGTCAACCAGTTCCCAGAATCTGTTGTAGAGCTCTTCATCTGTCAGATCTGCGATGTGTTTTCTGCGTTCTGCAAAATCGTCTTCTCTTCTCATCCTTTTTTCTCCTTTGTCTTTTCAGACTGTTTTATCCGGAGGGGAGAAGACTCCCCTCCGTGTTTCCGTCTTACAGTAATCCGTTTTCTTCCAGTGTCTTCTTAACAAATTCAACGTCTGTCTTTGTCTCTTCTGCCAGGAATTGCAGGTCTGAATCAGTTGGCTTGACGCCTGCCTTCTTGACAGCCTTCTTGATCAGGGACTGTCTGAAGTGGTTGATGTCAGCTTCCTTATACTTGAAGAGTGCCGGGCTTGACGGCAGTACTACGCTCTTGCCAGGTACTTCGTCCTTAGGATCGCCGAGTTTTACCTCGATGCCGTTTTCCTTCGCGAACCAGAGCTGCGGCTGTACGTGCTTGCCGGCGCCTGTGTATTCTGTTTCGGAAACTACCAGGATTGCATCCTCAGGCAGTTCCTGAGCCAGTGAGAATGCTGCAGCCAGTGAAGTCTGTCCTGCAGGTCCTCTTTCGATGCCTTCCAGCTGAGCCAGCATCTCTGTCATTTCCATGATTTCGCCCTGTGTGATTGTTACGTATCTGTCCATGTATCTCAGCGGTCTTGCAGCTGATCTTGGAACGTCACTGTGGTCAGGATCTGTAGCGTAAGGAACGCCGAATCCTGTATGGCCTGTTGTACATGACTTCTTGTTGAAGTCAACGTCTGAAGCCATTGACAGACCGGACAGGTCGATGGATGCGCCAACGATTTCTGCATCGCAGCCAGCCATTCTGACGCCGCGGGCAGTTCCTGTTGTCATGCCGCCGCCTGCAGTTGTGCATACTACCATATCCGGATCCTTACCCAGCTTTTCTCTGCACTGCATTACGATTTCGTAACCCAGTGTGTCAACGCCGGCGATACCGAATGGTGAATACAGGGAAGCATTGAAGTAACCTGTGTCTTCCAGGATTGACAGGAAGGAGTAGAACAGTTCAGGACCTACTGTCAGCTGAACAACCTCTGCTCCGAGCGCTTCGCACTTACGAGCCTTTTCAACGATTTCAGGCTGTCCAACTCCGTGGGAGTCGTAGCATTCCTGAACGATGATGCACTTGAGGCCCTGAATAGCAGCCTGTGAAGCTACTGCAGCGCCGTAGTTTCCTGATGTAGCAGCCATAACGCCTTTGTATCCCAGCTTCTTAGCGTGGTATACGGCACAGGCAGCACGTCTGTCTTTGAATGAACCGGATGGATTGGCAGCTTCATCCTTGATGAAGATTCTTGCGCCGAATCCCGGCTTCGCATACTTGCGGGCCAGCTTTGTCAGGTTTCTTGCCTCCAGAAGCGGAGTGTTTCCAACGCCGAACTGGCTCTGTACTCTGTTGACCTCTTCCAGAGTGTATCCTGTGGAAGTCATGAGTTTGTCATAATCGAATGCGATAGGAGATGTTTCAAATTCTGCGTAGTCCAGACCGAGCGCGTCTTTCTGGATATCGTTTGATCTTCCCATTACGGAAGCATAATCTTTCGCCAGTGTCATTATCTTTCACCTCCGATCTCTGCCATCTCTTTTCTGAGAACCTTATCAACTTCGATCAGCTCCGGAACGAACTTGCCGTAGCTGTGATCGTAGTAAGGGAAATCGTCGATCAGCGTGCCCTTCTCGATTCTGCCAACAACTGTTTCAACTTCTACTTCGTCGCCGATTTCAGCGTCTGCAAGCAGGAAGCCTTTTGTCCACTGTTCCAGGTCGCAGTGCTTTGTATCCTCAGGCAGTTTTGCTGTTCTCTCTTCTGCCTTCAGAACGATGCTGTGGATGCGAACCCAATCGCCTTTTTTTGCCATTTTTTCTCTCCTTATTTGCTGATACGAGGCACTCTGGGAGTCCCCGGGTGCCTCGTGTCTGTTAATCTTGATTTGTTGTTTTAATTACTTAACGATCTTCTTAGCAGGATCGATTCTGTCTCGTACATCACCCATCAGGCAACGAGGAATCGGCAGGTCGATCATAGTCTTCAGACCAGGCTCAGCGTTGATAACCTGCGGAATCATGTTAGCGCACATTGCGATAGTTCCGAGTCCGCCTTCAACCTCTGGGCTGTTAACCATGTTAACTGCAGGAGTTCCTTCGAGGATTACGTAGTCGCCAGTCTGTACTCCAACCTGTTCAGGCTCGATCTGCTGTGGATGCTCCATTCTTACCTTCATGCCGTTTGAGAGAACAGCATCAGCTTCCATAGCAACGCCTGCACATGAACCTGCAGCTGCGAAGCCGTAAGGTGACTTTCTGTCAACGTCAGTTACGATCGGGTTCATATCCTGTGAGAACTCTTCGACCTTCAGGCCAAGACCTTCCGCCATCATGCCAACGGATTCTGCGAATCCAACGTGACCTGACATGGTTCCGTTAGCTTTTCTTTCCTGGAACTCTTCTACTGAAACGCCGATGCCCTGCTCATGCATAACAACAGGTCCGAACGGTGACAGTGAGTTAACTCTTCTTGAGAGGATGTGATCTACGTTGATCATGCAGCCTGTCATAACCAGTACGAGCAGGTCCATGATGTGACCAGGGTTGATGCCTGTTCCGAGTACGGAAACACCGTTTTCCTTAGCAATCTTGTCCAGCTCAGCAGCCAGCTCTGGGCTCTGTGCAGCAGGATAAGCCATTTCTTCTGCTGAAGTGATGCAGTTGAGTCCCTGCTCCAGGATGAACTTGAGGCGTGGGAATGCTTCCTTTGTGAATGAGTCAGTGCAGAGGATTAC
>JAFRCM010000122.1 GCA_017404365.1 Bacillota bacterium
CAAAGGGCGTAGTTACTGACATCAGCGGCAGAACTCTCACTCTCGACAGCGGCAAGACTTTCAACGTCGCGGGTGCTAAGCTTGACGTAAGCGGCGATGAGGCTCTCGGCCAGACAGTTGTTGTTGAGTACAAGGAAGGTTCTGATTCAGCAATCCACGTATACCTGGCAGATGGCTCAAAGGCAATCGGTGCTGAGGATTCTTCAGGCGGAGGCAGCGCGTCTACGATCGCTATCATCCTGGCTCTCATAGCTATCGCGATAGCAGTTGTAATCGTAATCATCCGCAACAGACGCAAGGCCGCGTAACGGAGCGCAGCTAATAGCAGCGTAAATAGCGTAATTCAAAAACCCGGATCGGCGTCAGCCGGCCCGGGTTTTATTTAGTGGTGATGCCCTTTGTGCGGCAGATGATGCAGCTCCTCTGTCTTGATCGTTCTGTTCAGTACGTCGCGGAGCAATCCGTAGTAGTAATACTCCTCGGAGCTGATGTCTTTCTGCGTGACTTTCAGCCCGCTCGTTCCGATATTTATCGGCAGATGCCCTGCCGCGGTGGAAAGGTAATTACCGTCCGAGTCGTACCAGTCGTAGAGGAACGTAACCACGTTGCTGGTCTTGAACTGTTTAATGCCTCTCGGCATTCCGTTTTCGTCTATGTCATCGGAGTCCTCGTCAGCACGAAGGTATCCGAGGACCTCGCCTTTGCCTTCCTGATCCCCGATGTCGACCCATTCAATATATATCTTGATCGGATCCATGAAGTTCAGAGTCGCGTCTACGGTTCCGCTGTAGATCACCTTTCCGTCTCCAACATCCTTAGGCGTTCCCGGATGGAGCGCGACGAGCACGCCGTTTATGGCGACCCAGGTGTCGTTGAACTCGATCATGTAGTGGCCGTCCTTGTCAACATCAAAGATGTTGTCGCTGCCCAGGTCCGCGTACCTGCTGCCGACCTTCATCCTCAGCCCCTGCTCATAACCGGTTATGGTTTCCCACTCTTTATCCGAAAGATCGATCGCGTACTCGCTGCCCTTTTTAATAAGCGGAATGTTGTTTTTGTATACGGATACGTCATAGCCTTCAAGGCTCTTTACGTACCAATCCTCATGGCTGTAGTCGAAGTCATACTCCTCCCCGCCGGTCTTGTTCGGTCCCTCCTGACTTCCGATTATCGTCGCGAAATCGTTGTAGACTTTCGTCTCGGAATTCAGATTCAGTTTTTTCAGCGTCTCATAAGCGCCGGCGTATCCCATGATGTCATCATACGGCATGTAGACAGCAAGCCCGTTGATGTGGTTGGCGCTCGCGCTGCTTCTGACAGCAATGGCGTTGTTGATTTTGCTTATTATCTGGCTCTTCTCTTTGTCCGAGATGTCGCTCTGGTTTATGAAGTCGATGAGGTCGATCTGGTCGTCCATCTGGAACTCGTAGGACTTTGACCTGGCCGTCGACATGTCTATGAAGCTGTCCTTGTCATATCTGAAACGCCTGTCAAGCTGGCTTATGTAATATATGAACGCGTCCGCCGCCGCAGGCATGTGACGCAGCTCCGTCATGGACATGGTATACCCCGCCTGCGGTCTGCCTTTGAGGAGCTCCAGCGACTGATCGTACGACGAGCACATCATTGCTCCGAACTTGAGCGTCGAAAGATCCGGCTCCTGCGCGAGTCTTGCGAAGGCCGCCGTGTAGTACATGCCCGATGACGGCTCGCTCTCCTCCGACGCCAGCAGGTAATCCGCGTACGGTTCCAGCGAAAGCGCGATTTCCATCGTCTGCATGAGGCAGGCGTCAAAAGCAATCAGGTCGTACTTGGCTCCCGACGCTTTAATCGCGTCTGTTATCTCATCTGCAGACAGCATCTTCTGGTCTTCACGGATGTTGAGATCGTCAACGCCGAAACCGCCCAGGCCGCCGCCGTGATCCCAGAAGAACAGCATTTTGCGGTCTGACGGGTAGTTCTTGTTTGCCCACTTCAGGAAGTTCTCGAGAGTTTTCTCCTTGGACATGCACGTGTTGGAAGGCAAAAGCTCAAGCTGCGTGACCTCGCCGTCCTTGATCATGTACCTGCCCGTCTTCCTGTTTTTGAATCCGTCGGTGAACCAGCGTCCTGTTCCGCCGGCCTCGATAATGAATTTCAGATTGCTCCCGGCAGCCGTGGCGTCCTTGATCTGCGCCAGATTGATCGACGCCGAGCCGTCAGCGTCCTCAAGATCTGAGCCTATGAGGTACATGTAAACCGTTGTCTCTTTGACACCGGACTTGTCCGGGAAGAACGGTTCGCGCGCCTCAGCCGCCGCGTACTCGGCGGATGCTTTATTTGTGATTCCGTCTATCGACGGATATATTACTTTACCGTGTCCGCTGACTTTTCCGTCTGTACTCTTGTACGTCTCCGACAGCACCTTGTTTACCATGAACGCCGGCTGCTGCTCCTTCATCATGACATACCCGATGTAACCTGTGCACGCGAACAGAATGACCATTGCGGAAACTGTGCTCAGTATCTTCTGTGTCAGAGTGCGGTTGTTTTTAGTGTAATCACACAGCTCCTTGCGCGTCATGGCGACGCGGTCCTCGTGGAAATAATCCTTCGAGAAGGCCATCATTCCGAGGAATATCGGGTTCAGGAAAAGCAGTCCCATCAGATATCCGATGTCGTGCCCGAACGCAAAAGCCATATGCTTGTACTGCATGATGACAATCGCCATAATGCTTACAAGGTAAACAAAAATCATGTTCGACTTTACGTATGTCGGAATCGGCAGATAGATATCCATGTACGCGGTCACCTGCACGAACAGGGCCATCGCAATGGCAATCAGTATAAGAATAACGAAAGGCCACCCGCGCCAGCACTTCTTGAATATGATGTAGTCGCTGACTATCGGGATGAGACTCTTCCATGGGCGCGCGCCCATCTTGCTGAAAATCTTCCAGCGGCAAATAACCCTGAACAGCATTATTGCCGCGAGCAGATACGGTATGAAATTTAAAATTGAATAAGAATAAAAAATCATTTCTTTCTTGCCTTGTGGTGCTTTTGTCCTTCTTGTGTCATAATACATTAACGGAAACATATTCGCAATATTATGCAAAGGCAGTCTGACCTGCCGTGCAAAGACAGACCGGCCCCAATCGGCCGGCTGCGCGTGAAAGGATACATCATGGAATACTCAAACGAAAACATCAGAAGCATAGTCGAAGCTCAGCGGAAATTCTTCCGTTCCGGCGCGACTTTGGACGTTGAATGGCGCATAAGACAGCTGAAGCGCCTGAAGACTCAGATGCAGCTCCACGAAAAAGAAATCATCGATGCCCTGGCGGCCGACCTTGGCCGCAGCGAAGCGGAAGCGTATTTCTGCGATGTGGGCACTGTAATTCTGGAGATAAACGAAACGATACAGGGCATCAGACGCTGGGCACGTCCTGAGCTGCACTTCAGCGGCATGACCTGCTTCCCGAGCCTGCTCACACGCGTTTACCACAAGCCGTACGGCACCGCTCTGATCATAAGCCCGTTCAACTTCCCGTTCACGCTCACCTTCGGCGTTCTCGCCGCGAGCATCGCGGGCGGAAACACGGCAGTTATCAAGACCAGTTCCAAGACTCCGCGCTGTACGGAAGTCATGATGAAAATGGTCAGCGAGATTTTCCCTGATGAGTACATTACGGTGATCGGCGGAGGCCACGACGTGGCCGACATGTGCCTCGACCAGCGCTTCGACAAGATTTTCTACACAGGCTCCCCTGCCGTCGCGAAGCACGTAATGGCGAAGGCCGCGGAGAATCTGACGCCTGTCGCTCTGGAGCTCGGAGGCGAGACTGGCAACTGGTGCATCGTCAGAAAGGACGCCGACCTGAAAGACGCCGCGCGCAAAATCGCTTTCTTCAAGCTCTGCAACAGCGGCCAGATATGCATAAACATAAACCAGGTGGCGGTGGCTGAAGAAGTGGCCGACGAGTTCCTCGAGGAGCTTGCCGCCGCGTTCAGAAAGCAGATCGGCGATGACGCTCTGACAAACGACGAGTACCCCCACCTCATAACAAAGTCCGCGTACTTCAAGTGCGCCGACGAGGCTGACGAATACAGAGACCGCATAGTCTTCGGAGGCAAAGGCGATCCTGAGACGCTCCGCTACCAGCCAACTGTCATCTATCCTGTCGGCACGGACGAGGAGATCGTGAAACACGAACTGTTCTCACCGCTTCTTCCGGTAGTGCCTTTTAAAGATGAAAAAGTCGACGATATACTGAACGTAATCGCCGACCGTGAACATGGTCTCGCTCTCTATTTATTTACAAAAGACATCAGCTGGGCGAACCGCGTCATGGAAACTCAGCAGTTCGGCGGCGGATGCATTAACGAAGTCTGCCTGCACATGATGGTCAAAGGCGCGCCGTTCAACGGCACCGGCCACTCGGGCATGGGCGCATACCACGGCGTCTGGGGATTCCGTGAATTCACCCACCCTTGCACTGTACTGAGAGGCTATACAAAGTTCAACCTGCCTTTGCGCGAACACCCATACAAAGGCAAGGGCAACGAGTACAAGCTCAAAGCGCTGAAACTATTCGAGCGCTAAAGCCCCGCTTTATATACCGTATCCAGCAAAACCTCGTAATCCGCGGCCTTCATCGGGCGCGGGTTGCTGTCGTTTGAACCGTTTTTGTATGAGATCTCGGCCAGGTACGGGAAGTCCGCAGGGTCCGGGTCGAGTGACGCGAATGTAGGAAGATCTACATCAACAGTCAGCTTCTTGACGAATTCGACTGCCTTTGCGGCGCCCTCTTCCACTGATTCAAAATCAAGCCCCATTGCCTTTGCAACTCTGGCGTAGCGGTCCCTGCAGTAGTCCATGTTGTACTCCATGACGTACGGCAGGAAGATCGCGTTGCACGTTCCGTGCGGCAGATCGTACTTGCTTCCGAGGGACTCCGCGATGCAGTGAACGCTCGCGACGTCCGAGTGACTGAACGACATGCCGGCGAGCATGCTGCCCATGAGCATGTTGCTGCGGGCCTCAAGATCCGATCCGTCCTTTACCGCGCGGAGCAGGTTCTGAGAGATCAGCTCGACTGCGTAGAGCGCGGCCGCGTCGCCGATAGGTTCCGAACAAGTCGCCGTAAACCCTTCGATAGCGTGGGTCAACGCGTCGACGCCTGTTGCCGCCGTTACCGCCGGAGGAACCGTAAGGGTCAGCTCCGGATCGCAAATCGCCGTGTTTGCAGCGGTGAACGGGCTCTTTATCGTCATCTTGTAATGATTCTTAGTGTCGGTGATTACCGATGAGAAAGTAATCTCGCTGCCTGTCCCTGACGTAGTCGGAACGGTGATGAGCGGCGGTCCCGGAAGCTTCGCCGCGGTCTTGCCTTCATAAGGCTTTATGAATTCCGCGTCGTGTCCCAGAAGAACTCCGACTGCCTTTGCGCAGTCTATCGGACTTCCGCCTCCGACTGCTATCATGCTGTCCGCGTCGATCTCGCGAGCCTTGCGTGCTGCGTCCTCTGCGTTGACGTCCTTTGGATTTGCCTCGACGCCGTCGTATATCACGTACTTGATTCCCGCTTCATCGAGCAGGCCCGTGACCTTGTCGAGAATGCCGGCCTGGCGAATGCCTTTGTCAGTTATGATCAGCGGACGCTCGCCGTTTAAGGCCTTCAGTTCATCTACAACCTCTTTCACTCTGCCCGGTCCGTATACAATCTTCGTAGGCAGTGTGAAATCAAAAGCGCTTTTGCAGTTATAATCCATAGCGTGCCCTCCTCACTCTTCGGCAGCAGTATGCTATATTATGCGGCATCAGTTTGTTCTGCTTTTGCCTTGTAGTTTCTTCCTAATAATATGGATATTATAACACTAATGAGAAGGAATCCCTGATAAAAGAGGAACGGAACGATCGTAATGCTTCCGATTCCCGCAATTCCTGCCGCGATCAGCAGCTGCGCGCCATAAGGGATTATTCCCTGCCAGATGCAAGAGAAGATGTCCAGTATCGACGCGGTCCTTGCAGGAGGAACATCGAACTCCTCGCTGACGTTCTTCGCCAGAGGTCCCGCCATTACGATGGCAACCGTGTTGTTCGCTGTCGCGATGTCCATGATTGAAACTAGCAGACCTATGCCGAGCTCGCCGCCTCTTCTCGTCTTGAAGCCGCGCTTAATGAGCTGGAGTATGTATTCGAATCCGCCGAACTCTCTCATGAGGGCTCCGATTGACGCGACCAGAATCGTGACGATCATCGTCTCGAACATTCCTGAAGTTCCCTCGCCCATGGCGGACATGGCTGAGCTCATGGTGAGTGAGCCCGTAATGAGACCCATGATCATGCTCAGTATCGCGCCGCATCCCAGAACGATGAATACGTTGATTCCGCAGAGCGCCGCGATGAGAACCGCGAAGTAAGGCATTGCCTGCCAGAAGTTGAAGTCGAAGTGTCCGATCTCAGCTCCGCTGCTTCTCATGCAGAGGATGATGAGCAGAATCAATGTCGCTATGGCTGCAGGAAGCGCAATGCGGAAGTTAGCCTTGAACTTTTCCTTCATCGCGATGCCCTGAGTCTTTGTCGCCGCGATAGTCGTGTCACTTATGAATGAAAGGTTGTCGCCGAACATGGCTCCGCCGACAATAGTTCCGATGCAAAGCGGCAGGCTGAGGTTTGCCGACTCGGCAACGCTCATGGCTATCGGCGCGAGAACTGTGATCGTTCCGCATGATGTACCCATGGCCATTGAAATGATACACGCGATTATGAACAGTCCCGGTACCGCGAATCCCGCAGGGATTACGTCAAGCAGCATGTAAGCAGTGCTGTCCGCGCCGCCTGATGCTTTTGCGACTCCCGAAAACGCTCCTGCCAAAAGGAAGATGAACAGCATTATCGTAATGTTATCATCGCCGATTCCCTTGGCGCACGCCGTGATCTTCTCGTCGAACGGCAGGTCTCTGTTCTGTACAAAAGCCACCGCCAGCGCGACCATGAACGCGACTACTACCGATGTAACGTAGAAGCCCATGCCGCCCTCTACAGGGTTGATGTACTCATAATAAATACCGCTGCCGAGGTACACTATCAGAAAAATAATGATCGGCAGCAGCGCCAATCCATTTGGTTGTTTTTTCTCCATTGTCTTTACTCTCCGTTGCTGTTTGTTGCTATTGATTGCATTTGCTGCAATATAATGGTGCGCTTGCTCCGCCGAGTTTCGCGCACCTGTATATCATATATCAAAGTTATAGTGTTAGTGAAGGGTTTTTAATGTTTTTTTGCCGCTTTTAGCCGTTAATCTGCGGCCGCGGCCGCGTACTCTTCTGCCGGCTCGCCGTCCAGTTCGATCTCCTTGGCGAACTCTTCCATTCCGCGCACGCAGATCTCAGCAACGTCACGCAGTTCCATGCCCAGCATCTCGCAGCCCTTCTTTATGATCTCGCGGTCGCAGCCGGCTGCGAATCTCTTGTCCTTGAATCTCTTCATGACACCCTTCGTGGCCATATTGTGAATCCCTTCCGGGCGCATGCGAGCGTACGCCTGTATGATGCCCGTCAGCTCGTCAACCGCGAACAGGCTCTTCTCCATGTTCGTCACCGGCTCTACATCCGTGCAGATTCCGTAGCCGTGCGCCATGATCGCGCGTACATCCTCAGGGTCAACGCCCTCAGCCAGCAGCTCCTGCTCCGTATGCTGCAGGTGCTCCTCCGGGAACTTCTCGTAATCATAGTCATGCAAAAAGCCGACGGCCTGCCAATGCTCCTTGTCTTCTCCAAAATGCTCTGCCATGGCACCCATCGCCGCCATGACATTTGTCGCGTGAATGACCAGCGCGTGATCCTGGACCATCTTTCCGTTTATTTCCTTCGCTCTTTCAAGTGTAAGCATTTTCATTACCTCTCTTTCTTATGTATTGAATTCTACCACCCTCGGAAAGCGAATTGTAGTAGTTTTCGCACCATTTCAGGTCTATTCCTACGATTTTTCAGCCAAATCCGCCTGTCCCAGAAATAAAAGTCACCACCCCCCAAGGTTGCTTTTGCCGTACCTATTGACTTTATGGGATATAACACATATAATTACTTCAGAGGGGCAAATAGAGACTAATGAAAGAGGGATTTACCATGCCTACTATTGCCCATTTTTATGGAATCATCATTGTAATGTACCTGCGTGACAAGGAGCACAATCCTCCGCACGTTCACGCAATTACTCAAGAGTATGACGCACCTTTCTCGCTGAAAACAGGTGAACTGATTGAAGGAGTTTTCCCCAAAAAAGCAGCGTCAATGGTGAAGGAGTTTATACTGATCAATCAAAAGGAATTGGAGGATATGTGGGAATCGGGAGTGTACAGAAAACTTCCGCCACTGGACTAAAGTGTTTC
>JAFRCM010000016.1 GCA_017404365.1 Bacillota bacterium
ACAAATCCCGAAGTGAAATAAAACAGGAGGAAATAAGAAATGATTACAGATAAGAAAAGCCCTTACAGAATGGTTACATTAGAGGAACTGACGAAGCTGAGAGAAAGGGAAGACAAGCTGTTCAATGAGAGAACGCCGAAGAGTCGCGAGGCTTTTGATAAAGCGCACGAGAACCTGCTGGACGGCGTTCCGATGCCGTGGATGGCCGACTGGGGAACAGATCATCCGGTCTTCCTGGAGAAAGCAAAGGATCAGAAATGCTGGGACATCGACGGAAACGAATACATAGATTTCTGTCTGGGAGACACAGGCGCCATGTTCGGCCATTCACCGGACGCGACAGCGAAGACCATCGCAGAGAAGGCTTACTGCGGAATAACGACCATGATGCCGACGCTGGACTCTCTTGAAATCGGTAAAGAACTGAGCAAGAGATTCGGCCTTCCTACCTGGCAGGTCGCAATGACCGCAACTGAAGCGAACAGATACGTCATCCGTAACGCGAGAACACTGACAGGCCGTCCTAAGATTCTGGTCATGCAGGAGTGCTACCACGGCAGTCTTGATGAAACCCTGCCGCATATCGGTGATGACGGCAAGCTCTGCCTGCGTTCACACTTTGACTCAAACCCTGGTCTTCCGAAGGATCAGCTGACCAGAGTTGTTGAATTCAATGATCTGGAGGCCATGGAAAGAGAACTGGCTCACGAAGACGTTGCAGCAGTTCTACTGGAGCCGGTCATGACAAACTGCGGAATGGTTCTTCCTGACGAAGGATATCTCGACGGCGTGCGCAGCCTTTGCGATAAGTATGGTTCCTACATGATTATCGATGAAACACATACACTTTCGGAAGGATACGGCGGATATACGAGGGCACACAACCTGAAGCCGGACTTCGTAACACTCGGCAAGTCCATTGCAGGAGGCGTACCGATTTCCGTTTACGGATTCACAAAGGAAATTACAGATAAAATCGGAGAGACATATGGCAACGGCGGCGTTTCAGATCCGATGGGAATCGGCGGAACGCTGGCGGCGAACCAGTTCGCAATCGCATGCATGAGAACACAGTTGTCAGAAGTAGCGACAGAGGAAGCGTTTGAGAGAATGTTCGCAGGTCTCGACAGACTGGCAAAGGGTCTGGAAGCTGTTCTGGCCAAGCACAATGTGCCTTGGAGCCTGACTCGCTCCGGCGCCAGATGCGAGCTTCAGTTCATGCCGACCATGCCGGTCAACGGAACTGACGCAAAGAACAACTTCGACTGGGATCTCATGTACTATACACACCTTTATCTGCACAACCGCGGAATCATCATCACGCCGTTCCACAACATGATGCTCGTATCACCGGTTACGACGGATGAAGACATTGACCGCCTGATTCAGGGTTGGGATGATTGTATCGCGGAGCTGGCGGAGATCGGCACATACAACAGATAATCGGGAGATAACAATAATCAGGAGATAACAATATGAAGTTTGTTGATTTTGAAAACCGTGTCTGCCTCGTAACCGGGGCGGGCAGTCCGACGGGTATCGGCTTCAGCACAGCAAAAATCCTTGGCGGTCTTGGAGGCAGGATCGCCATCGTTGCTACAACGGATCGGATTCATGAGAGGGTGGATGAACTGAAGGCGGAAGGAATCTATGCCAAAGGATACATCGCCGATCTAATGGACCGGAAGCAGGTGAAGAAGCTGGCTGCAGATGTGATGGAAGAGTTCGGACGAATCGATGTTCTGGTAAACAACGCCGGCATGGTCCAGGTGGGCATGGAAGAAGACTTTTCCGGGTTTTTGGATATGACTTATGAGAGCTGGGATGATGCAATAGACCGCAACCTGAACATCACCTTCAACGTAACAAAGGAGATCATGCCGTTCATGGTGGACGCAGGCTACGGCAGAATCGTCAATGTATCAAGTGTAACGGGTCCTGTTGTCAGCAATCCGGGAGAGGGATCATACAGCGCGGCAAAAGCCGGCGTGGTCGGTCTTTCCCGCGCCCTTGCCATTGAATTCGGTTCGAATGGAATTACAGTGAACTGTGTTTTACCGGGCTGGATCGGCACAGCGTCCCAGACGGAGGCGGAAGCAGCAGGCGGATTGAACACGCCGCTGGGCAGAAGCGCTGACGCCGCAGAGGTCGCGAACGCCATCGTATTCCTGGCATCAGAGGAAGCCTCTTACATTACAGGCGAGAGTCTCGTCGTTGATGGAGGCAATACAATTCAGGAATATAAAGGTCCGGCGGAACTGTATTACTAGAAGAATTTTATTGTGATATGTATTGAAATTCTACTATTCCAGCAAGGCGCCTGATTTCCGGGCGCCGTCTTTTGTTTTCAGTAAAGAGGGCAGATAATCTGACAAGGCTGGAATAACAACAGCTTTTGATGTAGAATGAGGTCGGCCAGGAAGAATGATTTTTGAACAAATGATGATAAAAGGACGACGACATGAATAACAACATTATGAATCACAAAGTACTTAAACTGTTCAGTGAAATATCGAAAATTCCGAGGGAATCCGGAAATGAAAAGACGATAAGCGACTGGATCAAGGCATGGGCAGAAGAAAGGAATCTGCAGGTTAAGCAGGACGAGGTGTATGACCTGATCATCAAAAAACCTGCCTCGTCAGGATTTGAAGACCATCCGGCCGTGCTCATGCAGGCGCACATCGACATGGTATGCGAAAAGAACAGCGACAGCACACATGATTTTGCGAAAGACCCTATAGAGCTTGACTTCGATGGAGAGTGGATCAGATCGGCAAGCGGCACGACTCTTGGCGCCGACGACGGTATCGGTGTAGCGGCAGCGCTGGCGGTGCTTGACGATGACGAACTGCAGCACCCGCCTCTGGAAGTTGTGTTCACAGTACAGGAAGAGACGACATTCGCGGGAGCTTCGGGCGTTGACATCAGCGGCTGCGAAGCAATGAGAATGATCAATCTGGATCACGCTGACGAGAGGGAGCTGATAGTAGGAAGCTGCGGCGGAACGGGCGCGGAGTTTACCATGCCGCTTGAGCGTGAGACCGGGATCCCGGCCGGCATGAAGGCTTTCAGAATACGACTGACAGGTCTGCAGGGCGGCCATTCAGGAGAGGATATACACAGGGGCAGAGGCAACGCCATCAGCCTGCTTTTGCGTCTGCTGGAGGCTCCGCAGCTGCGTGTGGTTTCGATTCACGGCGGCACGAACCGTCTGGCGATACCGCGTGAGGCGGAAGCTGTTGTGCTGGCAGAAGACGAGGATGCAGTAAACCGCTGCGTTTCAGACGCAAAGGCAGTCTTCCGCAAGGAGTACAGCGGCGCTGCGCCGGATCTGGACATAACAGTCGTGGAGGTTAACCGCGGGGAAGGCGGCGCTGATACCGAAACAGAGTCTCCTCTGACCGACGCTTCCTTCAGAAAACTTGCCGCTGTATTGAGACTTTACCCGAACGGCATCGTTCAGATGAACGGAAATCTTGAGGGGCTCGTCGAGAGTTCGGACAACATAGGAATAGTTACTGTGGAAGGCGACAGGCTGACGCTGGTTTCCGAAGTCCGCGGAGCATACAGAACGACAGTAGATGACATTGTGAAGACAATTGAAGCCTTAAAGGAAATGGTCGGAGCAGAGGTCAGATACTTCGATGGATATGTGCCGTGGGAGTTCGCGGCGGAGTCCACGCTGCGCCCGTTGGCGGTGAACACATACAAGAAGCTTTTCGGCGGAGAGATGAAGGAACTCGCGCTTCACGCGGGCCTCGAATGCGGATTCTTCGCGGACAAAAAGCCGGGCATGGACATTATTTCAATCGGTCCGGACTGCAGATCATTCCACTCGCCGGAGGAGCGGGTGAGGGCAGAATCAGTAGTGCATTTCTACGAACTGCTCATTGAAATGCTCAAAAAACTGTGAGACTAGTTATTAATAAAGCATGAATATAAAACAGGGTAACAACAGAATACTCGGAGCGTCTTCCGTAACCATTACATCCATATGTTACGGACTGGTGCCGTCATTCTCTTTTATAGCCTTCGGCATGGGAGTGGAGACGGCGACACTGCTGTTCAACAAATTTCTCTACGCGGCGATAATAATGTGGGCGTTCCTGCTGATCAGAGGCATTAAAGTAAAATTCAGCAGGAAGGCAGCGCTGACCATGGTAGTGACGTGCTTCGGATACATTTTCATGTCGACGACACTGTACATTTCCTTTGACTACATATCGGGGTCGCTGGCTACGATCGTTTCTTTCACATTCCCGGCAATGATAGTCACGATAGAAATGGTCACAAAAAAGGAGCCGGTTCGTGCGGCGAAGATTCTGGCTGTGGTGCTGTCCTTTGCGGGACTGCTGCTGATCGTCTGGTCACCGGACACCTTTGCGGGAAACGGCGGAGCGGGGGGATACGGTACGATCATCGGTATCTTCTTTGCGTTTCTGGCGGCAGTCGGATATGTCATTTACCTCTTCGGTCTGGACGCGAAGAGCGTAAGAGAAGAGAACAGTTTCGCCGTGGCAGGGTATGTAATGACATCGGCGGCCGCAGTCAATTTCATCCGCTGCCTGCTGAGCGGAAAACCTCTTTTCGCTATTGAGCCGAATCAGTTCGGAATGATGATTCTGCTTTCGGTAGTGTGCGTCTTCATAGCCATTCTGTGCTACGCCATAGGTGTGCGCCTGATCGGGCCGGGCAACGCCGCTCTTGTGAATACACTTGAGCCGGTGCTTGCCTGCATATTCGGATACTTCCTGGTCGGAGATCAGCTTACAGGACGCATGATGATAGGAGCCGCGCTGGTAGTTTCCGCTGTGCTCCTGACAAATATTCCGACCAAGCAGGATGAGTAACTGCGCCGCACAGGATGAACAGCCGACGCCGAGCAGGAGGGACAGATGATAATCAGGAAAGCAACGGAAAAGGATATCCCCGCAATTGCGTGCATATATGACGAGATACACGCCAGAGAGGCGGCCGGAGAGACTACGACCGGCTGGCTTCGCGACGTTTATCCGACGAGGGAGACCGCCGAGGCATCCATTGCGCGGGATGACATGTTCGTTCAGGAAGACGGCAACGGCGGCATGGTCGGCACAGCAATAATAAACAGGATTCAGGTTGACTGTTACGCTGACGGAGAGTGGGAATATCCGGCGCCTGATGACGAGGTAATGGTGATTCACACTCTGATTATTTCCGACAGAGAGGGCAGGAGAGGCTCCGGACATGAATTTCTTCAGTTCTATGAAGATTATGCAAAAGCAAACGGATGCCTTTTTCTCCGCCTTGATACGAACGCCAGGAATAAGGCGGCGAGAAGATTCTACGCAAAACACGGCTACAGGGAAATCGGCATTGTGCCGACCGTGTTCAACGGAATACCGGGCGTCGATCTCGTGCTGATAGAGAAGAAACTGAAATGACTTTCTTTGCATAATGTGGTAAAGTAACATTGTAGAGGAACGTGGTTTGAGGGAAGATCCATGAAGAACCTGATAGTATTGATAATAGTGCTGCTCAGTGTGGCATCAACGCCGCTGACGCTCAAGAAGCTAATAGACAGACCTAAACGTTCTGATAATGAAGATGAGAAACGGAGGAGTTAACATGATTAAAATGCCTTATGACGTTGAACTGCTGAACGGACGCGGAGAGCCCCATACTTTCCACATAAGAGAGGCGGACATGAACGATTTTGACACATTCCTGAAACTGCAGGACATCATCATGGACGCGCTGCCGGACAAGGATATTTACGCGCCGTTCACAGATGAAGAGACGAGAGATCAGCTGGAGAACGACTGCTGCTGGCTTGCCTTTGCAGAAAACGGAGATGTCGCGGGTGTTTCAGTGTTGGTTCCTAATACAAAGGAAGACCAGAGCGCCAACTACGGCCACCACTTCAACTATGATGAGGAGCACCTCAAGAGAACGGCTTCGTTTGACATGACGATGGTCGTGCCTGAGTACCGCGGTTACGGACTTCAGAGACTGTTCAACAAGATACGTATCGCAAAGGCAATAGAGCTTGGAGCGACGGAAGGAATCACATCCATATCACCGCTGAATCCATACAGCTACAACAACTTCCTTATTCTCAATTTCGAAATCGTAGACCGCAGGGAACTGTACGGAGGCAAAGACAGATACCTCCTCAGAAAAGAGTTCTAGTCGATTTCCAGACTGACAGGGCAGTGATCGCTGCCGAAGACATCTGTTAGAATGCCGGCTCCACGGAGCCGGTCTTTTAATGCCTCGGATACAAGGAAGTAGTCGATGCGCCATCCGGCGTTGTTGTCTCTGGCTCTGAAACGGTAGCTCCACCAGGAGTAAACGCCCTCAAGATCCGGGTAGAAATAGCGCCAGGTATCGATGAAACCGGAATCCAGCAGCACAGTCATTTTTTCTCTTTCCTCATCGGAGAAGCCTGCGTTGCCGCGGTTGGTCTTTGGGTTTTTAAGGTCTATTTCCTCGTGGGCGACGTTGAAATCACCGCAGGTAATGACCGGCTTCGTCTCTGAAAGCGACAAAAGGTAGCCGCGGAAATCATCTTCCCACTTCATGCGATAGTCAAGTCGCTTAAGTTCATTCTGAGCGTTCGGCACATACACGTTTACGAGATAGAAATCATCGTATTCGCAGGTAATGACGCGGCCTTCGTGGTCATGCTCATCGATTCCGATACCGTATGTGACGGAAACAGGCTCTGCCTTGGTAAACACCGCTGTTCCCGAGTATCCCTTTTTGTCCGCTGAGCACCAGTACTGGTGGTATCCGTCCAGAGGCACTTCCGTCTGGCCTTCCTGCATCTTCGTCTCCTGAATGCAGAGAATATCAGCGTCGGCTTCAGCGGCAAAATCCAGAAAGCCTTTTTTCATCGCGGCTCTTATTCCGTTAACATTCCAAGAAATCAGTTTCATAGACGATACCTCCCTGCGCTGCGGTGCGCTAAAAAAGAAGAAAGTCGTTGGCACCCATGTGTACCAACGACTTTGGCGCGCCATGAGGGACTCGAACCCCCAACCTTCGCATTCGTAGTGCGCGACTCTATCCAATTGAGCTAATGGCGCACGGTTTTTCAAACCCGCTTGATTATTATACACATTTGCCTTAATCATTTCAACCACAAACTTTAATAATGATGGTATAATCAATTGAAACAAAACGGAACAAATGACCGGGAGGTAGAATGATGACTGATTACATAGATAAACTTAAAAGATGCGAGGAGTTTTTCTGGGTAAATCCGGGGTTCACAGCTCCGAGTGCTGATGATGATAAGGTTGTCGACATCGACGACGCGGAAGCGAGGCTTCT
Source organism: Bacillota bacterium (assembly GCA_017404365.1). GTDB lineage: Bacteria > Bacillota > Clostridia > Peptostreptococcales > Anaerovoracaceae > Lentihominibacter. The sequence continues at coordinate 7,321 of JAFRCM010000016.1, forward strand.
GAGATTCGCGCCGTTCATTGAGCGCATGTTTCCTGAAGTGGGCGGCGGAATAATTGAATCACCGCTGGCCGAGGTAAAAGGCGCGCCTGCCGCGCTCAACGCGCCGGAAAAGGGAAGACTCTTCGTCAAGCAGGATTCACATCTGCCGATTTCAGGTTCAATAAAGGCCAGAGGCGGAATATACGAGGTGTTGAAGCTGGCTGAAACCCTGGCCGTGGACGCGGGACTGCTCAAGTGGGACCCGCAGACAGGGGAGCATGAGAACTACGCCAAGCTGGGCGATCCGGAGATGAAAGAGTTTTTCTCCGGCTACAAGGTTGCAGTAGGCTCCACGGGCAATCTGGGACTTAGCATAGGAATAATAAGCGCGGCAATCGGATTCGAAGTGACGGTGCACATGTCAGCGGACGCGCGCCAGTGGAAGAAGGACATGCTTCGCTCCAAGGGCGTAACTGTAGTGGAATATCCGGATGACTATGAAGCGGCTGTTGCTCAGGGGCGCAGGGAGGCGGAAGCCGATCCGACATGCCACTTTGTTGACGATGAGAATTCGCTTGATCTCTTCGCGGGATACTCAGTAGCCGGCAGAAGACTCAAGAGGCAGCTCGATGAGCTCGGAATAAAAGTGGACAAAGATCACAGAATGTATGTGTATCTCCCTTGCGGGGTAGGCGGAGCGCCGGGCGGCGTGACCTACGGAATCAGAGAGACTTTCGGAGAGGGAGCTTACTGCTTCTTCGCGGAGCCGACCCATGCGCCTTGCATGGCTCTGGGGCTGATCTCGGGTAAGCTGAACGATATCGCCGTGGGCGACATCGGCATCGACGGCAAGACTGAAGCCGACGGACTGGCGGTAGGACGTCCTTCAGGCCTGGTTGCAAAGGCAATGCAGACGATGCTGTCAGGATGCTTTACAGTGGAAGACGAGAAGCTCTATCCTTATCTGTCAGCGCTGAAGGATCAGACGGGAATATTCATCGAGCCGTCGGCATGCGCAGCCTTTGAAGGATTGAAATACGTATGCAAGGGGGCTTTTGCGCCTGAGCCTGACGAGAACTCCATACACGTCGTATGGGCAACGGGCGGAAACATGGTGCCGGAGGATGAGAAGACTGCATACTACGAAAGAGGCAGGAAATAATCATAGAGAGGTATAAGTGATGTGTACTGAAGGAAAAAAGCCGGAACTTACGGGGCAGGAGGCTCTTGAAGCCCATGCGCGTGAAACGCTCCGGAGCAACAACGAGGATCAGAAGGACACGATGAACGGCATGATGAAAAGCGAGTGGGGAGGATGCTCCTTTGAGGAGAAGACTCTTACATTCGACTTTCCCGCGCAGCAGTGGCAGGCCAACAGAATAGGCAACATGCACGGCGGGGCCATCTGCACGGCTTTCGATCTTACGATCGCCGCTCTGGCAAGATTCTACGCCAGAGAGAACTTCGCTCCGACCATCAATCTGGACGTGAACTACATCAGACCGGTGGCGGTCGGCGAGGTGCTTGCGGTTACTGCAAAGGCAACCTCCACGGGGAGACGCATTACTCAGCTTACGGCCGAGGCCCGAATCAAATCCACGGGCAAACTCGCCGCGACGGCGTCATCAATATACATGAACGTCGATACGGATAAGGAACGTCAGGCTCCGAAAGAACGTCAGGAAAAGAAAAAATCCGGCCAAACCGGATATATAAGCAGTCTCATGAATTACAGCGACCGCCTCTAGAGGCGGTCTTTTTACGGGCAGCAGCCCGGATTACATGAATATGGTCTTTACTATTACTACCAGGAATATCAGTATGTAGATTACAACCTCAATCAGAAGAATGAGCTTAATCACGGCGCGGATCTTCTGCGAACCCTGGCCGTTGAGCTGCGCTCTGAAATCCCCCTTCATGTTCTTCAGGAGAATAAGCAGAATCACAATTCCGAATATCAACGCTGTGAAAAGAATAAGCATGTAATTAAACCTCTCAATACAAATTGCCGAATTAATAGTAACAGAATATCCGAGCACATTCAAGAGTCTTCTTTCTTTGACACTTAAATGGAATTACAGTACAATATAAACAGGTATGGGCTTTTTGCGGAGGAGAACATGACAGAAGCGGAAAAAACGCAGAAAAAGACAGTGATTACAGACGGACAGGACCTGGCTGAAAAGGCTTCGGACCTTAGAAAAAACGGCGTCACAGACGTCACCGTCGTTGTAAATACATTCAATTACACAAGGTACAAGGAATCGAATGAAGGAAAGGAACTTCAGCCGGTAATAAGGGGCATCAACAAAGCTGTTGATGAGGGTCTTAAGATACGGCTGAACGTGGGTCTGAAAGAGGGATTCAACGACGATGAGGTGCTTGATTTCCTTCAGCTGACGCTGATGCATGACTACGATGTCGTGTTCCTTCCGACCATGGACTACGACAAGATAAAAGCGAAGATGCCGGGACTCCACAAAATAGAAGGTGATTTCGGGGATGTAGACATGTACAAGTACCTTATGGCAAAGGGCCGCATCGGGTTTTTGAAGGACTGAGAAGACAGAGGACATAGATGCAGGAAGAACTACTGAAGATGAAAAAAGAGCTCGCCTCAATACTGGCGGCGAACAAGGCGCTCAAGCAGGCGCTGCGCGAGGTAAACAAGCTTGACATGATCAAGGCTTCGCTTATCGTGCGCAATCCCAGACACCAGAGCCTTAACATAGACAAAATACTCGACGGGGACCTTCCGACAGATGTGGCGGTTGGAGATTTCGTATTTATTGAGAACTACTGTGAGCTGGTCAAATCGGCCTACAGCAACCTGAACATGGGAAACTCCATGAATGCGGGACTTCTCAAGGCTGCTTACAGAATTCTGGAGGAGGATCCGGACGCTGACTTCAGAAAGGACAGCCCGGTCGTATTTGCCTTCAGCCACATGCCTCCTGACTGGCAGGACATAGAGGAAAGGCTGACAAACTCCTTCCGGAGGATATATGCCGGACGCATAGAGAATGACATAGCGGCAAGGGCCATGTACATACACAATTGCGTAATCGATATATGGCCATTTGACGAATACAACGGCGAGCTGGCTATTTTCGCCATGAACTACTACCTGATGGAACAGGGGTACATGCCGATCGACATGCCGATGGAGAGAAAAGACTACATCGAGCTCGTCACGTCGTGTCTCAAGGGCATCAGGGTAGATGAGGAATATGAATTTTTCAGGGATGCTATTGTGGAGAAGATGACAGGCACGCTTGAGGCCTGCAGAGGTTACTTATGAAAATAAAACTTGAAAAGAAACATTATCAGTGGGGGCTTACGGCATTTCTTGTCATCCTGTGCTGTTTCATAGTTTTCTTCATGCTGCTCAGGGCAGACTCCGTCGGCCACGGGCTTAGCAAGATCGGAGACGCTATTGAACCGCTCGTGTACGGGATGATAATGGCGTATCTGCTTTGCCCTATATACAACTTCACTGTATCCAGATCATACAGTCTCTTCAACAAGGGGAAATATAAGTTCAAGCACGATCTGACAATAGCCAAGGTAATTGGAACGATCATTTCAATTGCCATTCTGCTGATTGTAATTGCGGGCGTGCTCTGGATGATCATACCTGGCCTGATAGACAGTATCATGAAGGTAATCGACATACTGCCTGAAGCCATGAGAAGCTTCACTGCATGGGTAGACGTCAAATTCGCGAACCTGCCGGTAGCAAAAGACTATCTGGATCAGATAAGCAACAACATAACCGAATACGCAATCGATTTCGCCACCAATACAATCCTTCCTAATTCCGGCAACATGGCTGCCGCTATTTCGGGCACTGTATTCGGAGCGATCGGGTTCTTCATGAACTTCGTAATTGGCATCATAGTCTGCGTGTACTTCCTGAACATCAAGGATACTCTCGCGGCTCAGGCCAAGAAGATCATAGTTGCTCACTTCAAGGAGAAGACTGCGGAAGAGATTCTCGAAGGAGCGGATTATACAAACAGAACATTCGGCGGATTCATCAGCGGCAAGATAATCGATTCCATAATCATCGGTATTCTGTGCTTCATAATCATGAGCATCTTCGGATGGGAGTACAGCCTGCTGATAAGCTGCATTATAGGAATAACAAATATCATTCCGTTCTTCGGTCCGTTCATAGGAGCGATTCCGTCGGCGCTTCTTCTTCTGATGGTCAACCCTATGCACTGCGTGTATTTCGTCATACTCGTCATCGTGCTCCAGCAGTTCGACGGCAATATTCTCGGACCTAAGATTCTGGGAGACAGCACGGGCCTGGGAAGCTTCTGGGTACTGTTTGCGGTTCTGGTAGGCGGTGGCCTGTTCGGATTCCCTGGAATGGTTCTTGGAATACCTATCTTCGCCGTAATATACGCTTACTGCGCGAGAGCGCTCAACAGACGCCTCGCCAAGAGGGGATTCTCCACGAACACTCTCGACTACAAGGTCGACAAGTACCGCACGCATAAGCCTAGACAGAAACGCTCAAAGCCTGTGCTTAAGGATGATCTCAAGGACATAGTAAGCGGATATGTTAATGAAGAGGTTACTGAGATGACTGAAGAAGAGGTCAGACAGGCGAAAGACGAAGGCCATCAGATTATGGAGGCAACACTCGTTGAATTCCACGATGACACAGACACGCAAAGGCAGGACGAACAGTAGATGGAAGCTATCTTGGAAAAACTCAGGGAAATACTCAAACCGGAACAGATCATAGAGAATGCGGATATGTCGCGCCACACTTCATTCAAGGCGGGCGGATGCGCAGACGTTTTAGTGTGCCCGTCCGACGCGGAGCAGCTGCAGAAGGTGCTGGCGGCGCTGTCCGGCGTGCCTCACATGGTTCTGGGGAACGGGTCCAACGTGCTCGTGCGCGATGGCGGATACAGAGGAGTAATAGTCAAGATAGGTGACGACTTCAGCTATATAAGACGAGAAGAAAACAGGCTGATCTGCGGAGCGGGAACGCTCATGTCAGCCGTTGCCAGAAAGGCGGCGTCCGAAGGCCTGACCGGCTTTGAGTTCGCGTCGGGGATACCGGGCAGCATAGGCGGAGCGGTGTTCATGAACGCGGGAGCCTACGGCGGCGAGACGAAGGATATCCTCGAGGAGGCTCATGTCATATCGGCCGACGGAAGCAGACAGTTCACCATGACTGCCGAAGATCTTCAGATGGGGTACAGGCACACCGCGCTTCACGAGACAGGTGATGTCGTTACGGAAGTCGTACTGAAACTCGAGGAAGGCGATGAGGATGAAATCAGAAATCAGATGGCCGAACTCGCAAAGAAACGGAATTCCAAGCAGCCTGTGCAGTATCCGAGCGCGGGAAGCTTTTTCAAGAGACCGGAAGGATACTTCGCGGGTAAGCTCGTGCAGGATGCCGGATGCAAGGGTCTCTCTGTAGGCGACGCTGAAGTCTCGACTCTTCACAGCGGATTCATAATCAACAAAGGCAACGCTACGGCGACGGATATTACTCAGCTTAAGGAACTGGTTCAGGCGAGAGTCATGGAACAGTTCGGCGTCATGCTTGAACCTGAGGTCCGCATCATCGGCGAAGAGCCTGAAGGCGCCGCGGACGCTGTTTCGGCCGAGGCGGTCGGAACCGTTGATGACTACGTCATGACTTATGACCTTCACACCCATACGACCTACTCACATGGAGAGGGTTCTGTTGAGGATAATGTGAAAGTCGCGGTTGATAAAGGACTTGAGTATATCGCAATTTCAGATCACGGCCCGGGGCATCTGTTCTACGGTATCAAGAGAAGTGAGATTCCAAACTTCAAGAAGGATATTGAGCGGATGTCGGAAAAGTATCCACAGATCAGCGTGCGGGCCAGTGTTGAAGCCAACATTCTCCACGCCCAGCCGGGAACCGATCACGCAAACGGTCTGGACATAAAACCGGATGAGATGGATGAGTTTGATTTCATCATCGCGGGGTTCCACTTCGGTTGTCTGTATTGCAGTTCCGTAAAGAACTGGCTGTGGTCTCACGGCTTCAAGGCGGGCGAAGAGAGTCTCAGGAAATCCAACACCAAGATGGTAACCGACGCGCTGCGCATGAACAAAATCGCAATTCTTGCTCATCCGGGCGACAAGGGACCATTCGACATACCTGAGATAGCGAAGGTGTGCGCTGAGACAGGAACGCTCATAGAGATTAACGGCAGACACGGACACCTGACTACTGAAGAGATAAAAGAAGCTATGAAAGTTGAAGGCCTGAAGTTCGTAATAAGCAGCGACGCTCATGTGCCAGATGCCGTCGGAAGCTTCAAGGCGGCGCTTCAGAGGGCGCTGGACGCAGGTCTTGACATATCACGTATCGTTAACATAAAGGGAGCAGAAGGATGAAGATAATAATCGTCACAGGACTGTCGGGAGCAGGAAAGACGCAGGCGATGGATGTGCTGGAAGACATGGGATTCTACTGCATAGACAACATGCCTCCTTCACTGATCCGGAATTTCCTGGACATGGCGTCAAAGAATAAGGAAATAGAGAAGGCTGCCTTTGGAATAGATGTCAGGGGCGGCAGCCTGTTTGACGATCTTAAGGACGCGCTCGAATACATGAAGAAAGAGGACGTCGATTTCAAGATTCTCTTCTTCGAAGCTACGGATTCAGTCCTTGCGCGAAGGTATAACGAAACGCGGAGAGAGCACCCGCTTGCCCACGGGGAGTCAGTGACAAAGGGCATAAAGCGCGAGAAGGAGCGGCTGAGTGAGCTGCGGAGCGAAGCGGATGCCATCATCGATACGTCTTACTTCAACAACGCGCGGCTCGCGTCGGAAATCAGCAATATTGTCGGCGCCGGCAAGGACGACAGAACATTCACGGTAAACATCATGTCCTTTGGCTACAAGCACGGAATGCCGGTATCGGCTGACATGGTGTTCGACGCAAGGTTCCTGCCTAATCCGTTCTACGTGGATGAGCTTAAGAACCTGACGGGAAATGACCCTGAGGTCAGAGATTACGTCATGGGCCACGACATCGCGAGGCTTTTCGCGGAAGAGGTTAGAGGAATGATAGAGGTTCTCATACCGTTTTACAAGCAGGAAGGGAAATATTCTCTCAGCGTATGCTTCGGATGCACCGGGGGACACCACAGATCGGTAACGCTGGCCAATGATCTGAACGAAAGACTGACAGACAGAGGAATCAGAACTACCCTTGAACACAGGGATTTATGATGATAAAATAGCCAAGGTATGAAAATGATCAAGAGGTCATATATGATTTTAGAGGAGGATTATGCAACATGGAAAAACTGATCATCGCAGCTTGCATTTGCGGCGCGGAAGTAACGAAAGAACACAATCCTGCAGTGCCATACACTGTAGAAGAAATCGTAAGAGAAGCGAAGTCAGCCTATGACGCCGGCGCTTCGGTTATCCATCTTCACGTAAGAGAGGACGACGGTACGCCTACACAGTCTCACGAGAGATTCCAGGAGTGCATGGATGCCATTTACGAGGTATGCCCTGACGTCATCATCCAGCCTTCAACAGGCGGAGCCGTAGGAATGACTGATGAAGAGAGACTGGATTCAACTAACGTTACTCCGACACCGGAGTTCGTAACACTCGACTGCGGAACCTGCAACTTCGGCGGCGACGAGATTTTTGTTAATACAGACAACACAATCATCAACTTTGCAAAGACAATGCAGGAAAAGGGCATGAAGCCGGAGCTGGAGTGCTTCGACAAGGGCATGCTGGACATCGTTCTGAAGACTGCAGGCAGAAAGGGATATCTCGACATGCCAATGCACTTCGACTTTGTACTCGGCGTACAGATGTCAGCAACAATCAGAGACCTGGCGTTCTGCGTTGATTCAGTTCCTGCCGGCTGCACATGGACAGGATGCGCAATCGGAAGAGACGCTTTCAAAATCGCTGCGGCTTCCATCATCATGGGCGGACACTGCAGAATCGGATTTGAAGACAATCTCTACATGGAGAAGGGCGTTCTCGCAAAGAGCAACGGCGAAATGGTAGCCAGAGTTGTTGAAATGGCTAAGCTCTTCGGACGTGAAGTCGCTACTCCGGACGAAGCAAGAGAAATCCTGAGCATCCCACCAAGAAAGAAATAATCAGGTAAAAGCAGAAAATGGAAACATTGTGCCGGGAAGTTCGCCTTCCCGGCATCATTTTAACCAAATTATGGGTACACGCAGGGAGTGTAACGTATGTCATATGCATCAGAAACAAAAAATGAACTGGCTAGAATAGAACCTGAGAAAAAATGCTGCATGCTGGCAGAAATCGCGGGCTTCATGCGCTTTGCGGGAAGCGTCGGACTGGCGGGAGGCGGAAAGTTCCGCATGGTAATGACGACACCGAATCTGGCGGTCGTGCGCCACTACAAGAAGCTGATCCGCAGTTACTTCGGGGTTGATACAGACATTGAAGTAGGAAGCGGCGTAAGTACCGCCAAGGGTCTTAAAGGCGCAAAGGCAAAGGAATATATCATCCGAATAGGTCCGGAGAACAACTCAGAGATGATTCTTCGTGAGATGGGCATTCTCATCGTGCGAGAGGGAATGAATACGTTAAGCGATGGTATCTACGACGGGCTGATCAAGACCAAATGCTGCAGGAAGGCCTATCTCAGAGGGGCTTTTCTCGGCGCCGGAACGATAAACAACCCGGAGAGCAGCCACCACTTCGAAATAAGCACATCATCAGAGCTCTGCGCTCGTGATCTGCGGCGCATGATCAACACTTTTGTTGACATAAACGCCCGCATAGTCGAGAGGAAGACAGGTTACGGCGTATATCTGAAAGCCCGTGACCAGATCGCGGACACTCTGGCCATAATGGGAGCCAGCAAAGCGTATTTCGATTATCAGGATAAAATAATAATGAAAGACACACTGGCCGCGGCCCGCAAAATTGAACAGCTGGACCTTGTCAACATGGACAAGTCGATCCAGGCGGCGGAGCGGCAGGTTTCGGATATAAAAAAGATTGCTTCAAGACAGGGTCTCGAGAGCCTTTCACCAAAACTGCGCGAGGTGGCCATGCTTCGCCTTGAAAACCCCGATCTGGGAATCGAGGCTCTGGGACAGCTGCTTTCACCACCCCTCAGCAAGTCGGGAGTGAATAATCGTCTGAGGCGCATAAGCGATATCGCGAAGGGACTGTAACATGGAAAAGGGACAGATCGTAGAACTGACAATAGAAGATATCAGCGCCGAAGGACAGGGAATAGGCAGGACGGAGGACGGACTGGTTGTCTTCGTTGCCGGCGCGCTGCCCGGGGATACTGCCAGAGTCGAGCTGACGAAGGTGAAGAAGAATTACTCCATAGGCAAGGCTTTGGAGCTTTTGCATGTATCGGAATTCCGGCGCGATGAACAGTGGTGTCCGCATCAGGACATGTGCGGCGGCTGCCCGTACGGGAGATTGGAATACAGCAAGCAGCTGGAACTAAAAGAACAGCAGGTCAGAAGCCGTCTGGAACGAATTGCGGGCGTAGAACCGAAAATGCAGCCAATCGTGGGCGCGGACAGCGACGAGCGGTATCGCAACAAGGCCGTGATGAAGATTTCCACCGGCGGTCTGATGACGAAGAAGGGCGGCATACAGGTCCCTGTTCATGAACCGCGTATAGGATTCAGCCCGGCGAAGTCGCATGATGTGACGGATTGTCCGGATTGCCGATTGCAGATCGGCACAGCTATGGCTGCGGCTGAGGCGACACGGCAGTTTATGGAGGAAGATCACATCTGCTCCTACGACGACCGCTGGGACAAAGGCCTCATGCGGCAGATGACTGTGCGCACCGCATTCGGGACCGGCGAGGTCATGGTCATTTACGACATCTACGGCAAAGGCATCCCAAACGCTGCCAAGCTCGTGGAGTATCTGGATGATGCAGTCTATGAAGCCGGGGGCTCTCTGGAAAGTGTCGTGATCCGGAATGATAAGAAGACAGAAACAATAGCAGGCAAAGACACTATAACAGACGCCGTGGTGATTGAAGACAGAACGCTTGAGTTTGAGATATCCGCCAACTCTTTCTATCAGGTCAATCACGACCAGATGGAAAAACTGTACGGTATCGTGCGCAGTTACTGCGCAGCTGTGTACGCGCAGAACGGAACCGAGCCGGTGGTGCTGGACCTGTACTGCGGTACGGGAACCATAGGCCTTTGCGTTGCGGATATCGCATCCCATGTGCACGGCATCGAAGTCGTGCAGGACGCGGTTCTCGACGCCAATCGGAACGCGACGATCAACGGTATCGTCAACGCCACTTACACCTGCGGCAAGGCCGAAGAGCTGATTCCGCAGTGGGTAGCAGAGGAGAACGAAGCAGCGACAGCGGATATTGCTATCCTCGATCCCCCAAGAGCGGGGTGTAAGCCGGAACTGCTGCAGGCGATCGCGGACGCCGCGATTCCGAACGTAATCTACGTATCCTGCGACCCGGCTACGCTGGCGCGGGATGTGAAGCTTTTGCATGAAGCCAGGTATGAGCTTATGGAAGCGACGCCGGTCGACATGTTCCCGAACAGCGGCCACGTCGAGACCGTGGCATTAATACAAAGAAGAAAAAGCGATTAACCGTTGAAATTCCAACGAATTTCGAGAATAATATAAAACGAGGAAAAGCAACAAAATACTACCTTATGAGGACTTTTTTAAGGTAGGCGAGTTCGGTGAATACAATACCTCGTATCCGGTGAATACAACGTTTTTCTATGTTTTTGAAATGATAGCGCGGTTCGCATAATTGTGGATCGCGTTTTTGTTATGTATACTGCAGAAAAGGGATTGGATAAAGGAGGTGCAGTTATGTCAAAGACGAAATACCGATTCACATATGATGAGGTCAGGGTCATCGTATGTGTTGAGAATGAATGCCCTGTGTGCTACATTGTAATAGGAGGTAAAGAGAAGCATTAAAAGAAAGATAACAATTCCCTTAATGATTTTGATACTGGTATTAGGTGTATTGGAATGACTATGAAAAAGATACTATTGATAACACAATTTATATTACTAATTATGATCACATTGTGCGCATGTGAAAAAACCGATGAGCTTAAAGGAACTTGGGTATTGGACGGGGCGTACAATTTAGGTACTGGGGAAGTAATTAGTATGGAACAATTGCGAACGACTGATGCAAATACAGATATTTTAATGACATTTGATGGACTTGGCGATTATCAGCTTGAATATACTGATGCGAACGGAAAGAAACTTGAGTTAAAAGATACGTATGAAATCCCCGAAAACGAATATGAGTTGAAGCTTGGCGCCGATAGTTCTGCTATTCCTATAACAATCATGTACTATTCGGATGTATCTACATTTGAAGATAAACATGATAGTTTTCTGCTCATTTCTTTCGAAGAGAGAAATGATGTTGCTGATGGAAATGAGATGTTCTATCAATTGAGAAAGAGGAAATGAAAGCGGATTTAATGGATATGAAACAAGATCATGTATTATTTACTTATTTCAAATGGAACCGAAGATCCAGTATAATTCCGTGGGCACTGCTTATCATTGTTTGTGCAGCACTGATTATCGGGATAGTGCTTTTTGATTCCAGAGGAGTCCATTTGTACCCGCGTTACTGGTGCTTTATAGCTCCGGTCGTTATTATCATTGTAGCGATTCTTAGAAGATCATTATGGGCAAAAAAAGAACAAGGTGAATGCATAAAAAGGGGAGATTCCGTGTTCTTAAGTTTCGGGGCGAACAATCGTGATATAAATCTGGATGATATAAAAGAGATAAGATTATATGATAATCGAAAGACTGAGGGTGAGCGGAAATTTGATTTTTGGATAGGATCATCGGTTCAGTTTCTTGATCCGAAGTATGGGGCTGTTTGTTTGGAAGTCAAAACAGCAGAAAACAGTTACGTACTCATAGACAGAACAGAAAGTTCAAAAGTCACACCAATTAATACAAATGGATTGTATAAAACGATGAATCTGATAAGAAACACCTATAAAATGAGGCCAAAACTTGATTCCAATAATATACCAATGATTGATGTTTACGTTTCCAAAACGGAAATTAATTCGTGCTCCAATTGGAACACGAGTGACTAACGGCATAAGAATCGACAATGAAAAGAAATAGGAGGTCTTGTTATGACAAGTCATATCCAAATTCGCAATAGTACAGTTGATTTCCTTTTCAAGGCCAATGGTCTGATGGATGAAATCAGGCAGAACATGCGCTCAGACATCTGTGAGCGATGAGAAAAAGGGATCCTGTTTGAGTGAATCCCATACATCAGCGACGGGGGACTCCGTAGTGTACGTAGCTGGGCTGCCAGTAACGCTCTCTGTCTTTCTCATGGCGTTTCGAAAAATAGTCGATCAGAGCATGCGCCTCAACGACTTTGATCCTGCCATAATCTGATGCCGGAAACCTCGGATCATTGAACAGTTTCTGCACTGTTTTTTTGCTCCAGCCGGTCATCTCCTGTATATTATCAATCGTGTAGAAACGGGCTTCGCTTGAAATATACACACGGGTGAAATAACTGTTGTCTTTAGGTTCACTTGCGTAAATCATGTTTGCCACCTCCATTGGTTTTACCACCAGTAACGCTCTTTTTCTTTTTCATGCCGCTCGGCAAAAAACTGGATTAATGCGTGCGCTTCAATGACCTTAGTTTTGCCATAATTGGCAGATGGAAACTTCGGATCATTGAACAGTTTTTGTACTGTTCCTTCGCTCCAACCGGTCATTTCCTGCAGGTCTTTTACAGCAGCAAATACGCACTGTCTGGCATCGTGTTCTGCGGCCACTGTGGTGACATCTTCCGCAGGATCAAATGGAACAACCGGGGCTGCCGTTCCACGGTATGGCGGTGTGTGAGCCGGGTGCTTAAGAAGACGAGCGGGATCGACTGTCTGGCAAGGACGGTCCGGGAGGAGACACTGCATGAAGCCGTGGCTGCTGCCATCAACCGGGTCTTAACGCTCGATGAAGAGTTCTTTGAAACCTTCCGTAAGAGCCTTGATACCGCCCTGGGCGTGAACGGTGAACTGGACATACGGCAGATCGAGGACAGACTGGCTGATAAGCAGAGGCAGCTCATTGCCCTGTCACCGCACGATGAACGATACAATATTGTGGCGGATGAAATATATGAACTCAGGGATCAGAAGAGAAGGGTGCTTCTGGATGAGGCAAACCGGGACACGGCGGCAAAGAAGGTTGAGGAACTGATCAGATTCATCAGAGAACAGCGAGGGCAGCCTGTTGAATATGATGAGGGGCTTGTCCGGAAACTGATCGAGAAGGTCATCGTCTACGATGACAGCATCAAAGTGGTCTTCAAATCAGGGGCAGATGTGGATATCGAGGCATGAGAAAATCGCACGGAAAGCCGACAACGCAGTCGGCTTTTTGTCTGTTCAGGGATACACTTATGTGGTATGATATTTTCTGAAAAAAGGTGTTGACAGAATAGATGCTCCGCAGTATACTTTAATATCCTGATGGAGACATCGGGCAAGGGCAACTTCATAGCCGACCTACAAATTCTTGGGCTTGATCCCGGAAAGGAGGTGAGTGCTATGAACTTGACCGTCTTGATTGACTGGAAGTTCGTTGTTGCCCTTGGCGCGGCTACGGTCGGCACCATTTTCGCAGTGAAGATGGATGCGTCTGCAGCTGAGCGGGTTTCGATCCACGCGATCGATGCCGGGAAGGAGTACGCAGTTGCTGTCAACAGTAACTGTTGACTCCGACATATGAGTTCAGGCGCATGGTCTTCGGACTACGTGCTTTTTGTTTATAAGGAGATAGGGCTGTGGCAGAGAATAAAGTAAAGATCGATTGCACAGATATTTACAAGGAAGAAACAGACAGAAGCATTAAAACTCTGAAGAGGTTCAGAGAAGCGTGGATGGGTTCGCGTTCAACGTGGAACGAAGAACTGCTCCAGTTTGCTGATGATGATTTTTATTTTTACAGATTTTCCATTGATAGGCAGGAGAAGGCATCCGGAGACCTGGTGACAAGCATTTTGTACAGAGTGATGGATCGGTATGAAACATCTGTTGAAGAACCAGGGGAGGCACCCTTTAACTTTGTAATCTGTAAGAATGGTACGAGAACGGGATATAGATTCGAAGATTTTTATGAAGATGAGGATGTAAACGCTATCCTTGAAGAACATAAACTGGATCAGGCTGTTATTATCAGAACATGGAAAACCGGAAGAGCAGATGAATGGATAGCAAGGGAGAACAGCCAGTATCAGGACAAAGGGATAAAACTCAAGGCAGTATCAATCCAGGATTTCTTCATAGAGCATTTTAGTGACGAGGAGTGTAAAGCCTTCCTTGCAGCAATTGATGGTTACCTTAAGGAAACGAGAGATATTACAGGTTACCAGTCAATCAAATTTCTGTCTTCGATGAATCTGGCATCCCGTAAGATGTTTGAGGAGAAACTGCTCGCTGACTGGGATTATGAGAATTACAAATACCAAATTATAGATCCCGTAAATGAAGATATACAGAACTATTTATACATACTGCGGAAGGACTCTGTTTTCGATGATCTCGAAGATATGGTAAAAGCTTATGTTGGCGGTAAGCTTTACAAGACCATGCTGGGGACAAATGAATATGCAGAGAGTTTCATCACATCCGAATGGCTGTATTATTCTCTGAAGGGGCGTAAAAATTTCGATTATACTTCAGTGATTAGTGGATATCTGAAGTCTATTGAGCAACTGCTTTATCGAATCACAATGTTGAATATTGACAATAAGTGCAGAATATCGATGAAGAGCAGTATGCTAAAAGAAGCTTATGAAAATGGGATTGCAGTTTTTGAATCAAAAAATTATAAGTGGGTTCCACTTTCGTTGAACAAAAAAGGCAATGGGTACAGATACATAACTTATCCCTATGTTGATTTTACATCTGCACAAAAAACCTACATGGATAGCTCAATAGGAACATTTGAGTATTTTATCAGAAATAATCCACAGATCTTTTATAATAAGAGACATGCAAAGACAATTGCGGATATGGTAAGCTGCTTCAGAACTGAATGTCGGAACGGATTCTTCCATACTCACAATCTGCATAACTGGGATATTGTTGAAAAGACTCGTGATAATGCTATCTATCTATATTTTGTCTTGCTGGGTTCCTGCATTATTCCTAAAGAGAAAGTAGGCGAACTCGGCATCTTGGCATATGACGAATTTGACGAACTCTGCAGAAAGATCCGTGAGTTTAAGCACTACAATGTGCGATTCATATTCGAGTATGAAGATGGCAGGCAGCAAAAACTGATTTATGATTTCATTAACAATACTGCCGAGTATACTGATGATGGAGTAGAACACTATGAGAAATTGTTGTTCTATTTAGTCGATGAGTTTGATGGTGCCCTTGAACAGCTTGACGAAGGCATTCGTGAGGATCAGATCTTTTATCTTACAAGAGACAATCTGCCGAGTAAAATATATGGTGTTCATAGGAGCATAAGAAATCATGAATTAGAAGAGATTCTATGACAACGAGGAAACAGTAATGGCTTCAAGTAAAGAGTATCTTGATTATATAATGGATCAGCTATCAGGGCTGGATGATATATCCTATCGCGCCATGATGGGGGAATACATCATTTACTATCGCGGCAAGGTGGTCGGCGGCATTTACGATGACCGCTTTCTGGTGAAACCAGTGAAGTCAGCAGCGTCCATGATGCCGGATGCGGATCGGGAATTGCCATATGAAGGCGCGAAGGAGATGCTGCTCGTTGACGATGTGGAGAACAGGGAGTTCCTGCGTGAATTACTGGAAGCGATGTATGATGAGCTGCCTGCTCCAAAGAAGAAAAAGAAGTAAACAAATCGGGATTTATCTTACCGTTGTTTTACATCGCCTGCCAGCTTCAGCAATGTTTTGACAGATGCTTTGCCCATGTCTGTCTCCGGCATCTTTAACATTAGTAATGGATTATTAGCTACAGCTTCACTTCCCAGCACGGCTACGATACCACTGAGAGCAAATTCAATACTAAGCTTTTCCGTTTCATAGATTTTACTCTCATCTATTTTCAGTTTATCAAACCATTTGTCTTTGATAGCA
>JAFRCM010000002.1 GCA_017404365.1 Bacillota bacterium
AGAGGAAGGCACGGGGACCATGTTCACCGGACTCAATAATGTGAAGTTCAGAAGTCCTGTAAAGCCTGGCGACACATTCGAGTCAAAATGTGAAATCACAAAGGCAAAGCCGCCGTTCTACTTCGCCAAGGGTGAAGGCCGTGTAGACGGCAAGGTGGCGGTCAAGGCCGAGTTCTCATTCATACTTGTGAAGGAGTAGCAATGGACAAAAAACTTGTAATAACCGGCATGGGCGCAGTAACTCCTATCGGCATAGGAGTGAATGAATACTGGGATAGTCTCATGGCCTGCAAGACCGGAATCGATTACATAAAAACAGTAGATACTGAAGAGCTTCCAATCAAATTCGCAGGCGAGGTCGATTTCAATCCAAAGGATTTCATTCCGCGCAAAAAAGCCTCCGAGATGGACAGGTTCATGCAGATGGCTTATGTTGCTGCAGGCGAAGCGTTATCTGAGGTGGAAATCGATCCTTACAGAACGGGAATCATCGTAGGAACGGCGCTGAACGGCATAAGAACAATAGCAGACACTGAGAGAGCTTATCTGAATTCGGCAACGAAGAAGGTGGGTCCGAGATTTCTTCCGAAATCCCTTGGTAATGTCTGCGCATCACAGATCGCGATCGAGCACAACATCCACGGACCGAGCATGACGCTGAACACAGCGTGCGCTTCCGGCGGAGACGCTATCACGCTGTGCGCAATGATGATCAGGTCCGGATTTGCGGACATGATGGTTGCCGTAGGAGCCGAGGCTCCGACGGAGCCGATTCTTATTCAGTCTCTCGCGTCAGCCAAGGCGCTGAGCACCCGAAATGATGACCCGCAGAAAGCCGGCAGACCGGTCGACAAAGACAGAGACGGTTTTGTAATAGGAGAAGGCGGCGGAGCCATAGTAATCGAGACCGAAGAACATGCAAAGGCAAGAGGAGCCCATATATACGCGGAACTTGCCGGATACGGAAACAACACGGATGCCTACCATCCGGTAACGCCTCGTCCTGACGGAGAAGGCGAAATCCTGTGCATGAAGCAGGCTATTGAAATCGCGGGCATCAAGCCGGAAGACATTGGCTACATAAACAGCCACGGCACGGCAACTCCAAAGGGTGACATAGCTGAAACTGAAGCTGTGAAAGCTGTATTCGGGGATGCGGCCGGCGACCTGGTCCTCAATTCGACCAAGGGAGCGACAGGGCACATGATGGGCGCGGGCGGAATAACCGAAGTCATCACCTGCATAAAGTCAATAGAGACGGGCATGATAGCGGCTACTCTGAATCTCGACAACCCTGATCCTCTGTGCGACCTGAATTACGTATCAAAGATAACATCAAAGAAACTTGACTATGCCATGTCCAATGCCTTCGGCTTCGGAGGACAGAACTCAAGTATAATTGTTGGAGCGTACAAATAACATGACTGATTACAACAGCAAGTTAAATGCCGTCCTTACGGAGGTATATCATAACGCGCTCCTTGCTGAGGAGACCAAGAGAAAGTACAGCAGCGGGAATTTCACGTTCAGAGACAGAAATGCTGTAACTTTTATCATGGGCTTCAGAAATGGCACGAACATCAGCAGCGTGGCGGATTATCTCAAGATATCGCGTCCGTCTGCGACGATGACCATAAAGAAGCTCGAGAAGAATGGTCTTGTCGAAAGAAAAGTGGATCCTTCGAACCACAGAAACGCCATCGTGAAGGTTACTCGAAAGGGCAGAATATACGCCCGCTACCAGCAGAACTACAGCGAGGAAATGGCAAAAGCTTTAAGCGAGGACCTGTCTCCTGAGGAGAGGGATGCGCTTTACGAAGGACTGTGCAAACTGAACCAGTTCTTCTCCGACACCATCAAGGAGTCGAATATGAAACACAAATAAACAATCTTTATTTTAACAAAACGGCCGCTCCTGTACGGAGCGGCCGCTTTGTTTTACATATTGCTGTCATGCTGTTTCGTTAGTTCCGTCTGTTTTATTATTCAACCGGCGGAAGTGTAGCAAAATACTTTTCAAGCTCTGCGTCAGTCGGGATGTAATCGTCCATTACTCCGTTGTGGAACTTCTCGTAAGCCACCATGTCGAAGTATCCTGTTCCCGTCAGTCCGAAGACGATCGTCTTCTCTTCGCCTGTCTCTATGCACTTCTTGGCTTCGTCCAGGGCGATTTTGATTGCGTGGGAGCTTTCAGGAGCAGGGAGGATTCCCTCGACTCTGGCGAACTCTTCCGCTGCCTGGAATACTTCTGTCTGAGGAACAGCAACTGCTTCCATGAGACCGTCATCGTAGAGCTGTGAGAGAACAGGACTCATTCCGTGGTATCTCAGGCCGCCTGCGTGGTTAGGAGCAGGGATGAAGTTGCTGCCGAGTGTGTACATCTTGGCGAGAGGACATACCATTCCTGTGTCGGCGAAGTCGTATGCGTACTTGCCTCTTGTGAAGCTCGGGCATGACTGCGGTTCGACAGCGATTATGCGGTAGTCGGCGTTGCCCTTTATCTTCTCTCCCATGAACGGCGCTATGAGACCTCCCAGATTAGAACCGCCGCCTGCGCATCCTATGATCATGTCAGGTACGATATCATATTTGTCGAGAGCAGCCTTTGTCTCCAGACCTATTATGGACTGGTGAAGCAGCACCTGGTTCAGAACGCTTCCCAGAACGTATCTGTAACCCGGAGTTGAAGTGGCTACCTCAACAGCTTCGGAAATGGCACAGCCCAGGCTTCCCGTTGTTCCCGGATGGGCTTCAAGGATCTTCTTTCCGATCTCTGTCGTCGTCGAAGGAGACGGAGTTACTTCAGCGCCGTATGTGCGCATTACCTCTCTTCTGAACGGCTTCTGCTCGTATGATACCTTAACCATGAAGACTTTGCAGTCGAGGTCGAAATATGAACATGCCATGGAGAGGGCAGTACCCCACTGGCCGGCACCGGTCTCGGTTGTAACTCCCTTGAGACCCTGCTGCTTGGCGTAGTAGGCCTGAGCGATTGCGGAGTTGAGCTTGTGGCTTCCGCTGGTGTTGTTACCCTCAAACTTGTAGTAGATCTTTGCCGGAGTGCCCAGCTTTTCCTCGAGACAGTATGCTCTGATCAGCGGTGAAGGTCTGTACATCTTGTAAAAGTTTCTGATCTCTTCAGGGATCTCAATGTACGGATCTGTATTGTTCAGCTCCTGCTTGCACAGCTCTTCGCAGAATACAGGCGAGAGTTCTTCCAGTGACATCGGCTGATGTGTTCCCGGATGGATGAGAGGAGCAGGCTTGTTAACCATGTCTGCCCTCAGGTTGTACCATGCCTTCGGCATCTCATGCTCTTCCAGGTATATCTTATAAGGGATTTCTTTAGTACTCATCTTGTTACTCCTTTCTTATTAAAAAAGCGGCTCCAGGTCAACCTGTGCCGCTAATCGTCTTTTTCTGTTCGAGTTACTAATCAAATGTTTCCGGACTTCAGCATTGCAAATCAACCTTACAATTTATCAGTTGTAAAGCTGCGCCACCACCAATATCCGTTTGTCATGCTTTTAATAATGACCATTTGAAACTCCTTTTATGTGGATAAAATAGCACGATGTTTATATCCTGTCAAGAAAAACTTTATTATCAAATTACTTTAATGAGCAGAAGTCTGCCTTTTGCGACTGAAACACCGGCGACCTTTCCCGTCAGTATCTCGTTGCTGACGCCGTACTGATAGTCGCATTCGATGGCCGCGTTTTCGAGCGGGTATTTGGCGTTCTTTATTGTCACGCCTTCGGCTTCACCTGTAATGTTCAGCAGAGAGAAATATGAGTATGTATCTTCTATGAACGCAGGCTCGGATGATACGATTTCCATCTCGGAGTAGTCATCTACTGCCTTTGCTTTTTTGCCCGCTGTATCGAGCATGAGAAGAATGGACAGGTTGGCGATGGTGTGATCGAGTCTGGCGCCGATTACGCCTACAAGAAGAAACTCTTCAAACCCGCGGGACAGCATCTCCTTCGCCGCGAAGAATGTATCGGTATCATCCTTTTCGATCGGCAGCACTATTGTTTCGACGTCCATTCGAGGGTTCTCATGAGAATCAAAATCTCCGATGATCAGATCAGGACATGCGCCGAGCCCCTCCATGTGCCTGAGTCCGCTGTCGCAGAATACAAAATAATCGTCATCGCGAAGCCGCGCGCGGACAACGTCGTATCTGTTTATTTCTGCTCCTCCGACTATTACACAGCGTCTCATGTCTTCCTCCTTCAATAGTGCGGGCTGCCTTTGCATTAATCTGCTCTATGATTTTATCACATAATTGAACAATTTGTATTGTATCAAACGTTTTGACAACTTTGATGCCGGGGCACGAAGAAAAAAATGTTGACACGCTCATTTAATTGTGATAGTTTAGTTTACGTAATTAAAGCGCTGCAAGATGCGCGTAGGAGAAACAAATGGCTAAGACAGTTAACATCGCAAAAGCATACTACTACTTTTACTTTGGCTTTACCGCGGATCGGTAAGGTTAATTTGCGATGTTAGAATGAGTAGCTAAAACAATTTAGTAAAGTTCGAAGCGTCACAGGTTAACCTGAGGCGCTTTTTCTTTTATCAATTATCAATCAGTTATAGTTTTAGGAAAGGGTTTATTATGAACACGACAACAGTGCTGACCTTAGCTCTTATCATCATCTTCTTCGCGGTGATGATGACCATAGGAGTAAGGACAAGAAAACACGCCAGAGATGTGTCGGGATTCGTACTGGGTTCAAGATCCGTCGGACCATGGCTCTCAGCCTTTGCGTTCGGTACTTCATACTTTTCGGCGGTAATCTTCGTCGGATACGCCGGACAGTTCGGATGGAACTTTGGACTCGCATCCACATGGATCGGTCTGGGAAATGCCTTCATCGGCTCACTCCTCGCATGGCTGATCCTGGGGAGACGTACCAGAATCATGACAAATCATCTGGACAGCCGCACGATGCCTGACTTCTTCGGATCCAGATTCGGGTCACAGAAGCTCAGAGTAGCGGCATCCGTTATTACTTTCATCTTTCTGATCCCGTATACAGCATCTCTGTACAACGGACTTTCGAGACTGTTCGCCATAGCGTTTCCTGGTGTTGACTACGCTGTATGCGTAGTGGTAATGGCAGCGCTGACATGCGGATACGTAGTTCTGGGAGGATACATGGCTACGGCTACAAACGACTTCATCCAGGGCTGCATCATGCTGATCGGTATCGCAGCGGTAATCATCGCGGTAATACACGACAACGGAGGCCTGAACACAGCAATGGAGACGCTGGCTACGGGAGAAAACGGAGGATGGCAGTACGCGTCGTTCCTTGGAGCAGATCCTGTTTCGCTGTTCTTTGTAATAATGCTTACATCCCTTGGAACATGGGGACTGCCTCAGATGGTGGGCAAGTTCTACGCCATCACAAACGAGGATGCGATCAAGAAGGGTACAGTAATATCCACATTCTTCGCGCTGGTAGTCGCGGGCGGATGTTACTTCCTCGGAGGATTCGGAAGACTGTATGATATAAATGTCGAAGTAGACGGGTTCGACTCGATAATACCGAGCATGCTCTCGACGCTTCCGGCAGTGATCATAGCGATCATCATAGTACTGGTACTCTCAGCATCCATGTCCACGCTTTCGTCACTCGTTCTGACGAGCTCATCGACAATTACGCTGGACTTCATAGCACCGCTCAGAAGGAAGCCGATAAAGGAAACGACGAAGGTCGTAATAATGAGATCGTTCATCGTGGTATTCGTCATTATCTCGGCGTACATCGCCATAAGGCAGGCACACGCAAAGAGCCTGTTCATAGCACAGATGATGGGTATATCATGGGGCGCGCTGGCAGGATCGTTCCTGGCGCCTTTCATGTACGGCCTGTACACAAAGCACGTTTCGAGAGTCGCTGTAGCATGCTGCTTCATATGGGCCACATGCCTTGAGATACTTCAGCTGTTCATATCACTGGGAATGCTGGATGTATCAGGAAGCGCTCTGCTGGCGTTCGTATTCAGAAACTCACTTTACTCGGGCGTGTTCGGAATGGTCGGCGGACTGGTCATAGTACCGATAGTGACAGCTCTGACGCGGAAAGCAATACCTGACAATACAGAAGAAATATTCAGTTGCTACAACCCGAGAAGAACTGTCGGAATCGCTGACAACCTCGGTGATTAGAGCCATATAAGGA
>JAFRCM010000123.1 GCA_017404365.1 Bacillota bacterium
TATCAAGCATTTTAACAATATTCGTTATTGATCAAGGCAAAAAATGCGCATCGTATTTCTCAAAGTAAGTTCATCCATGGTTGAATTTAACCTGGGAAAACCCCTTTTCCGGGGTGCGACTGCATACGCTTTTTTTGCAAATCACTGGCGATGTCGCTATATCGATGGCATCGCCGATTAGATTTAATGGAATTGTCCACGGGAAAAGTTCAGTGTTTCCAACGGTAAACGCTACCCTTTCCTACTGTGGAACTTACTCTGGGAATTAACGCTCCAATAATATAGCTTTTGCGATGCTAACTTTATCACATTTTAGCATATGATTGTGGTATAATGAATCGTTATATTAGGTGGGTTGCGTGATATCGCAGGTACCGGATGTTTAAACAGGTAATAGCGGGATATGAAAACGGACAAGATTACGTCTCCGATCGAGGCGTTCATGCTCACAAATGAAGACAGCAGCCTGATGCCGGGGGACGCGCTGGAGAAGAAGATAGACAGAATGAGTCTGCTCCTTCACAGTTGCTGCGGGCCTTGCAGCAGCAGTGTCATCGAGAGGCTGGCGGGCGAGTTCAACATCACCGTTTTTTACTACAACCCTTGCATTACCGACGAAGAAGAGTACAAGAAGAGGAGAGCCGCGCAGATTCAGTTCATCGAGAAATTCAACGCCGAGAGAATTGACCTGCCGGACATCAATTTCATAGAAGGACCGTACGAACCGGGAGCCTATTTTGATCTGGTGAAAGGTCACGAGGAAGATCCGGAAGGAGCTGCCAGGTGCGGCATCTGCTTCAGGCAAAGGCTGGAGAAAACAGCGGCCACCGCTGCCTTTCAGGGATTCGATTTGTTCGGAACCACACTTACAGTCAGCCCGCACAAGAATTACGAAATTATTTCCGCCATAGGAAAGGACATCGCGGGTCGCTACAGAATAGGTTTTCTGGACAGAGATTTCAAGAAGCAGGACGGCTTCAAAAGATCCATCGAACTGTCGAGGAAATACGGACTGTACAGACAGAACTACTGCGGCTGCAAGTTCAGCGAGCGGTAGCGGCTGCAGAGCAGATCGCGAGGCACGGCGAAGAGCCGCGGCACAAAACTGTTAAAAAAGATCATTAACATATACAGGAGGACAACATGTCAAAACTTATTATCCCCAGGGGGTACACACCCGAGATCGACTACATGGAAAGCCAGAGAGCGATCAAGAAGATCAAGGACTTCTTCCAGCAGGAACTGGCTTACGGACTGAAGCTCAGGAGAGTTTCGGCGCCTCTTTTCGTAGCGCCGGAAACAGGCCTCAACGACAACCTTAACGGCGTTGAGAGAACAGTCAGCTTTACAGTCAAGGACATGGGCGAGAAGGAAGTCGAGATCGTCCAGTCGCTGGCGAAGTGGAAGAGAATGGCTCTTGGAAGATACAACTTCAAGCCGGGCACAGGGCTTTACACTGACATGAACGCCATAAGAAGAGACGAGGAGCTGGACAACCTCCACTCCATATACGTCGACCAGTGGGACTGGGAAAAGGCTATCAACAAAGAAGACAGAACTACAGAGTATCTCCACGAAGTAGTGGTCAAGCTTTACAACGCTCTCAAGAACCTGAACGATTTCGTAAACAGACACTACAACGAGCTGAAGACGGATCTGCCTAACGAGATCTTCTTCGTAACATCCCAGGAGCTCGAGGACATGTATCCGGGTCTTGACGCAAAGGCAAGAGAAGACGCCATCTGCAAGGAAAAGAGAGCAGTCTTCGTTGAAAAGATAGGCGGCGCGTTAAAGTCGGGCAAGCCTCATGACGGCAGAGCTCCGGACTACGATGACTGGGAACTCAATGGAGACATACTCCTGTGGAACGACATCCTCCAGTGCTCATTTGAGATTTCATCCATGGGCATAAGAGTTGATGAAGAGGCGATGGCCCGCCAGCTTGAGATAGCGGGGGCGACTGAAAGAGCGGAACTGGATTTCCACAAGAAGATCCTGAACTGCGAGCTGCCATATTCCATAGGCGGAGGAATCGGTCAGTCCAGACTTTGCATGTACTTCCTGAGGAAGGCTCACATCGGTGAGGTTCAGGCGGCGATATGGCCTGAGGACATGATCAGGGAATGCGAGGAAAACGACATCTTCCTGCTGTAGCCGGCAGTCCGGAAGCAGGACTCTTATGAGATGAAATACGTAGATGTAGTTATCGACAACAAAAGCAACAGCACCGACAGTTTTTTCACTTACAAGTGCGAGGACGATTCGGTGAAAGTCGGAAGCAAAGTACATGTGCCCTTTGCGAGAAGCAAAAGCAGCCGGGAGGCATATGTTGTCTCTGTTAAGGACGACGCTTCGGATATAGACGATAAGGTGCTGGGCAAACTCCGATCGGTCGAAAGCGTCGACAGCGAAGTCTCGCTGACGGAGGAGATGGTGAGGAGCGCCCTCTGGATGAGGGGCAGATATCTCTGCAGATATATAGACGCCATCAGGTGCTTCACGCCTGCGGGAAGCGCGGCGGTGCGCCGGGAGAAGCAGGACTCACTGGCCGGCGAGCGTGGATACGCAGAGCCTGTCGAGTCGCTGACCGACGAGCAGGAGGAAGCCGTCAGACTGATAGACGAAGCCATTGAGGGCAGAAAGAATGAGCGCTTTCTTATTCACGGAGTGACGGGAAGCGGCAAAACTGAAATATACATAAGAGCGGCGAAGAAGGCGCTGGATGAAGGGAGAGGAGTCATAATCCTGGTTCCGGAGATTTCCCTGACAGGCCAGATCATAGAGAGATTTCTTGGCAACTTCGGCGAGGATTCCGTAGCGGTTCTCCATTCGAAGCTTTCGGCGGGTGAGCGCTACGACCAGTGGAAGAAGATTCGCGAAGGAAAAACGAGGATAGTAATAGGAGCCAGGTCGGCTGCCTTTGCGCCTGTGGAAAACCTGGGACTCATAGTGGTCGATGAGGAGCACGAATCAACGTACAAATCCGACTTCACGCCGAAGTACGACACTGTGGAAGTGGCGATCAAGAGACTCCAGGACAAGGACTCAAACGGCGTCCTGATACTTGGCAGCGCCACGCCGTCGGTGGTTACGTACAGCCGCGCAAAAGAAGGGATTTACAGGCTCATCGAGCTGACTAAGAGATACAACGAGGTAAGCCTTCCTAAGACTGAGATCGTCGACATGCGCGGCGAGATGAAGGAAGGCAACAGATCCGTCATAAGCCGCAGGCTGGCGGATGAGATGAAGCGGCAGCTGGACGCGGGCAAACAGATAATGCTCTTTCTCAACAGGAGAGGTTACTCGACATTTGTCTCGTGCAGGGAATGCGGCTACGTGGCCAAATGCCCGACATGCGGACTCTCGCTGACTTATCACAAGGGCCGCGCGTCAGGCAAAGGCAGCAGCGGCAAGCTGGTCTGCCACTACTGCGGGCACGAGGAGGCGGCTCCCGAGAGATGCCCTGAATGCGGAAGCGAATATGTCAGATACTTCGGCAGCGGAACTGAGAAAATCGAGGAAACGATCAGGAAGCTGTTCCCGGAGAACACGGTGGACAGGCTCGACCTCGATTCGGTGAAGAAAAAAGGCGAACTGAAAAAGAAACTCAAGAGTTTCGAAAAAGGCGGCACCGACATACTGATCGGCACCCAGCTCATCG
Source organism: Bacillota bacterium (assembly GCA_017404365.1). Lineage (GTDB taxonomy): Bacteria > Bacillota > Clostridia > Peptostreptococcales > Anaerovoracaceae > Lentihominibacter. The sequence continues at coordinate 3,662 of JAFRCM010000123.1, forward strand.
CCAAGGGACTGGACTTCAAGAACGTCGGACTGGTCGGAATAATATCAGCGGACGTGACGCTGAACATACCGGATTTCAGATCGCCGGAGAGAGCTTTTCAGCTGATCACCCAGGCGGCAGGGAGAGCCGGCAGAGGCAGCGACGAAGGACTGGTCATAATCCAGACTTACAGCCCTGAGCACTACGCGGTGCAGATGGCGGCCGAGCACGATTACGCGCACTTCTACGAGGCCGAGGAAAAGTTCAGGAAGTTCATGATGTACCCGCCGTACAGCGACATCTTCCAGATACTGTTCACTTCCAAATCACCGGAGGCGGCTCTGGCGGGAGCGGAGAAGTGGCACGAGCGGATAGGAGAATTGCTGCCGGAGGAGGACAGAGGAAATCTCTTTACGCCTCAGGAAGCGTACATGAGCAAGATTCGCGACACCTACAGGTATTCGCTGGTCATCAAATGCCCGAAGGGCAAACGGCACCAGTACTCGCGGGTGGTATACAAAGTCAGGGCCGAAGAAACTGAAGCGGCCCGCAGAAAAAAGCAGGACTACGTAGCTGTAGTGGATATCAATCCGTACAGCTTCACATAACACAGAGAGGAACAACATAATGGCACTTAGAAATATCGTAACTGATGAAGATCCGATCCTGAGAAAAACATGCAGGCCGGTGGGCGAAGTAACCCCGCGCATCCAGATGATACTCGACGACATGGTGGAGACCATGAGGGATGCCAACGGCGTGGGGCTCGCGGCGCCTCAGGTCGGAATAATGAGAAGGATGTTTGTGGCTGAGCCTGAACCGGAGAGAGTATATTACTTCGTGGATCCGGAGATGATCTCGCTCGAAGGAGAGCAGGAGGGCACAGAAGGATGCCTTTCCGTTCCTGGATACGTCGGAACCGTCACGAGACCTGAGAAGATTGTCATAAAGGGCAAGGACAGATACGGCAAGGAAAAGGAGTTCACTTTTGAAGGCTTCGACGCCGTAGTCATGTGCCACGAGTTCGACCATCTCGAGGGAATTCTTTACACGGACAAGGCCACTGAGATGTTCACTGCTGAGGAAGCTGAGGCAGCTGAGGAAGACGCGAAGTAACAGCAGGAAGAACAGGGCTGACAAGAGGAAGAGCTAATGAGACTGATATACATGGGCACACCGGACTTCGCCGTGCCTCCTATGGAGATGCTGACGAAGGCGGGACATGAAATCATATATGCGGTGACCCAGCCCGACAGGGTGAGAGACAGGGGAAAGAAGGTCCGCTTCTCGCCGGTCAAGGATAAGGCCGTTGAGCTGGGCATACCTGTGCTGCAGCCAGAGAAGATCAGACGCAACGAGGAGTTCGCGCGTATTCTTAAAGAGGCTGAGCCTGACGCGGCGATAGTTTCGGCGTACGGCAAGATCCTGCCGAAGCACATACTCGACATTCCGAAGTACGGATGCCTGAACATTCACGGTTCACTGCTTCCGAGATTCAGGGGAGCGGCGCCGATCCAGGCGGCGATTATAGCCGGCGACGAGGAGACGGGCGTCACGATCATGCGCATGGACGAGGGCCTCGATACAGGCGACATGCTTGCAAAGGCAGCAACCAATGCCCTGGGAAAGACCTGCGGAGAGCTTCACGATGAACTGTCGGTTCTCGGCGGGAAGCTTCTCGTCGAAACTCTCGAAGACATTGAGGGAGCCCTTGCAAAAGCAGAAAAGCAGAATGACGAGCTGTCTACATACGCCCCGATGATCTCAAAGGAGGACGGTCACCTGAATTTCAGCATGACTCCTGAGGAACTGGAGCGCAGGATGAGGGCATACGACCCGTGGCCGGGAACCTTCGCGGAGATGAATGGAAAGACATACAAACTCTGGAGAGCGCAGGCTCTCGAAGACAGTACCGACGCGCCCGCGGGCACAGTCGTGGCCGCCGGCAAAGAAGGTCTGGACATATCCGCCGGAGGGCGGCTGCTGAGAGTAACACAGATCCAGGCGCCGGGCAAAAAACGCATGAATACAAGCGACTATTTAAGGGGCAATTTAATTGAAATCGGCACTGTTATGAGGTAAACTATAGGGTGAGGTGATTTGATGTTTTATGGATTCGATCCCACATTCATAATTCTGATCCCGGCAATAATATTCACCGTGTACGCGCAGCGCAAGGTGCAGAGCACTTACGCTACGTATTCGCGTGTGCCGACGAGAAGAAACATTACGGGCGGACAGGTCGCCAGGATGATACTCGACAGGAACGGCATGGAACATGTGCCTATCGAGGTCGTTCAGGGAAACCTCACTGACAACTACGATCCGACGAAGGATGTGATGCACCTTTCAGAGGGCACCTACAACAGTTCATCGGTCGCTTCAGTTGCGGTCGCCGCTCATGAATCGGGACACGCGATGCAGGATGGAACCAACTACGCCTTCCTGAAACTCAGGATAGCAATGGTGCCGGCCGTAAACATCGTATCGGCGATCTCGATGCCGGTAATCATGGTCGGAATCATCCTCGTCTGCATGGGGCAGGCGATAGGCGGTTCCATATTCAACATCGGCGTGATCATGTTCGTCGTGGTAGTCCTTTTCCATACGGTAACACTTCCGGTGGAATTCGACGCCAGCAAGCGAGCCATGCAGCAGCTCACCGAATTAAATATAGTCGAAGGAAACGAAGTCAGAGGCGCAGAGAAGGTGCTGTCGGCAGCGGGAATGACTTATGTCGCCGCTTTGTCCGTGTCTCTGGTAATGCTCATAAGAATCTTTCTCATAAGGGGGAACAGAAGCTAATGGATAACAATCGCAAGACAGCTTATCAGACACTAATCGACGTAGAATCTAAGAAGGCTTATTCGAACATTGCCCTGAATCACAAAATAGCAGTGAACAAACCGGGCAATCCTGCCTTTGTAAGAGAGCTCACATATGGAGTTCTGGAGAGAAAGATTACTCTGGACTACTTCATCGACCAGCTCCTGAGCGAGGGAATCGACAGTCTCAAAATACCTGAGATCACAATACTCCGCATGGGCGTTTACCAGTTGGGATACATGGACAGTGTTCCTGAGTACGCCGCAATAAACGAGTGCGTTGAACTGGCCAAGAAGTACTGCAAAGGCAGAGCGGGTCTCATCAACGGTGTTCTCAGAGAGTACCAGAACAAGAAAATATACATGACCCTTCCGGCCAGGGATGAGGACGAGATCAGACATCTCTCGATCAAGTACTCATACGCTCCGTGGATCATTGAACTTTGGCTCAGATACTATGAAAAGCCTTTTGTGGAGAAACTGCTGGCCGCCGGAAACGAGACGCCTCCGATGACGATCAGAGCCAACTGGCTGAAGATCAGAAAGGAAGACCTGAAGAAGGTCCTCAAGGAAAGAGGCTTCGAGGTCGAGGAAGGCAAGCTCTGTCAGAACGCTCTGAACGTCAAGGGCAGCAAGCTCCTCGATACCGATCTCTACAAGTACGGCCTCTTCACTCCTCAGGATGAGAGCTCCATGCTCGTATCCGAGAAGATCGGAGTAAAGCAGGGCGACCTGGTAATGGACGTATGCGCGGCGCCTGGCGGCAAGACGACAGCCATCGCTGAGAGAATGAACAACACAGGCAAAATCATCGCGTCCGACATCTACCGCAGAAAGCTGGACATAGTCGATAAGGAAGCCAAGAGACTCGGAATCACAAATATCGAGACGAGATCCTGGGACGCCACGAGAGTAGATTCGACCATGGCGAAGAGAGCGGACAGAGTGCTTGTGGACGCTCCTTGTTCAGGGCTCGGCGTCATAAGAAGAAAGCCGGAGATCAAGTACAAGGAAGAGTCTGACGAACTCATGCTGCTGCCTAAGAAGCAGGAGGCAATTCTTTCCGCGTCAGCTTCATATGTCAAACCGGGCGGAACGCTGGTATACAGCACATGCACTATCAACCCTCAGGAAAACGAGATGGTAATCGACGAGTTCCTGAAGAGAAACAGAGATTTTGAGAAGGTGGAGAGACTCCTCCTCATGCCGAACGTAAACGGTACAGACGGATTCTTCATCTGCGTCATGAAACGTGACGAGCTCATGGAGTAACAGACTTAAAACAGTTATCACAGACAGGGAGAACAAAAAACCAATGCTGCAAATAGGATTCAAGTGCAACAGAGGAGTAGTAAGAAAGAACAACGAAGACGCGTGCTTTCTCATCCCGAATCAGGACGTCTACATCGTTGCTGACGGAGTCGGAGGAAACAACTCCGGCGAGATCGCCAGCAGCACAGCTGTCGAGTCACTGGCATCTTTCGTAAAGGCCGGCGATCTCAAGAGCCTGAAGACACCCGAAGAAATCTTCGGATTCTTCACGGAAGCTGTGGACGCTGCGAACAGCGATGTCTACGAAATGAATCAGGAGAACCTCAATTACAGAGGCATGGCCACAACGCTGGTCATGACGTACATACGCGACGGCAGCGCATATGTGACGAACATAGGCGACAGCAGAGCGTATCTGTTCAGAAACGGCAGACTTAAGCGAATAACCAAGGATCACACCTATGTTAATGAGCTTATCGATAAAGGAATAATCACCGAAAGAGAAGCCGAGAGCCACAGTCAGAAGAATGTCATAACTAAAGCTCTTGGCGCAGAACCTCAGGCGGAACCGGACTTCTACAAGGTCGCTCTGGAGAGGGGAGACATCATGATCCTCTGCTCAGACGGGCTTTACGGAGAGGTAGGAGAAGACAGAATGACTGAGCTTCTCAAGGACGCTTACGAGAATGAAACCAAGATGAACGACCTGTGCGCCGACTTTGTAGACGAGGCGATACTCGCCGGCGGCAGGGACAACATCACGGTAATCTGCATCAGGGTTTGATTTTAGGAGGAAGTTATGAGCAAAGTACTCGCAAACAGATATGAACTGTTCGAGAGAGTAGGCGAGGGCGGAATGTCCGTGGTCTACAAGGCCAAGGACCGTCTCCTCAATAGATTTGTGGCAATCAAGATTCTCAAGCCTGAGTTCATCAGCGACCAGAAGTTCATCGAGAGCTTCAGGAGAGAGTCACAGAACGCCGCCAGCATGAGTCATCCAAACATCGTAAACATCTACGACGTAGGACGTGAAGGCAACATACATTACATAGTCATGGAGCTCATCGAAGGAAGGGCTCTGAGCGACTACATACGCGAGCAGGGACCGATGGCCTACCCGAAGGTGATCGCGCTTTCGAAACAGATAGCGTCGGCTCTTGCCTTTGCGCACAAGAACCACATCATTCACAGAGACGTCAAGCCTCACAACGTAATGATAACGCCTAACGGCACGGCGAAGATCACGGACTTCGGTATCGCAAAGGCAGTAAACGCGGCGACGATCGTCGACAACACCGACGGCATAGTCGGATCAGTACACTACTTCTCACCTGAGCAGGCGAGAGGCGGATACGTTGACGAGAAGTCGGATATCTATTCACTCGGTATCGTAATGTACGAGATGCTCACGGGACAGGTTCCGTTCGACGGAGACAATCCTGTGAACATAGCTCTTCAGCATATAAACAGCGAGATGACGCCGCCGTCAAAGCTTGTGGACGGCGTGCCGCCTGCACTCGAGCACATCATCATGAAGTGCTGCGACAAGTATCCGGTCAACAGATACGCATCGGCAGACGATCTCATTGAGGCCCTGAACAATCTCGAGTTCGTGGGCAGCGTCGTGGGCAATTCAGTCCTCATGGGATCCGGAACAGGCAGAGAGACGACAAGAATTCGTCCTCAGAAAAATAAAGGCCCTATAGCAGGCAATCCGGACTACGACAGCGGAGAGGATGAAGAATACGAAGAGCCTGAAGGACGCAAAAAGAAAGAAAAGAACAAGAAGAACAACAAGAGAATAATACTGATCGCGGCCATCGCGGCGGCGGTCATTCTGGCCCTCATCGCGGTGCTCCACTTTATCGGAGGTGAGGAGATCGAGGCGCCTGACTTCAAGGGCATGACGATGCAGCAGGCTCAGGACATGGCTGAGCAGATGGACATCAAGGTCAAGGAAGGTGAGGAAGTCATAAGCGACGAGGTTGACAAGGGCCTTATCGTATCACAGACTCCTGAGCCTGGACAGACCATCAAGACAGGCAGCACCGTTACGGTCAACATAAGCAAAGGCCTCGGCGACGGAAGTGTTCCAGACCTGACCGGCAAGATGAAGGACGATCTTTCAGAATATCTGGAGGCGGCCGGGTTCAAGCTGGGCGCCGTAACGACCAAGTCAAGCGACCAGCCTGAAGGAACGGTTCTCAGCCAGAACCCTAAGGCGGGATCCGAAGTCGAGAAGGGAACGGCCATCGACGTAGTAGTCAGTGACGGCTCCAAGGCAAAGGCAACAGTTCCTTACCTGGTTGGCAAGTCTCTGTCAGAGGCTCAGGGTGAGCTGGCTGCGGCAGGACTCTCAGCAGGCAAGGTAAGCTACGATTACAGCTCATCCTACGCGGAGGGCGAGGTAATGTGGCAGCAGTACGACGCGGGAGCGATGATTGACAAGAAGTCCTCCGTCAAGCTGAGAGTAAGCAAGGGGCCTGCGCCTACAACCACCACTACAACGACCGCGCCGGCACCGACGGAACCGGAACTGGACGGACCGGCTGATGGTAATTAAATGAGAGGAACAATAATTAAAGGAATCGCCGGATTTTATTATGTGAAATCCGGCGAAACAGTATACAGATGCAGAGCCAGAGGAATCTTCAAGGAGCAGGGGATAAAACCCGCCGTTGGAGATGAGGTATGCTTTGAAATAGGAGCTGAGGAAGACAACACTCTGGTGACGGAGATACTTCCGCGGAAGAACTGTTTTGTGAGACCGTTCGTGGCGAACGTGGATTGCTTCGTCGTAGTGACAGCGGCCAAAAAGCCGGCGCCTGTTCTCCAGACCATAGACAGATTTCTCGTCATGGCGGAGAAGGCGGGAACGGATATCGTGCTCTGCATAAACAAGTGCGACCTTAAGGGCAAGCAGGAGGAGCTCGTGGAAATCTACGGAGACCTCTACCCGACAGTACTTCTTGGAGAAGGAATGGACGAAGGCCTCGAGAAACTCAAGGAGCTAATCAAGGGCAAGAAGGCTGCCCTGGCGGGAGCTTCAGGAGTCGGCAAGTCGACCATCCTGAACAGGCTGCATCCCGATAAGCCGATGGAGACGGGCAAGATCAGCGAGAAGTCCCAGAGAGGAAAGCACACCACGCGGCACAGCGAGCTCTTTGAACTGGACGGCGCGGGCACCATGATATTCGACACTCCGGGATTCACATCCTTCGACATACTTGAAGCGGATGAGGAGGAACTGCAGTTTCTCTATCCGGAGATCGGGGCTTTTGCGGGAAAGTGCCGCTACGATAACTGCAGACATCTGGCTGAACCTGAATGCGCGGTTAAGCAGGCGCTGGAAGAAGGAAAGATAAATCCGAGCAGATACAGATCATACAAGGAACAGATGGAGGAACTCTTAAAATGAAAAAGCTTGCACCATCAATACTGTCAGCGGATTTCTCGAAGCTGGCCGAGGAAGTGGCTGCCATCGAAAGAGGCGGTGCCGATCTCATCCATGTGGATGTAATGGACGGCCATTTCGTTCCTAACATCACATACGGACCGGTAGTGATGAAAAGTCTTCTTGGCAAGACCGGACTGCCATTTGATGTGCATCTCATGATCGAGAATCCGGACGCGTTTCTGGAGGATTTCATGACGCCGAACACGGAGTACATAACAGTCCATCAGGAGGCGTGCACTCACCTGAACAGAACGATTCAGCACATCAAGTCGCTGGGAGCCAAGGCGGGCGTGTCCATCAATCCGGCGACTACGCTGGCGACCCTGGATTACGTTCTCGAGGATGTGGACATGGTGCTCATCATGTCGGTGAACCCGGGATTCGGCGGACAGAAGTTCATACCGTCTGCGCTGGATAAAATCAGAGCTCTGGACGAGATAAGAAAAGACGAAGGTCTAAAATTTGAAATAGAGATAGACGGCGGCGCCAACCTGGACAACGTGCAGGAAATCGCTGCTGCAGGAACAGATATAATAGTCGCCGGCTCCGCGGTCTTCAAGACGGCGGACATCGAGGAGACAGCGAAGCAGTTCATCAGTAAGATCAGATAGTGTCTGAGATAAGGAGAGGCTGAATGAGAATTGTACTGGATGGAATGGGCGGCGATAACGCGCCTGAGGAAATAGTTAAGGGAGCGGTAGCCGCAGCGGAAGCGATCAGCGATGAGATATGCATCGTCGGAGATCCGGACGCCATAGAGGAACAGCTCAAAAAGTGCAAATATAAAGGAAGTCAGATAACGATCGTCCCGGCTCACGAGGTGATCACCATGCATGACAGCCCTGTGAAGGCCATAAGGCACAAGACGGACTCGTCAATGGTCGTTGGACTTAACATGCTCAAGGACGGTTCAGGCGACATGTTCGTTTCGGCCGGAAACACCGGCGCCCTCATAGTCGGTTCCAGACTTCTTTTGGGCCGCATCAGAGGCATAGACAGACCGGCTCTTGCCAGCGTCTATCCTGACATGACGGGCGGAGATCCGTGCCTGCTTGTAGACGCGGGAGCGAGTTCTGAATCTAAGGCGAGGAATCTTCTAGAGTACGGCCTCATGGGAAGCGTCTTCGTAGAGAAGGTATGGGGAAGACCGGAGCCGCGCGTAGGCCTTGTCAATCTAGGAGCTGAGGAGAGCAAAGGCACCAGCGTAACGAGGGACGCCTATCAGATGCTGGCGAGTTCAAAGCTGAACTTCGTCGGCAACGTTGAGGGAAGAGACGTGCCTAAGGGCGTATGCGATATCATCGTATGCGACGGATTTACCGGCAACGTAATCCTCAAGCTTACGGAGGGCCTTTCTCTCAGCATATTCAAGCTGATAAAAGATACACTGAAGAGCAACTTCAAGGCCATGGTCGGCGGCGCGCTGGTCAAGTCAAAGCTGAGCGGGCTCAAGGATGAATTCGACTACGAAGAGTACGGCGGAGCGCCTGTTCTGGGCGTTAACGGCCCCGTTATAAAGATGCACGGCTCGTCCACTGAGAGAGCGGTAAAGAGCGCTATCCTCAGAGGAATTCCGTACGCAAAAGAGAATGTAGTCGACATCATCAAGAATGAGATGCTCGAAATGGCGGAATACATCGAAGAAGAATAGTCTTTGCATTAAGATGATAACCATAGAAGAGAAAATCGGATACAGTTTCAAGGACAGATCGCTGCTGGAGACCGCGCTGACGCACAGCTCCTACGCCAGAGAAAAGGGCAGCGGCAGTTATAATGAGAGGATGGAGTTCCTGGGGGACGCCATGCTCGACGCAATCGCAGGAGAAGAACTGTACAGAGAGTTTCCCGGAAGAGAAGAAGGATTTCTCTCAAGAACAAGGGCCGCCCTTGTCTGTGAGAAATTTCTTTTTGAGGTCGCCGGCAGGATAGGTCTCGGAGAGCACCTTAAGATAGGAGCCGGAGAAGAGAAGACGGGCGGAAGGAACAGACCGTCGATTCTCGCGGACGCTGTCGAGGCCTTAATCGGAGCGGTTTTTCTCGACGGCGGATATGATGCTGCCAGAGGAGTAGTCCTGAGGCTTCTGGAGGACGGATTCAGAGACGTCAGAGAAGGCAGGATGCTCGTGACAGATTACAAGTCGGCGCTGCAGGAAGTGCTGCAGGCCGAAGGAATGAGCGCAGGCGAAATACACTACGTGGACGCGGGCGAGAAGGGTCCGGACCACGACAAGGTATTCACGGTCAAACTCATAATAAACGGCCGGGAGGAGGCCGAAGGGGAAGGGAAGAGTAAGAAGCAGGCTCAGCAGAACGCTGCTGAGGCGGCACTTTCAAGGAGAAGACATGCTATTTAAGAAAATCGAAATGCACGGGTTCAAGTCATTCGCTGAACCTATAACAATTGAATTTAACGAGGGAATCACCGGTATCGTCGGCCCTAACGGCAGCGGCAAGAGCAACATCAGCGACGCCATCAGATGGGTGCTGGGCGAGCAGAGTCCTAAGATGCTGCGCGGCGGCAAGATGGAGGAAGTAATCTTCAACGGCACCGACAGCAGAAAGTCCAGAGGCATGGCCGAGGTTACCCTCGTAATAGATAACAGCGACGGAAGCCTTCCTATTGATTACAAGGAAGTAGCTATAACCAGACGCATGTTCAGATCCGGTGAGAGCGAATATCACATCAACGGCAATCAGTGCAGGCTGAGAGATATCCGCGAGCTCATCATGGATACGGGCATAGGCGTCGACGGATACTCCCTCATCGGACAGGGCAAGATTTCCGATATAATCAGCAGCAAAACGGAATCCCGCAGGGAGATTTTTGAGGAAGCAGCCGGTATAGTCGCATACAGAACAAAGAAGGCGGAGGCCGAGAGAAAGCTGGCGTCCACTACTCTGAACATGAACAGAGTACAGGACATCATCGGTGAGATTGAGGGAAGAATCGACGGACTGAGAGAGGACAGTGAGAAGGCCAAGGAGTACCTGGAGCTCAGAGACAGAAACAAGACTCTTGAAATAAACATCATACTCAAGAACGTCGAAGGACTCGAGAGAAAGAACGAGTTCGCGGAGGAAGACCTTCGCAACGTGAACTACAATCTCGAAAGACTCAAAGCCGAAAAGGACAGGCTCGAGGAGGACATCAACGAGAGCAACACAAAGAACGAGACTTTAGAGACTTTATCTGTCGACGCGCGTGAAGCTCTGATAAAGGCCATAGACAAACTGAACCTGGCTGTGAACAAGAGCGAAGTCGGCAAGGAGAGACTGACTTCCATCGAGAGCAGCACCGCCAGAATCAGCGAAGAGATAATGGCTCTCGAAGAGAGAAAAGAGAGGGAGACAGCCAACGCCGAGTCCTTCATGCAGCAGAAGGAGGAGGCTGACGCAAAGGCAGAGGAAGCCACTAACAAACTCAACGAGACCATCTTCAAGTACAACGAAGTGGCGGACGATCTTTCCCGTGTCGGAGAAGAAGCGGACGCCGCAAAGAACGAGATCTTCCGTCTGACATCCGAGATCGCTGCCTGCAGATCCGAGATCAGCAGCATGGAACTCATCGGCGAAACTCTGGAAAAGAGAAAGGCCGCGCTTCTCAGCGAGCGTGACGCCGGAGAGGATACTGAGAAGAATACAAGGCAGGGAATCGAAGAGGCTCAGCAGGAGCTGGAGAAGCTGAAGACTGAAGCGGATACAGCTGAAGCCGAAAAAGAGGATACTGTCAAGGCTCACATAACAGCCCAGAAAGAAGAGAGACAGCTGTCACTGGCGGCTGAGGAACTCAGGCTTTCCATGGGAAGAATGTCCGCAAGGCTCAAGACCATCGAGGAGATGGAGAGCAACTACGAAGGATACACAAGCGCCGTCAAGCATGTCATGAAGTCCGGCATGTCCGGAATACACGGCGTAGTGGCGGAGCTCATCAAGGTTCCGTCAGGTTACGAGACGGCGATCGAAACAGCGCTTGGTCAGTCCCTGCAGAACATCGTCTGCGAGGATGACGCCAGCGCGCGCAAAGCCATCAGATCCCTGAAGGAGAACAAGGCCGGAAGAATGACATTCCTGCCGATAGCGTCCATAAGGGGCAGGGAGAGGCCGGATCAGAAACTGAAGAACGAGGCAGGCTTTGTTGCCTTTGCGCCTGAATGCCTGACATACGATAGGAAATACGATAATGTAATCAGCTATCTGCTCGGCAAAGTCGTAGTCGTAAGAGATCTGGAGAGCGCTGTGAGAATATCCAAGCTCGACAGGGACATCCTGACGGTAACTCTCGAGGGCGAGATCATCAACGCACGCGGCGCCATTACAGGCGGCAGATTCAAGCACAAGACCGCCAACATCCTCGACAGAAGAGCCGAGATGGGGCAGCTTGAAAAGAGCATAACCGAAGGCGGCGAAAAGCAGGAGAAGTACAGCGCAAGACTCGAAAACCTCAAGGCGGAGATCAGCGGCTACGAGGAGGACATAGAAAACCTCAGCGAGAAGATCCGCCAGATCGAGAGCTCCATCATGCTGAAGGAGAGCGCCATAAGCGTCGCGCAGAATTCTCTTGAAGAGATGAAGAACAGCGCCGACAAGGTTGACAGAGAACTCGAGAGCATCAAGCAGGAACAGGAGAGATCCGCGCGCATGGTCGATGAGATCAATGCGGCAATGAAGGCCAAGCAGGATGAGATCGCGGAAAACGAGAAGATCTGCGAGGATAAGCTCAGCCAGTACGACGCCAAGAAGGAAGAAGCGAGCAGCATAAGTGAGGAGATCACGGCGGCGAGAATACTCGTGAACACATGCGGCGAAAAGAAGGCTCACGCTGACGACATCGCCGACAGAATAAACGCGACCATCAAGGAGATAACGGCAGATATCAATACCAGAAAACTGGAGCTGGAGATGCTGGAAGAAGAGAAGAGCCAGCTGACAGAAGGCCATACGGATATCGACGGAATGATTCACGAACTGGAGATGAACAAGGCTTCCGCCGAGGAACATCTGCAGACTGTCACCGACGAAAAGTCCGCGCTCACAGCGCGTCTGGCCGCAATGAACAGCGACAGAGAAGAACTGGCCGGCAAGATTCAGACTTTCCAGGATCAGAAGTACGATCTGGACGTTCGCAAAGCCAGACACGACACCCAGCTGGAATCCTACAAGGAGAAACTCTGGGAAGACTTCGAAGTCTCGTACATTCAGGCCATGGAATTCAAATCCGACGACTTCGTCATGTCGAGAGCCGTCAAGGAGAACAGGCAGATCAAGAGCCGCCTGAGGGAACTCGGGGAAGTGAACGTGGGTGCCATCGAAGAGTACCAGCAGGTCAGCGAGCGCTACGAGTTCCTCACCAGCGAGCGTGCTGATGTGCAGAAGGCAATGGACGATCTGAACGGTATCATTTCCGACATGGACAAGACGATCAGGAAGAAGTTCAAGGAGAGCTTCGATCAGATCGTGATCAACTTCGAGAAGCAGTTCAAGGACCTCTTTGGAGGAGGCCACGCGGAGCTCAGGCTTTCAGATGAGAACGATCCTCTGGAATCGAACATAGACATCGTAGCTCAGCCGCCGGGCAAGAAGCTGCAGAACATCAACCTGCTCTCCGGCGGAGAGAAGACGCTGACGGCCATAGCCCTCATGTTCGCCGTGCTTCAGGCCAAGCCGACTCCGTTCTGCATACTGGACGAGGTCGAGGCCGCGCTGGACGACGCAAACATCGACAGGTTCATGCAGTGTCTGAGACAGTTCAACGGCATTCAGTTCGCTCTGGTAACACACCAGAAAGCGACAATGGAGCAGGCGGATGTGCTCTACGGCGTAACCATGCCGGAGAAGGGCGTGTCCAAGGTGCTGTCGCTGTCCCTTGAGGATGATCTGAGCAAGTACAGCGGCTGATGTAAGGCTGCGGCAAGCCAGCCGCGGCAGATTTAGGAGACGAAATGCTAGGAGAGAAAAAAGGATTTTTCGGGAGAATGTCTGAGCGCATAAACGACGCTCTAATGATGAACCCTACAATAGATGAAGATTTCTTTGACGAGCTGGAGGAGATTCTGATCACCTCGGATATCGGGATGGAGACGACTATGAAAGTCGTCGAAACCCTGCGCGAAGAAGTCAAGGCCAACAACATGACCAAGCCGGGCGTAATCAAGATCAGGCTTGGCAAGATCATCGCGGACACGATCAACAAGGGCGAGGCGCAGAAGCTTACAGACGAGAGCCCGCTGGTCATACTGATGATCGGAATAAACGGCGGGGGCAAGACGACCTCGATCGGCAAGCTGGCATACAAGCTTAAAAAGGAAGGAAAGACTGTCATGCTGGCCGCGGCCGACACGTTCAGAGCTGCTGCGAGCGAGCAGCTTGAAATCTGGGGCGACCGCGTTGGCGTAAATGTGATCAGACACGCGGAAGGCGCAGACCCTTCAGCCGTAATATATGACGCCATCCAGTCGGCAAAGGCCAAGAACATGGATGTGCTGATCTGCGACACAGCCGGCAGACTTCAGAACAAAAAGAATCTGATGGACGAGCTGGCGAAGATGAACAAGGTAATCGGACGCGAGTGGCCTGAGGCTGCCCGCGAGAACCTTCTCGTGCTGGACGCCACGACCGGCAAGAACGCCGTTTCACAGGTCGAGGAGTTCGGCGAGGCGGCTGACATCACGGGCATAGTGCTGACAAAGCTCGACGGCACGGCAAAGGGCGGAATCGTCCTGACCATCGCCGATGAGTTCGACATGCCGGTCAAGTTCGTAGGCCTGGGAGAAGGAATAGAGGATCTGGAAGAATTCGATCCTGAAGATTTTGCGAAAGGTATATTCGAATGAGTTTGCCTCTGGTAGCAGTAGTAGGACGCCCTAATGTGGGCAAGTCCACATTCTTTAATAAAGTGGTAGGCAAGAGACTTTCGATTGTCGAGGATACGCCGGGCGTCACCCGTGACCGCATCTACGCGGAAGCAGAGTGGTGCGGGGTGCATTTTGCGTTGATTGACACCGGCGGAATCGAGCCCGACAGCAAGGACATAATCCTTGCGCAGATGAGAGAGCAGGCGGAAATGGCGATAGACACCTCCGACGTCATCCTGTTCATGGTGGACGGCAAGGAAGGCCTGACGGCAGCGGACCGCGAGGTCGGCGAGATGCTCATGAAGACCGGCAAAAAAGTCGTTCTGGCTGTGAATAAAATAGACAACAAGAACCTGCCCGACGACTTCTACGACTTCTACGAACTGGGACTCGGTGAGCCGATTCCGATTTCATCCGCGAACATGCTTAACCTGGGCGACCTGCTGGACGAGATCGTCGCGAGCTTTCCTGAAGGCGCCGGCGAAGAGGAGGACGATTCAATAAAAATCGCCATGATCGGTAAGCCTAACGTAGGCAAGTCGTCTCTGGTCAACAAGATTCTTGGCGAGAACCGCGTCATCGTTTCGCCGATAGCCGGAACGACGAGAGATTCAATCGATACGCCATTCGAATTCGACGGCGACAAGTACACTTTAATAGATACGGCTGGTATCCGCCGCAAGAGCAAAGTCAACGAAGACATAGAGAAGTTCAGTGTCATCCGGGCTGTAGCCGCAATCGAACGCTGCGACGTATGCATGCTCATGATAGATGCCCAGGACGGAGTCACGGAGCAGGACAAGAAGATTGCCGGCATCGCCCACGAGGCGGGCAAGGGCATCGTGATTCTCGTGAACAAGTGGGACCTCATCGAAAAAGAGACCAACACAATGAAGAAGTTCAGAGAGGACATCGAGGCTGAGCTGGGATTCATGTCGTACGCTCCATCGATTTTCATCTCCGCCCTTACCGGTCAGAGAGTCGATCAGGTCATGGGAATGGCCAAGGTCGTCTCCGAGAACCGCGCAATGCGCGTGCCTACCGGACAGCTGAACACAGTCATCACCGACGCGACAATGATGAAGCAGCCGCCTTCCGACAAAGGAAAGAGGCTGAAGATATACTACGTAACACAGGTCGGCGTAAAACCGCCTCTGTTCTCATTCAAGATAAACTCGAGACCGCTCATGCACTTCTCGTACTCAAGATATCTGGAGAACCAGATCAGAAAAGCTTTTGGTTTCGAGGGGACATCACTTAAATTCGTCTTCCGCGAGAAAGGCGAGAAAGAGGAGGAGTTTTAACATGGGTGGAATAGGAACAGCTGACGTCGTACTGCTCGGCATTCTTGGTCTGGTTGCCTACTTCATCGGCAACATTTCCCCGTCGACGATAATGGCAAAACGGCAGGGTATTGATATCAAGAAGGAAGGCAGCGGCAACGCCGGAACGACAAATGCTCTGCGCGTCATGGGCAAGAAGGCCGGCGCGATCACCTGCGTCGTCGACATCCTGAAGGGTGTGGTCGCAGTACTCATCGGCAGTCTGATCGGCGGACCTGCGGCAGCGTATCTATGCGCGCTCTGCGTTTTTCTCGGACATGTCTGGCCAATCGTCTACAAGTTCAAGGGAGGCAAAGGCGTAGCGACAGCTTTCGGAGCAGTGCTTGCGGTCAATCCGCTTCTGGCTCTGATAGCGCTTGTAATCGTAGCCATTCTGGTGTTCACATCGAAGAGAATGTCCGTCGGATCAATCGTAGGGGCGATTGCCTTTGCAGTATTGTCGGCATTTCTCGAGCCCGGATTTTTTGTCTTTGCGTGCGTGATGGCGATAATAATGCTCATCAAGCACAGGGCCAACATAGTAAGACTGATACATGGAGAAGAGCCTATCATGGGCATCTTCGAGAAGAAGGATAAGGAAGAAACTGAGACAGAACCTGACGAAGGAGGATCCGAAGATGAGTAATATAGGCGTAATCGGAGCAGGCAGCTGGGGAACAGCTCTTGCCACAGTAGTAGCTGAAAAAGGAAATAACATAAAGATCTTTGACGTTGACGAGAAGCACCTGAGATCCATGGAGGAGCACAGGGAGAACGTGGATTATCTTCCGGGCGTTCCTCTGTCAGACAACATCCAGATGGCTTACACCAGCGAGGAGGCGCTGAAGGATGCGGATATCGTACTGTTTTCTGCGCCGGCGCAGCACTTCAGGAGCGCTCTCGATTCCGCGAAGGACTTCATCAAAGAAGACGCTCTGGTAATCGATGTCGCAAAGGGCATAGAGAAGGGCACTCACAAGAGGATGTCTGAAATCGCCGAAGAAGTTATGGGCAAGGACTTCCTGAACAGATACGTCGTTCTCTCGGGACCGTCCCACGCTGAAGAGGTCGGGCGCAGGCTTCCTACAACAGTAGCGACCGCGTCGGACAATCCGGAAGCCGCAAAGGCAATACAGGATCTCTTCATCACCGACCGCTTCCGCGTCTACACAACAGACGACGTGGTGGGCGTTGAGCTTGGCGGCGCCCTGAAGAACATCATCGCACTGGGCGCAGGCATCTCCGACGGCATGGGCTTTGGAGATAACGCAAAGGCAGCCCTCATGACGAGAGGTCTCGCTGAGATCACACGCCTCGGTCTGAAACTGGGCGCAAGGCCTGAAACCTTCGCCGGCCTGACGGGTACGGGCGACCTTATCGTTACCTGCACAAGCATGCACTCACGTAACCGCCGCTGCGGAATTCTCATGGGAGAGGGCATGAGTCCAGAAGACGCCATCGCCAAGGTCGGCATGGTCGTTGAGGGAATGTTCACAGCTGAAGCGGCCTATGAACTGGCGAAGATCGCGGGCGTTGAGATGCCGATCACCGAGGCTATATATAAGGTAACAAAGGGAGAAATAACTGCTCCGAAGGCCCTTGAGTCGCTGATGGGAAGGAGCAGAAAAGCGGAGTTCTGATCAGGAATATCACTATTGCGGTATAATGCGTTAAACGAACAAATCGCAAGATATAGTGGTTATTAAGAAAACAACGTGTTTTTTGAAGAAAACACGTTGTTTTTTTGTATTGCATATTTAAAAAACCGTTAATATTCTGTCAATTTAAATCATCGCGATGTAAAATATAAACTGATGTTTCCGTTCGTGTAAGGGAATGATTATTTGTTATACAGTTGAGGAGGTTGAGATTTGAAAATTAAGAGGAGGGCATTACGGGTCCTGGGCACTTTGCTGTTGGCATTTATCTTCGCCGTCACAATGGCACCGGTAGATACCTTTGCAGCAGATGCGTATGATGATCCCGGAAATATTTATCTTGTTGGCGGATCGGGTGAACAGCTCGACGAAAGCAAGACAGAGGAAGAAGGTTCCGGTGGCGCCAATTATTACGACAACGGCACGTATACCAACCGTGACTTGTTGGCCGCCGGTGATTATTATGTCCAGAAAGAGTTTGACTGGACCGATAAAGAAAACGGTAAAGGACAAATAAAATTCAAGACCAAATTGAATGTAACCAGTGAGCCAACAAGAGCAGTATACGCGTTCACCCCTTGCGAGGCACACGGCTTTCTGCGGAAGTATGCTAAACAAAATGTGGAATTTTTGCTTCAGCATTATGATACCGTCGATTTAGTGTGGATAACAACCCAATTCGACACCCCATATTCGGAATTGCCTTCGGAGTGGGGCTATGGCGGATTGTCAGGTTCAACACAGTTTTTCGACTACAGCAACATTCATTATTGCTTAGACGTTGGTAAAGACAATGACCGTAATGGGAATAAAGACTATATGGATATAATATTCCCACAGGAGCCTGCTGATGGTGACTTTGACTGGCGTAAGATTGGAACTACAGATGCGCATTGGAAAAAAACTAATCCTAGTGGCGGAAATGATGGTTGTCATCAGGCTATTAACCTGTACACCGGACTATATGCATATCTTTCCGGAAGAAAAACTACGGATCCAATCTTTACTGAAAACCAAAATGACACCCTTCAGGACAGCGATATAGTAAACAGACCGGCATTTATTTATATTTCATTTGACGGGTTGCTTGATACAAGGTCGCGGCCACATTCGGGGCTTCCCGCAAAACGAAACTCGCAGTTCAATGTAGATACCAGCAGCAACACTAATAACAGCCCTAATTGGAACAACAACAGATTGTGGAGTTATCCTTTGATCAACTACGATTGCTGGTCCATTCTCAGAAGTTATGATGAAAAGGGCAAGTATTTTTCGTTGGGGACAAGCGGTAATGGAGATGCGAAGTATGGAAAATCTCTAAGCTTTGCAATGATAAGCTATACAGGTACCACCGCAAGAATGGATACATTAAATAGCCATACAGAATCATTTCATTGGGAACTGTGGAATGAGCTTCTTGCCCTTGCTAATCCTATGTATATGAAGGATCTTGACGGTAATGGTATATATAATGCGGCGGATATCCAGGCACAGGCAGATACAGGCAGGTTGTGGAATGGTCATAGAAGAGTCACCTTTGCAGGCATGGATGACACTGATCCAGGATTCACCGAGGTTGTTTCTGGTAATTATGGGCAGTACAGGCTTATTAAAAATAGAGTAGAAAGAAGTAAAGATGAGTATGAATTTGACTCCGATTATGATGATGATTTTGCCACTTTGAATGTTCCAACTGCTGGAATGAAACTTGAGGACACATTATCTGATTCATTTGATATTGATACCAGCCTAGGAGATAATACTTTAGAGTTCAAAGCAGTATATAATGGCACGGAACTCACCAAAACTACAACTGAAGAAGGTCTGGAATTTGCTTACGGACAAAATGAGGAACCCCTTATTGTAAAGTCTATTGTTAATGAAGAAACGGGAAAGGTGACGTTTAATTTCAGCAACTATAAGAAAGATACTGAAATAGAAGTTACCATTCATGTCAAAGTCGATGACGAAAATGCGACAACAGTTGGTAAGTGGATCAATACTAACAAGGATACAGGAGATGGTACGGGTGCGAAGCTTGATGTTATCTTAAGTGATGGATCTGATTCATCATATCCTATCACATCACCAAAAGCCCACATCGAGGGTTACCATATCGATACACATGTAATAGGCGGAACGATCGATCCTTCACGCGACATACGAGAGGGAGCTTCGTGTTCAATCAGTTATGCACCGGAAAACAGTAATTATGTACTGAACAGTATTACTGTAGAGAAATTGGATTCAGAGGGGAATGTAGTACAGACCCTGTCTTTCACATCTGAGGACGAGTGGGAGAATTATAAAAAATCATACCCGTTCAATAATGTTCAGAATGACTGGAGAATCACAGTTGTCTATGTCGAGCTGACAGAGATAACAGTGACCAAGGTCTGGGATGACCTAAGCAATAAGTGGAGCACGAGACCTGAAAATCTTACGATTACTCTAACATCAGATGCTCCTAATACTCCTGAGTTTGCCATAGGCAGTCCGACAATCACAAAGGGAGATAACGAGTGGACATACAAATGGATCGGTCTCCGCAAGTATTCGGATGTAAATGGGGAGAATGCGATAAAATATGATTTTGCAGAAGATACTGATTCCATAAGGAGTTACAAACCTGTTTATGACAAGCGAAACTGGAAGGTTACCAACTATTTGTCAACAGTAAATGTGACTGTAAACAAGGGGTAGCGTCAAGTGACGTATGAAAACTCGGAGTCAGAAGAAAAAGGCTCCAAACGAACCTTGAAAAGTAAATCATGATGGTTTCAAGAGGTGTTGCCACCCTTGACAACGCACCCACGCAATGCTGAAGAGACCTCACCGA
>JAFRCM010000124.1 GCA_017404365.1 Bacillota bacterium
ACTGGATGACAACAGCGTATTTGATTGATTTCCTATCCATTGCCTTCTCCTTTCGGTATACATAATTATATTTATCAAACTGCTTGTTTCCTATTGACAGCGCGTCCTTTTCTACATCTTCCAGGACCATGCCGCACCTTTCCATTGCTTTTGCTGATCCCAGATTGTCAGACGCGCACCATGCCTTAACAGTGGAAATACCATTATCCTCTGTCAAATACCGAAGAACCGCTTCCAGTGCCTCGGTTGCATATCCTCTGCCCCAACATGCTCTGTCTATGCTGGTTCCGACTTCTATGCTGTCTTCCTGAGAGTCATGATCATAGGCCCCGATAGTTCCAATGATCGCGCCGTCCTTCTCTATCGCCCATCCGAAAAAGGCATCGTCATCATAGCTTTTTATGAAGTTCTGCACTGTCTCTTTCGCCATATCAGGAGTCGCGTACGGATTCCATCCGGAATACTCATACATTTTCTCATCACTTCCAAAACGCCTGTAGAGAAAGTCCGCGTCCTCAATTACATGCCTTCTGAGAATCAATCTGTCAGTTTTGAGCTGAATTGTTCCAATCATTTTGCTCGGTCCCCTGTTTTACTTTTCTCCCTTAAAGAATTATACTATCAGTATTATAACGAGACAAGGAGGAACCATATGAACAACGACTATATCATAAACACGCGGACCTGGTTCGGACTTAATACTCCTGACGCAGACGCCGAAAGCGTAGATGCTGTCATCTTCGGAATTCCTTACGATGGAGGCGTCAGCTACCGCGGAGGAGCTTCGCAGGCACCGGATTTGCTTCGCGCTAATACGGACCACGCTACTCCGTGCACTGAAAAACTTGATTATTACTCGGAATTCAAGGTCCTTGACGCGGGAAATTTCGAAAAAGGTTCCAGAGATGAGATCTTCGCTGACGTGCAGCAGTTCGTGGCTGATCTTGTACGCAAAGGCGTTCACTTCACCATGATTGGAGGCGACCACTCCGTAACGATTCCGGTCGAGCGCGGAATCAACGAAGCGCTTGATGAGCCCTTTGGCATCATTCATATCGACGCGCACATGGATCTCAGCTATGAACTGGAAGGAGATCCCCTTTCTCACGGCTCTACAGAGCAAAGGGCTTTGGAGATGTCAAATATCACATCTGAAGAAAACCTGTATTTCATAGGCATCCGCTCAATAGAACCTGATGAATTTGAATTCAGCAGAAACAGAAACTTACAGGTCAAAACCTCATATGACTGCTACAGTGAGGGAATCGAAGCGGTTGCAAATGACTGCATTAGTAAAATGAAGAAGTTCAGCAGAGTTTATCTGACCTTTGATATTGACGCTTTGGATCCGGGGTTCGCGGCAGGAACCGGCACGCCGCAGTTCGGCGGGCTGACGGCCAGAATGGCCATGACGCTGGTTCAGAAGCTCTTTTCAGAGCTGAACATCATCGGATTTGATATTGTGGAAATAGCCCCGCCGCTGGACGACTCTCTGGCATCCATGTACGCCGGCAGAAAACTTCTGACGGAAGCATGGGGAATATGGGCAAAAGAAGCCGGCAAGCTTGTCAGTTTCAAATAATTACACATCGCGCTCCAGGATTTCATGTTCAATGCAATCCTGGAGTATTTTTTCGGCATCAGCGCCGATGATATCCAGTCCCGTCGCCTTGATAAGCCTGAAATCCGTGATACCGAGATATCCTCTCGCCAGGGCCTGGATGTAACCGTATCCATACTCCTCCGGAGCGTAGTCGCCGCCGGCAGTCATGACATAATAAAGACGCTGGGCTTTGCAAAGCCCCTGAGGTATGCCCTCAGGCGTATATTCAAAGGTCACTCCGTTGACACAGATTTTCTCAACATACTGCTTGAGAGACGCCGGGAAAGAAAGATCCCAGTATGGAGCGGAAATAACAACCACATCTGCCTCGGCAAACTGTCTCGCCAGGTCAAACATCTCGTGGTCAAAGGCGCCCGCCTCTATCAGCTGCTCTCTCCGATCAAGAAACGCTTCGTCAGACGGCTCAAACGCCAAATCTTCCAGCCTGAGATGAGTGACTTCACCATCAAGTTCTTTCAGAAGCGCCTGCGCCAGCCGCTCGGTTCTCGAGTCACGGCGCACGCATGAATCAATATGCAATATTGTCTTCTTATGGTTATAACATGACATCGCTTTCTTCTTTGCTCTCCTCCACTTTCTCTATCAATCCTCTCATAGGCTTATGCAAAAGCAATCCAATGGCGATGGCCGCAAGTCCGAACAGCAGCAGTATGCCCAGACACTTCAGATACGTATGGTCGTACATTCCGCCTATGCACTCTCTCAACGCGTCCATTGCGTAACGGAACGGCATGAACGGGAATAAAGCTCTGAATACCGGCGGAAGCACTTCTGTCGGGAATGTTCCTCCGGAGCCTGCCACCTGCAATACCATCAGTATTACGCCGGCGGCAAGACCTATGTTTTCAAAGGCGAAGACAAGACCGTAAACTATCATTGTGAAGACAATGCTGTTTACGCATGCCGCAAGGATGAACAGCAGCGGATGTACGCACTGAATTCCAACATAGAGCAGATTGCCCAGGGCTACCAGGATGGCCTGGAACAGACCTATCATCATAAACAGACGATACCGTCCGAAGAACAGCTCGTGCAGCTTTGTTCCTTCTATTCCCTTACGTCTTCTAACCTGAACATGGATCATGACGGCGGCGAACATCGCCCCGATCCACTGGGCAATGACCATGTAGAAAGGAGCCATGACAGAGCCGAAGTTCCTGATCGGATATATCTCCTCTGTTCCCATTTTGATCGGAGACGCCATGTTCTCAGCGATTACCTCAGCGTCGTTTGTCTTCAAATGGTTGACATCTTTCAGTAAATCGCTGTTTGAAAGGTTGTCAAACATCGCGGCAAGATTGCGGCTTCCGTTCTGAAGTGAAAGCAGCGTCGTTACAGTGCCGTCAAGTCCTCCCTGAAGAGACCTGAGGGAACGGTCTGATTTATCCAAAGCGTCCGCCAGCAGATCCATGTCGCCGTATACGCCGGACAGGGTGCTCCGTGTTTCGGAGATTGCATTTCTCGCGTCGCTGACTGCCTGGTTCAGCTTTTTGTCCAATTCCTGATCCACATCGGCATCTATCTTGCTGATCGACTTCTGGGCGGAATCAACTTCCGCCAGAATCTCATTCATGTATCCCTGCATGGTGGCCCAGTTAGACGCATCCGCTTTCTTCAGCCTGTCACTGTCAAGACGGTCGATAATGGTTCCCAGTCTGTCTGAAATCCGGCTGAACCTGCTGGCCAGGCCTGTCAGATCCATCGAATTTAGCTTACTTACGATTTTATCCACAGAGGACTTCATTTCGCTTGCAAGAGTCTTCTGTTTATCCAGCTCGTTATCAACGAAACTGTTGTATTTTCCCATGTCATCACTGACCGCAATCAGATCGTCCTGAATTTTTTTGAGATCCCTCAAAAGAATCGCATCAAGGGCGTGAACTGTATTGCTGACAGACGACGTGTCGACTTTTTCCGGAATTCTTCCCTCCGCTGATTCCAGCAGCTGCTCACCTAAAGCAATTGTATCCCCTGAGCTGCCCATCAGTTGATCGGAAGCCTTAAGCAGATCTTCCGCGGCGTCGGAAAGACCGGCCGCCGCCCTTACCATGACAACACTGTTTGCAAGGTCCGCATCCAGTGTTCGCATGGTATCGCTCAGATCCCTGAACGCATCCTGCGGATCCACGCCCGCCGCATCCGCGGCAGAAGCCGCCATGGTAATATACTGTCCGACTGTATCGATAAATGCCGCGTCGATTTCCTGTTCCAGAACCTCACGCACCTTGCCTGTGATCTTAGGCGCAATGGCGTTAGTCTTCTGGTTCTCATAGAACAGCAGCTGCGGATGCTCCATGTCGCCCCTTGTGAAGCTCATCATGTCTTCGCTGAAGTCCTTCGGAACAATGACGGCAGCGTAATATTTTCCGGACTTAACGCCTCGTAGAGCTTTGTCCTTAGTGTTTACTATATCCCATCCGATCATGTCGTTAGCGGCAAGTGTATCTGTGACAATTTCACCGACATTGATTGAAAGGCCAAGCATCTCGGCTCCTTCATCCTCGCTGAAAACAGCTACAGGAATACGCCCTGTTGACGCCGGCTCGAAAGGATCGTCATTTGATAGTGTGTTGATCCACGCGAAAAGACACGGCACAACGATGATTCCCATCAGAACCACCATGGCAACGACGCTTGAGGTCAGGCGCTTAAAATCGTGGATGATGATGTTCAGTACGTTTCTCATCGCTCATCTCCTTCCTCCGCGTCAGACGCGGCGTCAGGATCATACTTATTGCGAATCAATTCATCCATGTATTCAACGCTGACCAGATAAGCTGAGACAGCAAACATGCAAAGCACCCATATAAGAAGGAATACGACCTTATCGCTGTCCGTAATCCATCTCATAAATCCAAGCACAACCGGAAGAATCAGCAGTATGATTCCGCTGACTTTAAGGCGTTTCTTTTTCTTTTCATGAAAACTTGTGACCATCTTGTCGAGGTTTCTGTAATGTTCATCATACTTATGTTCCATTACATCACCTCCGTTTCTTTCATCTTATCGTACATGAAATTCTTAACGCCGATGAACGGTCTCCTGATAAACACACCGATTGCGATGGCGCAGAGGAAGAATATCATCAGCTCAGCAAGATATTTCACATAATCATACCCGTACAACCCGCAGATCGCTTCGCGCATGGCGTCGATCGCGTACGGGAACGGGAAGAACTTGTAGATCTTATCAAAAATACCCGGCAGAATTTCAATCGGGAAAGTACCGCTTGAACCCGCGATCTGAATCATCATGATTACGATTACAGCGGCCCTGCCGATATCACCAAAGGCAAGAGTAAGCGAATAAATGAGTATGACAAATACCATGCTCGTAATCGCCGCCGAAAGCCACATGAGCCACGGGTGAACAGGACTGCAGTGAAGCATGAAAATATTTCCGAGCACGACGACAGCCGCCTGAATCTGTCCGATGAGGAAAAAGATCATGAATCTGCCGAAGAACCCCTGCGCTTCGGTTATGTCCGGATATTTCCTCCGGTTTGTGTTTGTGTTGAGAATTGTCACAAGCATGACTCCTCCAACCCAGAGGGCGATGATTGTATAGAACGGAGTCATTGCGGCGCCGTATGAAACCGGATCGTACAGTTTCGTCTCCTTGATTTCCACAAAATCCGTGAAGAACCTGCTGTACTCGTCAGCGTCTCCGCTGAACAGCTCAGCGAGCACATCCGCTCGGTCATTTTCGTCCGCGGCCTGTACCTTCTCGATAATATCGTCAAGTTTAGTCTCCAGTGAAGTAAGCATGGAATGCAGCCCGACAAGCGATGTATCCAGGCTGCTGACGGTTGAGCCGGCACTCTTCAGAACCGGATTGATGTCATTAAGAACACCGTCCGTTGACTGCAGGAGCGGAATGGTACGTTCCAGCGCCTTGTCTATCTCCGACAGCATCAGCTTCAGACTTGGCTTCAGGTCTGAGTTTACCATCTGCATGATGGCCTCCGCGTCGGTTATAAGCTCAGTCGAAGAAGGGTCGCTCTGCAGGAGCGTTTTGATGTGTTCTGTCTGTGAAATCATCATGTCCAGCGTATCCGCAGTAACCCGGCCTGCCGTGGTTCCGGGATCATCCGGCAGCATTGCGCGCAAATCCTGAAGGATTGTAAGAACGCGGTCAGCAGCGTCAGCGGCCTTGGCTATTTTCTCTTCGTCAACCGAGCCCTGCAGATCAGCAAGGGCGTTCTGGAGGTCGCTGACAGCTGTTTCCAGCTTTCCGGTTTTCTCGTCTATTGTATCTGATACTTTTCTGATCGTTGATCTTGCCTGATCTATCTTTTTCTCCGCTTCAGCAACGTCGGCACTACTGTTCTTTCTGCCCTTGTTGAGCTTCTTCTTTGCCTTGTTTAAGGACTTTGTCACATCGCCTTTCGTTGACATGAGCCCACTGACTGCCGCGTTATAATCGTGGATAGCGTCCCTGGTCCCCATAAGCTGCTCCAGGGCTGTATCAACGGCTCCATCTACATCGATCTCATCGGCCGCCTCTCCTGCGTCCCCGAAGTACTGCCTGAGCATGCGCTCAACATATTTCGAATTCACGTCCTGAACCAGATCCGCCGAAGCCATGTCGGTCATCTTGGCCGCAACCGGATTCTTCTTGATATTCGTGTAATAGGTAATCTTATTCTCTCTGACACCGATTGCCTCCTCGAAGTGATGCATGTCGTAAGTGAATCCGTCCTCAAAAACGATTGCAGCATAATACCGACCGGATTTTACTCCCGCGACCGCTTCTTCCGGATCGTCCAGAGGGCAGTATTTGATGTCTTTATCATCCTTAACCTCCGCGATAACTTCAGATGCGCTGTTCACATGGGTGCCGTTTTTCAGATCTATCCCGTTATCCCTTGACGCCAGCGCAACTTCGACATTCCCTGCTTCAGCATAAGGATCCCAGTTCGCGTAAATATTGATCCACGCGTACAGGGATGGAATAAAGCCCATTGCAAGAACGATAATCAGTACGAAAACCGACTTCACAATCGCCCGTATATCGCTTTTAAATATGTCGAATACTGTTTTCACCGAATCGCTTTCTCCAGTCGGATTCTGGTTTGAGTCATAAAGCAATAAAAAAGTATCACCTGCAGCCCGATAAGTAACTGCATGCGATACAAATTATAACATAATAGACGGTTAAATGCATTTCGGAAACAGCCCTGCCAGGCACACAGCCACGCCGACGATTTTCGTCGCTTTAATCGGCTCCTTGTAGAGCAGATAGCCTACTATGATCAGCATGATAGCCAGAATAATGGCTTTGACTATATAGCCTGTGTTTACATTCCAGCCCACCTTG
>JAFRCM010000125.1 GCA_017404365.1 Bacillota bacterium
ATTCCACTTTAAAGGGTCTGACAACCTATGTCAAACCCTTTTATGTTCTGAATTCTCCTGTCACAAAGAATTATGTGGAATTAACCCTTACAAGTGGAATTAAACTTTTTACTCAACGACCAATGATTTTGATAAGAGCGCGCTTGTTGCGCTTGCCGTCAAGCTCGTAGTAGAAGATCTGCTCCCATGGCCCGAAGTCCAGACGGCCGTCCGTTACAGCGCAGACAACTTCACGACCCATGAGCTGGCGTTTGCAGTGAGCGTCGCCGTTGTCCTCGAAGCCGTTGTGATCGTATTGGTCGTATGGCTTTTCAGGGGCGAGGCGTTCGAGAAGCCGCTCAAAATCGCGGTGAAGTCCAGGCTCATCGTCATTGATGATCACGCTTGCGGTTATGTGCATCGGGTTCACCAGACAGAGTCCTTCTTTGATGCCGCTTTCATCGATCGCCTGCTGAACGTCGCGTGTGATGTTTACAAGACCGCGCCGCTTAGGCAGATTGAACCACATTTCTTTTCTATATGATTTCATATTAATAACCTCCGGTTCAGTTATGACAATTCCTGTGTGATTTCAGCTTACTTCTGGGATTATTCTATAAAAACAGTGTTATCTTTTCAAGTGCGCAGGCAGTGATTTGGGTAAGCGGAAAGAGGCATATTCTTGACACCGCAAAAGCCAGACCATATAATTTTATGATGGGGAATACCGTGGAAGGAGCAATGCGAAAACCATGAAAATCGTAATCACAGCAGGCGGAACAAGCGAGCGTATCGATGATGTGAGAACCATCACAAATTCATCTACAGGCAGTCTTGGTTTTGCGATAGGAAACGCTTTTATAGCAGAGGAAAAGGTAGAGAAAATTTACTATCTTCATGGCAAGCGGGCAGTCTGGCCGGAGCATGAAAAAATCGAACCGATTGAAATCGGCGGAGTAATGGACCTCAAGGAGAACATTACCAGAGTCCTGACTGAGGACAAGATCGATGCGGTGATCCACGCCATGGCGGTCAGCGATTACATGGTCCATCAGGTAACTACACTGGATAAGCTCATGGGAACCGAAGACCCGGCGCACGCGCAGGATCTGACCGGCAACAAGATCAGTTCAGACATTGATGACCTTATAATCCACATGAAGCGTTCGCCTAAAGTGATCAGCTGCATAAAAGAGGTCAGCCCTGAGAGCATACTGGTTGGATTCAAACTGCTGAGCGGTGTGCCCCATGAGGAACTTATCGAAGTGGGCTACAGGCTTTTGCAGAAGAACAACTGCGATTTCGTAATGGCAAACGACCTCAGAGAAATCGGAAACGGATTCCACAAAGGATATCTTATTCATAAAGATAAAACCTACGATTCCATGAATACAAATGAAGAAATAGCGGCGATGATAGTTCGCCGCGTCCTCGAAGAAAAGGAGGGGGTATAGATGTATATCGTACTCGGAGTAACAGGAAGCATCTCCGCATATAAGGCGGCGGATATCGCGAACCGTCTGCACAAGGACGGTCATGATGTACACGTTGTGATGACAGAAGGCGCTCAGGAATTCATAACGCCGCTGACATTACAGACACTTTCAAAAAACAAAGTTCACGCTGATGAGTTCGAGGAATATGACCCGGCCATAGTAAAGCACATCAATCTGGCAGGCAACGCGGACGTGGTTCTCGTCGCGCCGGCGACAGCAAATGTAATCGGTAAAATAGCGTGCGGAATCGCGGACGATCTCCTCACGGCTGTCGTCATGGCGGCTGCAAATCAGGCGCAGATAATCATAGCCCCGGCCATGAACACCAACATGTACGAGAATCCGATCGTGCAGGAGAACATCGAGAAGCTCAAAGGCCTTGGTTATAAGTTCATCGAGCCGAAGGATTCCCATCTCGCCTGCGGCACAACAGGCAAAGGCGCTCTGGCGGATGTGGACGACATTATTGCATTTACAGAAGGAGTACAGACTAAATGATTCTTTACGAAAGTACGAGAGGCAGCAAAGATTTTAAGACAGGCGCACAGGCGGTAATTCAGGGAATCGCGGAGGATCGCGGTCTCTATGTGCCCCATGAAGTGCCGGCGCTTCCAATGCAGCCTGAGGACATGGTCGGAATGACCTACAAGCAGGTTGCTTTTGAAATAATAAAAACCTTCTTTGACGATTATACCGATGAGGAGATGAAGTACTGCACCGACGGTGCGTACGATACCAAGTTTGAGGAGAAAGAGATCGTTCCTGTCGCAAAGGCAGGAGGAGCGTATTTTCTTGAGCTCTACCACGGCAAGACAGCCGCGTTCAAAGACATGGCGCTCAGCATTCTGCCATATCTTCTGACCACCGCTACAAAGAAGGAAAACGAAGACAAGAAAATCTGCATCCTTACAGCGACTTCCGGCGATACCGGCAAAGCCGCTCTGGAAGGTTTTGCGGATGTACCTGGAACTGAAATCATCGTATTCTTCCCGAACAAAGGCGTAAGCCAGGTTCAGGAGCGCCAGATGATTACCCAGGAAGGCGCCAACACTCACGTCTTCGCGATTGAAGGTAATTTTGACGACGCGCAGACAGGCGTGAAGAAGATATTCAACGACGATGCTTTTGCTGATAAACTGGCAGGTCTCGGATGCAAACTCAGCAGCGCAAACTCAATCAACATAGGTCGACTGGTTCCGCAGGTGGCTTATTACGTCTGGGGCTATGTCAAGCTGCTCGAGAGAGGCGTTGTCAAGGCTGGAGAGCCGGTGAACATCTGCGTTCCGACAGGTAACTTCGGCAATATCCTTGCCGCGTACTACGCCGGCGAGATGGGCATTCCTGTGAACAGATTCATATGCGCTTCCAATAAGAACCGCGTGCTGACTGACTTCTTCAACACCGGCGTATACGATACAAACAGAGAGTTCTACCTTACGAACTCACCGTCAATGGACATCCTGATTTCAAGCAATCTGGAAAGACTCCTGTATCACATGGCCGGAAACGATGGTGATGAAATCAGGGGCCTTATGGAATCTCTCGAGAAGGACCACCGCTACGAGGTCAGCCCGAAGATTCGCGACGGATTGAAGAAGTTCTGGGGCGGCACAGCGACAGTAGAGGAAACAAACGCGACGATTGGCGCGATGTACAGAGAGGAGAAGTATCTCATCGACACTCATACAGCGGTCGGATACAAAGTCTACCGCGACTATGTCAAGGCGACGGGTGATGAGACGCCTACTCTGATCGCGTCCACGGCAAGCGCTTACAAATTCGCGGAGAGCGTTGCGAAATCCATAGGTCTGCCGGAAGAAGAGAACGGATTCGGATACATACGCGCAGTCGCGGATGAGACCGGCGTGCGTGTTCCGGCAGCGCTGAAAGATCTCGACGCGAAACCGATAAGACACAAGGGAGTAATCGAGATTCCTGACATGATAAATGTCGTAGAGGAAAGCGTGCGTTAGCGCGCTAGGGGCAGAGAAACATGAGAAAGACGTTAGTTACAATTACAGTTATCGCGATGGCAGGCCTGATGCTTTTGCTTGGGGGCTGCGGACAGCAGGTAACCGCGACCCTCGAAGATCTTGCTGCTGACAATCCTGACATTGTTAAGACGATTCAGGAGCAGATAACCACGCCTGAGGGAATGAGCTCAGAGGTCAGCTTCTCGGGCGACAGTTTTGATATTACTTTTAAGTTCAACGACGCTATTGATGATTCAGACGAAAAGGTTCTCGTGGAGGCCTTCGGGAAGAACTCCGAAACTCTGAAGTCCGGATTTGAGAGCGCAATTGCTGAGCTGGAAGCCCAGACAGGAATAACAGGAATTACGGGCACGGTCCACATCTTCAACGCCAGCGGCGAGGAGACCTGGTCACACGAATTCCCTGAAAAGGAATAGTTTGAACTGACAAGATATCACTTGAAACAAACGCATTTATTTGTTATATTAGGTAAGCGGCTTGGAGGATTGACCGAGTGGCTAAGGAGCTCGCCTGGAAAGCGAGTAAGGTGTAACAGCCCCGCGGGTTCGAGTCCCGTGTCCTCCGCCATGATACGAAAAGGAGACCGAAAGGTCTCCTTTTTCGTATCACCGACGTAGAACAAGACACGGGACGAGAACCCGAAAGGGCCGGAGCGTTAGGAGAGAGTCCAGTGGACTCTCGAGTAGCGACGGGTTC
>JAFRCM010000126.1 GCA_017404365.1 Bacillota bacterium
CAACGCTATGTTCTCATCCACTTATGAAATCGATAAAAAGTATGGCACTCACTACCATGAAAACTTCACAAACTTCCTGAAGATGGTACAGGAAAAAGACCTGGTAGTTGACGGCGCTATGACAGACCCTAAGGGCGACAGAGGACTTGCTCCACACGCTCAGAGAGATAAGGACCTGTTCGTAAGAATCAAAGAGAGAAGAGAAGACGGAATCGTAGTATGCGGCGCTAAGTGCCACCAGACTGGTTCCATCAACTCACACTGGCACATCGTAATGCCTACACAGGCTATGAGAGAAGAGGATGCTGACTACGCTGTAGCATTCGCTTGCCCATCAGATGCTGACGGTATGTACATGATCTACGGAAGACAGTCCTGCGACACAAGAAAGCTGGAAGAAGGAGCTGACATCGACCTCGGTAACGCTCAGTTCGGCGGACAGGAAGCTCTCGTAGTATTCGACGATGTATTCATTCCTAACGAGTATGTATTCCTCGCTGGCGAATATGAATTCGCAGGCATGGTTGTTGAGAGATTCGCAGGATATCACAGACAGTCATACGGCGGCTGCAAGGTCGGCGTAGGCGACGTTCTGATCGGTGCTGCTGCTCTGGCTGCTGAATACAATGGCGCTCAGAAGGCTTCACACATTAAGGACAAGCTCATCGAGATGACTCACCTGAACGAAACTCTGTACTGCTGCGGTATCGCTTGCTCAACTGAAGGATATCCAACATAAGCCGGTAACTATCAGATCGACCTGCTGCTGGCAAACGTATGTAAGCAGAACATCACAAGATTCCCTTACGAGATCGTAAGACTGGCTGAGGACATCGCAGGCGGACTGATGGTAACAATGCCAGCTCAGAAGGACTTCGATTCAGATCTGGCTGTAGGAAGAAACGGCGAGACAATCGGTGAAATCTGCAACAAGTTCTACGCAGCTGCTCCATCATGCACAACTGAACAGCGTATGAGAGTTCTCAGACTGATCGAGAACCTGTGCCTCGGCGCTGCGGCAGTAGGATACAGAACAGAGTCAATGCACGGTGCAGGCTCACCTCAGGCTCAGAGAATCATGATCCAGAGACAGGGCAACATCGAAGGCAAGAAGGCTCTCGCAAAGGCAATCGCAGGCATTAAGGAATAATCCTGCAGCCGGAACACATTATTAATAGACAGTGTATCGAAGAGGCCGCTTGGCAGTCCCGGGCGGCCTCAAAATTTAAGAAGGAAAGTTAATTATTTAACATGAAGTGCGGTGTGAAATTCTGCGGCGGATGCAATCCACATTATCAGAGAGGGGACGCATTCAGGAAAATTAAATCGGATCTTCCGGAAATTGATTTTGAACATGCCGAAGAAGGGCCTGTCTACGATCATCTTCTTGTGATAGGCGGATGCACTGCATGCTGTCCGATTATCGACCAGTACACTGTCAGCGGTGATGTAATAAAAATGTGGTCGGAAGATCACGTATCAAAGATAGAACAATTACTGGAGGAAAAAGTTAATGAGAAACTGGAAAGAGCTTTATGATGCAAAGAAAATGACTTCCGATGAAGCTGTACAGCTCATCAAGTCAAATGACAAAGTGGTTTTCCAGCATGACGTAGGCGAACCGGCTGAGCTGGTAAGAGCCATGGTCAGAAATGCTAAAAACTACAAGAACGTTGAGATTTCTCACATGTTCTCACTCGGTCCTGGAGACTACTGCAAGGAAGAGTACAAAGAAAACTTCCATCCAAACATGTGGTTCATTTCCGGACAGACGAGAAAGGCCTGCAATGATTGGGGCGATTACACTTCATTCTTCTTCCATGAACTGCCTGAGCTCATGAGACAGGGAAGAATCGTTGTCGACGTCGTGCTCATTCAGGTTTCAAAGCCTGACAAACTCGGTTATGTATCAACAGGCGTATCCGGCGACTACACTGTACAGGCAATCAAGTCAGCTAAGACAGTAATCGCGCAGGTAAACGAACATGTTCCGTTCACTTACGGCGATGTCGTATTCCCGCTTATGGAGTATGCTGACGCAATCGTTGAATATGACGAAGAACTGCCGACTATTCCGGCTTCAAAGATCGGACCTGTTGAGGAGGAAATCGGTAAGTACTGCGCAAGCCTCATCGAGGATGGCGCTACTCTGCAGCTGGGTATCGGATCAATTCCTGACGCTGTATGCGCTCAGCTGAAGAACAAGAAGCATCTGGGTCTGCACTCAGAGATGCTGGGTGACGGAGCGATGA
This sequence comes from Bacillota bacterium, assembly GCA_017404365.1. Taxonomy (GTDB): domain Bacteria; phylum Bacillota; class Clostridia; order Peptostreptococcales; family Anaerovoracaceae; genus Lentihominibacter. The sequence continues at coordinate 2,253 of JAFRCM010000126.1, forward strand.
ACCTCTACTATGAAGGCGTTATCGACAACACCATGAAGTCCTTCGATAAGGATGTTATGGTGGCGAACTTCGTCATGGGTACAAAAGAACTCTATGAGTTCTGCGACCACAACCACGCAGTAAAAGTCATGCCTGTAGACTATGTAAACGATCCTACGATCATCATGAACTGCTCGAAGATGATCGCCATCAACGGAGCTCTGGGCTGCGACCTCTATGGACAGGTTGCTTCCGATACTCTTGGCGGCGACGTTCAGTTCTCAGGTGTAGGCGGACAGGTTGACTTCATTCGCGGTGCCGCAATGGCAAGAGACGGTCTGGGCAAGGGCATCATCGCAATGCCGTCAATGACTGTCAAGAAGGATGGAACAAAGATTTCCAAGATCACGCCTCATCTGGCTGACAAGCAGGTCGTTACAGATTCCAGAAACGATACTGAATTCGTAGTAACTGAGTACGGTATCGCGGATCTGTGGGGAAAGAGCAACAAAGAAAGAGCCAAGGCTCTCATCGACATCGCTCATCCTGACTTCAGACCGGAGCTCAAGGAAGCAATGAAGGAGATCTTCCACCACAGCTATGACGAATAATCAGCTAATACAATAACTATATTACGGTAAACCAAATTCAAGGAGGTTATGCATTATGCAGGCTTTAAAATTAGTTCCAACAATTCATTATTTTGATACTTTCAAAGACTTCAATGATGAGTTCAAGCTTGGAAAGGGCGACATCCTCGTAACTAACGAGTGGATGTACAAGCCTTATGTAGAAGGTCTCGGTATTGACATGCCTGTAGTTTTCCAGGAAAAGTACGGCATGGGCGAGCCAACTGATGAGATGATGGACGCAATGAAGGCTGAGATGGACAAGTACGATTATGACAGAATCATCGCTTTCGGCGGCGGCACAATCGTTGACTGCTGCAAGGTTCTGGCATGCGAAATTCCTGACAAGGTTGCAGATCTGTACACTGACAAGTATCCTTGCAAGAAGATCAAGAAGCTCATCGCAGTTCCTACAACTTGCGGAACCGGTTCAGAAGTAACAAACGTAGCAGTTGCTTCAATCCCTTCACTGAACCTGAAGAAGGGTATCGCGACTCCTGATACTTTCGCTGACGAAGCAGTTCTTATTCCTGAATCACTTCAGGGACTGCCTGACAAAGTATTCGCGACTTCATCCGTTGACGCTCTGATTCACGCTGTAGAATCATTCCTGTCACCGAAGGCTTCACCATTCACTGAGATTCTTTCAAAGGAAGCAATCGCTCTGATCATGGGCGGATACAAGAAGATCGTCGAAAGAGGCGGAAACACAAAGGAAAACAGAGCTGACCTGCTCAAGGACTTCTGCCTGGCAGCAACTTACGCAGGCATCGCGTTCGGTAACGCGGGCTGCGCGGCAGTACACGCACTGTCATACGCTCACGGCGGCGCGTTCCACATTCCTCACGGCGAGGCTAACTTCATCTGCTTCACTGAAGTATTCAAGATGTACATGAGAAAGCAGCCGGTAGGCAAGATTCAGGAAGCCAACAAGATCTTCTGCGACGTTCTTGGCTGTGACGAAGCAGTTGTATACGATGAACTGGATGCGTTCCTCGGCAAGATTCTCGAGAAGAAACCTCTCAGAGAGTACGGCATGACAGAGGATCAGGTCGCTCCATTCGCGAAGTCAACAATCGACAACCAGCAGAGACTGCTCGGCAACAACTATGTTGAGCTGTCAGAAGCTGAAATCGCGGAGATCTTCCAGAACCTCTACTAAAAAAAACATAATAAAATCAAAACCTTTTGAGATGGGAAAACACACTGTTTTCCCATCTTTGTTTATTCTTTTTTTTGTTTGAATAAGCATGCCTTTTGTGGTAACATACTATGGACTTATTAAAAGGAGACAAGAGGGAGATTATTTATGCAGGATATTTTAGTTGATCAGAATATTATAATTACAGAACCTTGCAAAACGCTCAGAACCCTTGGCAGGAACGCGCTTGCAGGTAAGTGGAAGACATCCATAATCGCTGTTTGCATATATATTTTAGTATTGCAGCTGCCGGTTGCCGTCTTTGACGCGCTCTTCGGAAGAAACATAGGGAGCATCATGACTAACAACGGCTACACCTACGGAATGGATGCCGATTTCTACGCGAACTTCTACAACAACATGCCTCAGACAAGCATTCTGAGTTCGGTGTATGTACTGCTCATAGCGGGAGCCATGCAGTTGGGACTTACTCTGTTCTTCCTGGCGACATTCAGAAAGCATGATGTTCAGCCGGTCGACATGTTCCTCGGATTCGAAAAATTCGGAAAAGCCCTTGGTCTTTACCTTTACATGTCACTGTTCATTTTCCTGTGGACTCTGCTCTTCATAGTGCCGGGAATCATAGCCGCGTTCAGATACAGTCAGGCATTTTTCGTTTTGGCCGATGATCCGGACAAGGGCATCAGACAGTGCATGGATGAATCAAAGGCAATGATGAAGGGCAATAAGGGCAAGTACTTCCTTCTGAGCCTTTCATTTATCGGATGGGGCCTTCTGTCAACAATACCTGCGGGTATCGTTGAATCCATAGGTTCAACAGTATCTGACAACTCATTTGTGATTGCGCTCTTCTCAATCATCGGGGCACTGTTTGTAGCGCCGCTAATCGCCTACATGTATTCAACTTTCTCAGGTTTCTATGAGATCCTTGCGGGACATCTGATCAAGGAGACCATGCCGGTTCCTGTTACAGCAGAGGAAGCCCGTCAGCAGTACGAGGAGATTCACGCGTTGACAGAGGGAGAAGCGCAGAACAGCCAGAAAGAAGAAACAGACAAGACAGACGATAAGGACCAGCAGAATGAATGAAATAAAAACGGAAAACTATAAATTCTTCTCACATAAGGACTGCGAGTTCTTTCCGTGCCACAAGACGGGCAACGAAGAGACTTTCAACTGTCTCTTCTGCTACTGTCCGCTTTACGCGCTGGGAAGAGAATGCGGAGGCAATTTCCAGTACACGGAGAACGGCATCAAGGACTGCAGCAACTGTCTCGTGCCGCACAGCACGGGGGCTTATGATCATGTTATGTCCAAGATGGGGCTTCTTATGGAATTAGTTAAGGAAAAAGGAAAGGAATAATGGCAGAAGAGATAAGACTTGACTGCGGAGTCAGCATAATAACGGAAAAAAACACCATGGTAAGATCAGCCGCTCTGGGAATATGGGCGGCGTCAGGTTCAGTGTATGAAGATGACAGCACCCATGGTGTTTCTCATTTTATTGAGCACATGATGTTCAAGGGAACGGACAGCCGTACCGCCAGACAGATAGCCGAGGACATGGATAAGATCGGCGCGACTTTCAATGCCATGACCGGTAAGGAATCCACTTGTTACTACGTGAAAACGCTCACATCCAACATCTACAGAGGAGCGGAGATTCTGCTCGACATGGTGCTGGAATCCAAATTCGATCAGACTGAGATCGACAAGGAACGCCAGGTGATCATCGAGGAGATAAAGATGGTCAAGGATACTCCTGACGATGAGATATACGACACGATTTCAGAACTGGTGAACAAAGGCAACCCACTTGAGAGATCGATACTCGGCACGCCGGAAAGCCTGGCGGGAATCGATCACGACAGAATGGTTGAATACTATAGAAAGCGTTACGTGAGAGACGGCCTTGTCATAGCGGTCGCCGGCAATTTCGATGAGAAGAAGATAATAGAGCTTTTCGAAGATAAGCTGAGCGCTCTTGACGAGAAACTGCCTGAATTTGAGAGAACAGTGAAACCTTATGAGAAGTCCTTTGACGTCAAGGTCAAGGACATTGAGCAGACACACATTTGCCTGGCAGCTCCGGGGGTCTGCTATACTGATGAGCTCTATCACGCATTTGTTCTCATGAACAGCATACTGGGCGGTTCAATGAGTTCGAGGCTATTCCAGAACATCAGAGAGCAGAAGGGCCTCGCTTACAATGTCTGTTCAATGAATTCGTTCAGCAGTTTTGCCGGATTCTTCAATATATACGCCGGAGTAGCTCATGAGAATGTCGCGAAGACGATAAACGAAATCAGATACGAGCTTGAAAGACTGGCGGAGCACGGTGTTACAGAGGAGGAACTCTCAATCGCAAAGGAGCAGGCGAAGACGTCGTACATCTTCTCACTGGAGAATCCCGCGGCTTTGATGTTCTCCCTCGGCAGGAACAAGCTGCTCATGAACAGGCTCTTCTCCGTTGATGAATCTCTGGAGAAGTTCAGCGCTGTAACAACAGACGATATTCTTAAGGCGGCCGGAATGATCGGCGACCTTGACACATACTGCGGCGCCGCTGTTACCGGCAGCCGGCTGGATCTAAAGGAGCTTATTGATGAAAGTAAGAATCAATAGCATTTCAGGCAATTATCCTTCATATGAAACTGAGGGTTCGGCGGGCATGGACATAAGCGCCTTTCTGGACGAACCTGTAACAATTGAGCCGGGAAAAAGAGCGCTGATCCCGACCGGTCTCTTCATGGAATTTGAACCGGGGTATGAGGTCCAGATCAGGGCCAGGAGCGGTCTGGCGGTTAAACACGGCATAGGCCTTGTCAACGGTGTCGGAACAATAGACAGCGACTACCGCGGAGAGATCAAAGTTGCGCTCATAAACATGGGTGAGACTGCCTTTGTAGTAAATAACGGGGACAGGATCGCCCAGATGGTGATTTCACCTGTAGTGCAGGCTGAAATCGAACCTGCTTCAGAACTGTCGGATACATCGCGCGGAGAGGGCGGATTCGGATCAACCGGGATATAGACATGATAAAAAGAGAAGACGTAGAAAAACGCGAATACATGTACCTTTCGTCATTTGCAACAAAGGCTGCGGAGTCGAGGGGCAGAGTAAAACCTGAGGACAAGTGTGAAATCAGGACGGATTTTCAGCGGGACAGGGACAGGATCATACACTCCAAGTCATTCCGCAGACTCATGCACAAGACTCAGGTATTCCTGGCTCCGGAGGGCGATCACTACAGAACACGCCTGACTCACACCATTGAGGTATCCCAGATAGCCAGAACCATCGCGAGGGGCCTGTCTTTGAACGAGGACCTTACGGAGGCCATAGCAATGGGACACGATCTGGGACACACTCCGTTCGGACACAGCGGCGAACAGGTGCTCAACAGACTCTACAGCAAAGGCTTCAGGCACAATGTCCAGAGCCTCCGCGTTGTGGATGTGCTGGAGTTTCACGGTTCTGTGAGAGGAATGAACCTTACGGCGGAAGTGAGGGACGGAATACTGAACCATACCGGTTCCGTCATGCCGTTCACGCCTGAAGGCCAGATTGTCAAGACAAGCGACAGAATAGCGTACATCAACCATGATATCGATGACGCCATAAGGAGCGGCGTCATTACCGAGGAAGATCTGCCAGCTGAATGCGTAAAGGTTCTCGGAAACAGCCACAAGAAGAGAATCGATACGCTTGTAAAGGACATGATTTCAAACAGTGAGGATTCTCCGATCATACGCCTGAGCGATGAGAAGCTGGGCGCCATGAACGAGTTGAGAAGCTTCATGTTCGAAAATGTGTACCACAACGAAAGGGTCAAGACTGTCGAGGAGGTAGTTCGCATCGAGACCGTCATAGGCACTTTGTTCGATTATTACAAAGGCAATCCGGAGCTGATAATGAGAGCTTATCCGGATCTGGCGGCGGATTCAGAACTTGAGGAACTGGTGAAGGACGAAATCGCCGGAATGACAGACAGATACGCTGAAAATACGTACGAAGATATTGTAAAATAAAAAAAGGATTTAGACCTTCTGCAACGTAGTTATTATTAAGAAGATAATAACATAGGGGTAGAAGTGGCAAACAATCGCAGCACGTATAATTTTAATAACGTAGAAGAGATAAAAAGCAGGTGCAACATTGTGGATGTCATCGGCAGGGTGGTTACCCTGAAGAAAGCTGGCAGTTCCTACAAGGGACTTTGTCCTTTCCACAATGAAAAGACACCTTCTTTTTCTGTTGATGAAGGAAGACAGACCTACAAGTGCTTCGGCTGCGGAGAGGGCGGCGATGTCATCAGCTTCGTCGAGAAGTATTACAATCTCGATTTCATGGAAGCCATGGAGATGCTTGCCCGTGAGTACGGCATCGAGCTTAAGCGCGGCGGGGGCCAGGGCAGCGGCAAGAGCAAGGAGTACTATGAGATCAACAGGCTGGCCGCCAGATTTTTCTACAGGGCGCTGAGAGAACACAATAACCCGGGCTACACATACATGAGGCGCAGGGGAATCTCCGACGAGACGCTCAACACCTTCGGAATCGGTTATGCTGACGATGAGTGGACCAGCCTTACGGATCATCTCATCGGACAGGGTTACGAACCTGAGAAACTGGTTGAGGTTGGATTGTCCTCTGAGAAGGACGGCAGATACTACGACAAGTTCAGGGGCAGGGTCATCTTCCCCATAATCAATACAGGCGGAAAGGTCATAGGCTTCGGGGGAAGGATAATAGCCGATGGCGAACCCAAGTATCTTAACTCAAGGGAATCAGCTGTCTTCCAGAAGAAGAACAATCTCTACGGCCTCAACGTCACAAAGGACTACGTTAAGAAGGAGAACAGAATAATCCTCGTTGAAGGGTACATGGACGTCATATCCCTATATCAGGCCGGCATAAGGAACGTCTCAGCGTCGCTGGGAACGGCCCTGACAGAGAATCAGGCAAGGCTGATCAAGCGGTATACATCCGATGTGATCCTGTCCTACGACGCCGACGCCGCGGGGCAAAAGGCCGCTTTAAGAGGATTGGACATACTTTACGATGAAGACCTGAGAGCAAGGGTTCTGGTCGTCACCGACGGCAAGGATCCGGACGAGTTCATCAAGGCAAAGTGCAGGGACGCCTACCTTGCGCTGGCCGACGAGGCGCTGCCTTACGGGGACTACAAGCTCAAAAGGGCGGAGGAACCGTACGATCTCAGCGATAACCAGCAGAAGCTG
>JAFRCM010000017.1 GCA_017404365.1 Bacillota bacterium
CCCAGTGCCTGTGAAGCGATACCGATACGGCCGCCGTCCAGAGTTGACATCGCTACTTTGAAACCGTCGCCGATTTCGCCGAGGAGTCTGTCCTTAGGAATCTTGCATCCCTGGAAGATAAGCTCTGTAGTTGAGGATGCGCAGATACCCATCTTGTCCTCAGTCTTTCCGATTGAGAATCCAGGGTCGCCCTTCTCTACGATAAATGAGCTGATACCGTGGTTGCCCTTTGACTTGTCAGTCATGGCCATTACTACGAATACGTCAGCATATCCGCCGTTGGTGATGAATACCTTAGCTCCATCGAGGATCCAGCAGTCACCGCCGTCGACAGCTCTTGTCTGCTGTCCGGATGCGTCTGTACCTGCGTTAGGCTCAGTCAGTCCGAAAGCACCGAGCTTCTTTCCTGAGAGCAGGTCCGGCAGATACTTCTGTCTCTGCTCTTCGGTTCCCCAGTTGAAGATTGGCCAGCAGCACAGTGAAGTGTGTGCTGAGCAGATAACGCCTGTTGATGCGCACTTCTTTGAGAGCTCTTCAACAGTGATTGCGTAGGAGATGTGGTCTCCGCCTGCTCCACCATACTCAGTTGGGAATGGAACGCCGAGTAAGCCGTACTGAGCCATCTTTTCTACAGTCTCTTCTGGGAATCTGTGTTCCGCATCGATGTCTGCAGCAAGAGGTTCAACTTCAGTCTCGGCAAAGTCGCGTACCATTTTTCTTACGAATTCTTGTTCCTTCGTCAGTGAAAAGTTCATTCTATTGCCTCCTTAAAATATTTATCATATTTGTTATTTTTATAACAAATCATACCAATATAATTAAAACACAAATCCCCCTTTTATACAAGGGGGATTTGTTTATTATTTTAACCTTTGTCCTATGATTTTCTTGCTGTCTTTAGTTCTCCTTCAGGGAACCGTTTCTATACGCTTCTACGAGCGCCCTGAGCTCTTCTCTTTCTCGCAGCAGTTCCTTTCCAAGGTCGGTATCGACTACCAGCATTCTCGCAGGCATGTCTCTGACAATGTTTATCACAGGCGCGTGGAACACCTGAGTTCCGTCCTCCTGCAGAGGACTGTACGGCTTGTGTTCGGCCAGAGCCATGTACCTTGAGTTTATGAAGAACGTGTACCCTGCTATTCCCGTTGTCTTCTGGTAAGCCTTGGACATTCCGCCGTCGATTATGAACAGTCTTCCGCCGCCCTTGATAGGACTTTCGCCATCCTTGATCTTTACAGGGACGTGTCCGTTAAGAATTATGGACTTGTCCGGATCCAGCCCGAATTCCAGAAGAATCTTCTCGCAGATGTCCTGCCGCTCGATGAGTTTGTAGTAAGGCACCGTATGCTCTTTGTGCGTTTTCTTGTCATCGATGAGGCATCTCTCGAGGGTCGTCATCTGGTCTTTTCCGAAGAGCGGGCTGTTCGCTCCGAGCCACAGATACCACATTATGTCGCCGTTCCAGCCCGGTTCTTCGTATTTCTCAGGATGGAAGTACTCGTAACGCACACTTTCGTCGAGATAATCCATGTACGCTTTTCCGCTGAGTTTCAGTCCGTCTATCTCGCACTCCTTGAACGTACCGTCGGCATTCATAGGAATGCAGCCATGATACAGCAGGTTTCCGTTTACGGTCGTGTAGAGCGCGCCGTGGGTGAACATGAACTTGATGTGCCTCTGAAGCTTGTCGTTCTTTGTGAAGCCAGGTTCCAGGGCCTCCATCATGGCGTATTCCTCGTCAGTAAGCTTGTACGGATCAGACGGATCTATGGTCGGGAAGTTCTTGTCGTTGAGCTCGTATTCTCCGATAGGCAGCTTTATGGTTCCCTTCTCATAGTCGATTTTGTCCAGCAGCAGCCTGTTCTCCAGATGGTATTCAGGATGCGCCATTATCCTCTGCCCTTCAATCTTGAACTGGCAGATGGATATGGCCTTGTTCATCTTGGCGGCCAGTTCATCGTCTACAGGGTCGTACTGATTGCGCTCTATTGTCTTCGGCCAGAATGCCTTGCATGGATCGTCCGCGTAAATCTTGCTCGCCATTGTGGCCAGCGGTCTGAGGTTGATGCCGTATCCTACCTCGAGCATGTCGAAGTTGTTGTACTTGGTGTTGATTCTCAGGACATTGGTTATGCAGGCCCAGCTTCCCGTGGCGGCGCCCATCCACAGAATGTCGTGGTTGCCCCACTGGAAGTCAACATCGTGGAAGTTCATCAGGTAATCCATGATTTTGTCAGGCGCGGCGCCTCTGTCCCAGATGTCTCCGATGATGTGAAGTCTGTCGACAGCCAGGTTGCTTATTACTTCGGTCATCTCAATTATGAAGTCCTCGGCCTCCCTGCACTCTACTATAGTCTCGACGATCTTCACGTAGTAGTCGCCCATGTTGTACTTTGAATCGGCGTGAAGAAGCTCGTCGATAATGTACGCGTACTGCTTAGGCAGTCTCTTACGCACCTTTGACTGAGTGTACTTGTTTGTTACGGACTTGAGTACCTGAGTAAGCTGGCTAATGGCCGTCATGCACCATTTATCGAAGTCCTCTTCGCTCTTTTTGCGGCGTTCCATCTCTGCTCTGGCGTTGTAAATAAGCGCCGCCAGTGCGTCTCTCTCCTCTATGGAAAGAGTCGGCCCGAGAATGTCGTCGATTTTGTTTCTTATTACGCCGGACGCGCTTTTGAGCATGTGTACAAAGGCATCATGCTCGCCGTGAAGATCGCTCAGAAAATACTCAGTTCCTTTCGGCAGGCTGAGTATCGCGCTGAGGTTTACTATCTCTTCAGTGGCGGCCTTGATGTCCGGGTACTGTTTGGACAGGTTCTTCAGTAAAGCTTTGTTTATCAAATCAGTATCCTCCACAAAAACCCGCCAATCAAAGGCGGGTTCTTTAAACTATTTATATCCTGTGAATTTCTTCTCCTTCGGAGTCGGACGCAGTGCGTCAATTGTAGCAGGCTTCGGGTTGTACACTCTGTACTCGCCGTAATCCTGCCAGTCGGTCACCGGCACAAGTCCGGACATGGAATACCCTGACCCTTCCGCCGTGCACTTGACCTTAAAAAGATAGTTGTCGGTTCCAACCATTCTTAGAACGTAAACAGTTATCTCTCCGCTCTCAGTATCCTTATCCGAACCGAGTATTCTGAAGGACTTCAGATGCGTGCTGCCAAGACGTGTCTTAACGGCTTTTTCGGCAGCCTTATCTCTTACTTTCTTCTTCTGTTCTTTATCTTTCGCCATTTGTTAACACCTCCGTGTCTATAGTATGACCTACTATAATGTTATACTATATATGGGGTTTAACGTCAACTTTAACTTGACCTCAGTCGTCGTCACGCAGGCTGTCGTCATCCTTGAACGCTTCTTTCCAGGCATCCTCCCTGCCCTCACGCAGATCGTCCAGATTGTAAGGCGTCGCCTGATACAGATAGTAGTTCAGCCAGTTGGAGAAAAGCAGGCTCGCGTGGCCTCTCCAGCGGAACAGGATCTCCTTGTTAGGATCGTCGTCCCTGAAGTAGTTTGCCGGAACTTTAGTGTCAAGTCCTTTGTTGATGTCTCTGAAGTACTCGTCGGCAAGCGTAGTCTTGTCGTATTCCGAATGGCCGAGAACAAATATCTGTCTGCCGTTTTCAGTGGATATGATATGCGGACCAGCTTCTTCCGATTCAGCCAGGATCCTCAGCTCAGGATGCTTCAGGATGTCTTCCTTGCGCGTGATTGCATAGCGTGAATGCGGAGCGTAGAACAGCTCGTCGAATCCCCTTACAAGCGGATTGTGCGGTCTGAGCGTGCGGTGCTCGAAGACTCCGAAGAGCTTCTCATCCTGTACGTACTTAGGAATGCCGTAGTAATAATACATAGCCGCCTGCGCGCCCCAGCATATGAACATGTTGCTGTAGACGTGGGTCTTGGCGAACTCGAATATCTCACAGAGTTCAGGCCAGTAATCAGCCTCTTCGAATTCCATCTGCTCAATCGGTGAGCCTGTTATGATCATGCCGTCGAAGTACTCCTCCTTGAACTGTTCAAGAGTCGTATAGAATGACATCAGATGATCCTGTGATGTATGTCTTGAAGTGTGCATGTCCATGCCGACCAGCTGCATCTCAATCTGCAGCGGGCTGTTGGCAAGCACTCTCGCCAGCTGTGTCTCTGTGGCGATTTTTGTAGGCATAAGATTTACGATTATTACCTTAAGCGGACGGATGTCCTGTGAAGCCGCTCTGGCTCCGGTCATTGTGAATATGTTCTCATCCCTCAGCGAACCCGCTGCAGGAAGTTTGTCAGGTATAATTAATGGCATTTTTTCTCCTAATTATCAATAGCTCTATTTTACTCTGTTCAGCGCCTGATCAAGGTCAGCAATTATGTCTTCAGGATTCTCAAGTCCGACTGACAGTCTTATGAGACCCGGATCGATTCCGGCAGCAAGCTGTGCTTCCTCTGAAAGCTGTCTGTGCGTAGTGCTCGCCGGGTGAAGCACACTTGTGTGGATATCTCCCACATGCACGACTATGCTGCACAGTTCCAGCTTCTCAAGGAACTTCTCTCCGGCTTCCCTGCCGCCCTTGACGCAGAAGCTCATTACAGCGCTCGCGCCCTTAGGCATGTATTTCTTCGCCAGATCGTAGTACTTGTCGCCTTCAAGACCAGGATATACGATCCAGTCGACCATCGGGTGATTCTTAAGGAACTTAGCTACCTCTACGGCGTTTTTGACGTGGCGTTCCATTCTTACGTCCAGAGTCTGCAGTCCCTGATGCGTCAGGTAAGCGTTCATAGGCGCCATGGTGCATCCCAGGTCTCTTACGAGCACCGCCTTCAGTCTCGTGCAGAAAGCAGCCTGTCCGAATTTCTCATAGAAGTTCAGTCCGTGATAGCTCTCGTCCGGAGCCGCCATCTCAGGAAACTTCAGGTTTCCGTCGTCGTCCTTCACCGTCCAGTCGAAGTTTCCGCCCTCAACTACGCATCCGCCGATGCTCGTTCCGTGTCCGTCCGCGAACTTCGTAGTGGAGTGCGTTACGATGTGGGCGCCGTATTCTATAGGTCTGCAAAGCGCAGGGGTCGCCAGTGTATTATCAACTATGAAAGGAACCTTCATCTCATTTGCTACATGCGCGAACTTCTCAAGATCCAGAACGCTCAGAGCCGGGTTTCCGAGAGTTTCACCGAACAGAGCTTTCGTGTTCGGTCTCTTCAGCTTAAGAATCTCCTCAGCGTCCATGTCCTGATCGAAGAACTCAACGTCGATTCCCAGTCTTCTGAGTGTGACGTTGAACAGGTTGTATGTTCCGCCGTAGATGTTTGTCCCGCTGAGAACATGGTCCCCTGCCTTGCATATGTTCAGAAGCGCGATCAGGTTGGCTGACTGCCCTGATGAAGCCGCCATGCCAGCTGTTCCTGATTCCAGGAGCGCCATCTTCTGCTCAAGTTTGTCTACCGTAGGGCTTCCCAGCCTGGCGTACATGTGATTCGGGCTGTCCAGATCAAACAGAGCCGCTACGTCTGGCGCATTGTAGTACCTGTAAGTAGTGCTCTGAACGATAGGCATGTTCTGCGGAGCGCCGCTCTCAGCCTTGTATGCGCCGTGCACACATTTAGTTTCAAACTTGTTGTCTTTCATTTCTTTCATTTTCTGTTTTCCTGCCTTTGCTTATAAATTAAACACCCAGTTTCTTCTCAGCCGCCTGCTCGTAGTCCACGTGCATGAAGCTGCCTGTTGAAACGGCCAGACAGCTGCCTGTCTCTTCGTCGTAAGCCTTCGCTATGAGTCTGATCACGCGTCTTCCTACCTGGACCGCTTCTGACTCAATAATGAACGACTTGCCTCTGAACGGCTTGAGAAAACTGATGGTCATGTCCGATGTCGAAACACTGCCGTCGGTCAGCGCGATGGCGTTGATTCCCATTGTAGTATCCATCATTGCAGATATCACGCCTCCGTGTACCTCGCCGCGGCCGTTGTCCTCCCATTTGAACTTTTTGTATCTGACCTTGCATGTCATCTTCTCCGGATCGCACTCAACATACTGCGGGTCGATCATGTCGTTGAGCATGCCGAAGCCGTAGCCTTTGATCTCTCCGATTATGTCCTTGACTCTCTTCTCAAAATCCGGTCTGATGTTGCTTTTGTTTGTCATTATTACATGACCTCCTGTCCTTTCATATCACGCACCATTATACAACAAATCTGCCTGTCAGTGCGCTAAATTCCAAGATATTATTTCATCTTCGTAACTCTCGAGCCCGTAGATGTAATCATCTATGAACAGACACCTGTCGATGCACTTTTCACCCTTGTAATTGTTCATCTCCTCGAGCATGTTTCCGGAGACTCTGAACTGGATCACTCCGCCTGTATCGTTATCCCAAACTGAGTAAGGAACCGCGTACCAGCCCTCGCTGCTGTTCACCGTCAGCGCCCTGTGGTCGTACTGCACGTTGCTGGAGTAGTCCATGTACGTCATGCTGTCGAGCACCTCAGGCTTTTCCGGATCGCTAATGTCGAAGAGCGCTATCTTGACACCGTTCTCGACTTCGCCGAACTCTCCTTCTGAGGTGGCTGTTCCGATTCCGATGATCTTATCTTCCCCTTCAGGAAGCAGCAGCGATGAGAACCCGGTTATCTCCACGTTTCCGCGCATCTCAGGTTTCTCAGGATCACTGAGGTCGATGACGAACAGCGGATCAGTCTGCCTGTAAGTGATCACATAGGCAGTATCTCCGAGGTATCTCACTGCCTTTATCTGCTCTCCGGCAGCGAAGCCCTTGGCCTTGCCGCAGACCTCCAGGTCTTCGTCCAGAACGTAGAGATAGTTCACGTCCTGCCCTTTGACGCGGGCAGTGGTGGCTATTCTGAAGTATCCGTCCTTCTCATCCATGGAGAACTGATTCAGCACGCTTCCGCGCACGGAGCCCTGTTTTGCAAAGGCAACCTTGCCTTTGCTTATCTCGGCTTTCATGATGTAAGTCCGCTCGTCCGAAACCGTCCCGTCCATGCTGCCGAAATCCATCCTGTAGTCAGTAAGATATATGCTTCTGCCGCTGCAGTAGATGTCATCGGATGTGCCGAGTACCGCGCGGGTTTTTGTTTTCAGGTTTCCTTTGGCCGAATCTACTTTCACCGACCCGATTACCGCGTATGCGCGGTTCTGAGGATTCGGGAAGCAGCTTATGTGATTGGCCTCGAGCTTTTCCATCTCGCTTCCGGTGCCGGCTAGCGGGACGATTCTCCTGTCACCCTTGTTCAGATAGTCTGTAGAAATCATGTACAGGTATCCGTCAGTGACCCTCGCGGATACAAGACTTCCGCTCTGTGCGTATTTTCCGACCAGCTCCGGTTTCTCGGGATCCGACACGTCATAAACACACGCGGTGGCATTTATGACCTGAGTCGGAACATAGTATTCATCGGGATCACTGAAATCCGTTCCTACGACGACCAGCCTGTCACCGGCCAGAAAGATGCTGTCCGCTGAAATACCCATTTCCTCTTCAGAAATCACAGCGGCGTCGACAGCCTTGCCGTCTTCAACCTTGGCGATGATCACATCGTAGCTCAATCTGGAAGTATAGTATATGTACTTCCCGTCGGTCTTGATGATGTCAGCCTCGTCTACGCCTTCAACCTGGAGGTATGTGTCCGAGAATTCGGCGGATTTTGCGTCCCCGCCTTCCACTGCTCCATCAGGGCCTGTGCCTGTAGCAGGGGCTTCTGTCAGATTTCCTGCCGGAGCTTCAGCCATGTCTTCTTCAACGATAACATCGCCTCCCATGGCGTGGACCACAGGCTCATCGTCTTTGATTCCGCCGAGCACCTTCTCGATCTGGCCGTAGTTATCAAAAACCCTGATCTCGCCGCTGTTCCACTCGCCGCCTTCTGACCTGTCATATGACAGTAAGCCGATAACCGCCGCCGCGCAGACAGCGAAAGCGATTCCTGCCGCTATTCTCTTTTTCATAACGCTATTTGTCCTTTCTCCTTTTATCGATGATATAGATTACGACAATAGCGATAATGATGACTATGGCGAATGCGTTCATTCCGAAATAATCCGAGAACATTTTGCCTTCCTCCCCCTATAATAAGTGAGCCGCGATCACGCACCATACGGGCGGAACTATGAGCGCAGGAAGGAAGTTGACCGTCCTGCAGTCCTTGAGTCCCAGTATGCCTATTCCCGACATTGCTATCAGGAATCCGCCTACGATGCTGAGCTCACACATCATCGTATCAGTAATGAAATTTCCCAGAAGAAGAGTGAGTCCGTATATGCCTCCCTGCCAGCATAAAAGCACCCCCGCGGCAAGACACATGCCCACGCCGTACGTAGTCGCCAGCACCATGGCCGTTACCAGATCCAGAGTTGCGTTCGTGAACAGGAACGTATAATCATGATACAAAGCGCTCTGCACAGGTCCCAGAATCGACAGCGTGCCTATGCAGAAGAGCAGGCACCCCGTCACGATGCCCTCTCCCAGTCTGGCTCCGCCATCCCCCTTCTTCGTGGTTACCCGGTCAACCCTTTCCTGAAGCTTCAGCAGCGTGCCGATGACGCCGCCGAAAGCAAGGCTGAATATGAACAGCACCGGATACTGGCTGTTCGGCATGTTCTGAACGACCGCGTTTATTCCCAGCCCAAAGGCAGCCAGGCCCATGGCTGTGAACAGGGCCTCGTTGACCCTCTCGCTTATGATTTTTTTGAAGAGCCCTCCTATGAGGCTGCCGACGATTATTGTGCCGACATTCACGAAAGTGCCTATCACCTGTTCTTTTCTCCTGTAAATCTTCTGATTCGTCTGTATACTACGCAGCCCGCGAACAGCAGGCCGATGTATCCTAATATTGTATATATCGTTCCTACGAGAGCCGCAAACGGCAGCAGTCCCAGCAGAAACGCCGCTACGCAAACGCACGCCGCGAACACGCGGCTCTTCCCGGTCCCCTGCTCAACGAACTTCTCGCTTACCGTCCAGAGCATGGCGCTGCAGGACGAGAATATTCCCATTATGAGTATTATGCTGAACACCGCTCCCAGGGAGTATGAGATCTTCCTCGTCAGGTACAGCGTCGGCACATCCTGTACCGCCGTCTGTCCGATGTCGGTGAGCATGGCGCAGTTCATCAGCAGTATCGCCGCCATCAGGGCTATGGTTCCGATTATGGCTCCCCACAGCGCTTCCCTGGCTGTACCCGCAGATCTTCCCAGAGCCGAGTAGTACTTTGACCCTCCGCAAAGGTTGTAGGATATGTACAGCAGCCCCGAAAGCCATGGTAACGGCACCGGCTGTTTCGCCTCCATCTCCGCCGGGTAGTCATTTACAAAGGCAAGACCGCTCCAGTCGCGGAACAGCGTTATCGTTCCTATTACGACAGTGAACGCTATTATCGCAGGCCCTATGAAGGAGACCACGCGTATGAATCTCTGAAAGCCCGCAATGTACGCAGTCAGAGCGGCAGCCGCCATTATGAGCGCCCCCACATAGTGGTTTAGCCCGTAGTATTCATGAAGCGTGGCGCCTGCTCCTGATATGAGTATGATCATTCCGGCGAACATGCTGACCGGCAGAAACCAGTCATAAAACAACCCCAGACGCCTTCCGCAGAAGTACTGAAAGTGGCTTTCATCCCCGTTTTCGCATCCGGCCTGGAGTATCATCGGACCTATGAGCAGGAAGCCAACCAGGTTCATGCCAATAAGTATAACACTCGTATATCCGTAACTTGTGAAGAATTGGAGAATTTCCTGTCCGGTTGCGAATCCCGAGCCCATTACCCATGCCACATAGGCACCTGCTATCTTAATGACTGTTCCTTTGCTGCTTCTAGTTTCTTTCATATTTATCACAGAGTGATAATAACATAAGGGACTGCGTTCTTTCAAGAAATTACTGTTGACAAATGCTCCCTGCCGCGTGTATACTTTCAATGTTACGACGTACGGCGGATGTATGTCGTGAAGTGTTAAAATAATTCGCCGATGCCTTTCGGCGCAGGCGTGCACATAATCTGGCACGAAGGAGGTGTAACAATGGCAGTACCTAAGAGAAAAACTTCAAAAGCAAAGACTCACCAGAGAAAGGCAGCTAACATGAAGAAGAAGGCTCCTGGCATTTCGATTTGTCCGCAGTGCCACGAACCAAAGCTTCCTCACAGAGTTTGCCCTAACTGCAACTACTATGATGGCAAGGACATCATGGGAACTGAAGCTTAATTGAAAAAAGAGTATTAAAAAGAGCACCTTGAAGGTGCTCTTTTGTTATGCCTTTAGTCCGGCAGCTGCTCCAGAAGCTTCTCCGCGATCTGTACGGCGTTCGTGGCCGCGCCTTTGCGGATGTTGTCCGCGACGACCCAGATGTTGATGCCGTTTTCAACGGAGTAGTCTCTTCTGATTCTGCCGACGTAAACTTCGTCGGTTCCCGCAGCATCCAGTGCCAGCGGATAAACGTTGTTCTCCACATCGTCCTGAACGATGAGTCCTGGGAACTGCCTGAAGCACTCGACCACATCCTCAAGCTCAAAAGGCTTCTCGAGCTCGATGTTGATGGATTCGCTGTGTGAATCGAAAACAGGAACACGGACAGTAGTCGCGGTTACCTTGATGTCATCGTCATGAAGAATCTTGTGTGTCTCGTTTATCATCTTCATCTCTTCCTTGGTGTATCCGTTATCAAGGAATACATCGATGTGCGGAAGGCAGTTGCCTGCGATCGGATGTGCGTACGCCTGAAGATCTTCGTTATTTCCCTCAAGACCGTTCTTGAGATCGTTGATGCCTTTGACACCTGAACCTGATACAGCCTGGTACGTGGAGTATACGACTCTCTTGATGCCGTACTTATCCTGGAGCGGCTTGAGCGCTACCATTGCCTGTATGGTTGAACAGTTCGGATTAGCGATTATTCCCTTGTTCCATGCGATGTCCTCAGGGTTTACCTCAGGCACTACAAGCGGAACATCCTCATACATTCTCCACTGGCTGCTGTTGTCGACAACCGTGACGCCCTTTGACGCAGCTATCGGCGCGAACTTGGCGCTTGTGCTGCCGCCGGCTGAAAACAGAGCAATGTCTATAGGCTTGTCGAATGAATGCTCTGTGAGCTCTTCGACAACATAATCCTTGCCCTTGAATTTCACGGTCTTGCCGGCCGACTTGGCCGATGCCATCATGTATATGTTTTCAAATGGAAAATCTCTCTCTTCCAGAACCTTCAGGAAAGTCGATCCTACGACTCCCGTTGCTCCTACTACTGCTATGTTTGGTTTTCTTTTCATTTACTGTTACTGCTACCTCTTTCTGTTTATTTTATTTTTCCCGTTACGATGCCCAGAGTATCTCTGGCGATCATCAGTTCCTCATTAGTCGGGATGAGGATGAGCTTGACGCGTGAGTCTTCTCTGGAAATGATCGTTTCCTTGCCTCTTACTCTGTTCTTTACAACGTCCAGCTTGATGCCCAGGTTGCCCAGGTCGTTGCAGATGATGTCTCTCATGCCGATGTCGTTTTCGCCTACGCCCGCTGTGAATACGATAGCGTCGCAGCCGTTCATCTCAGCAATGTAAGCTCCGATGTAGAATCTTACCTTGTGAGCGAATACCTTCAGGGCCAGCTGAGCTCTTTCGTTGCCTTCCTCAGCAGCTGCTTCCAGATCTCTGAAGTCGCTGGATACGCCGGAGATGCCCAGTACGCCTGACTTCTTGTTCAGGATTTCATTGGCAACGCCCTGATCAAGGTTCTCGCACTCTCTCATGTAAGTAACGATTGCAGGGTCGATGTCGCCTGATCTTGTTCCCATTACGAGACCCTCGAGCGGTGTGAATCCCATGGATGTGTCGATGCACTTGCCTCTCTTGATTGCTGATACTGAAGCGCCGTTGCCCAGGTGGCATGTGATCAGCTTCAGGTCATCCAGATTTACGTTGAGGATGTCAGCGGCTCTCTCAGCTACGTACTTGTGTGAAGTTCCGTGGAATCCGTATCTTCTGATTCCATGCTTTGTATAGAACTCATACGGAATCGCGTATATGTATGATTCAGGAGGCATTGTCTGGTGGAAAGCTGTATCGAAAACGCCTACCATAGGAGTTCCCGGCATGAGTTCCTGACAAGCCGCGATACCGAGAAGGTTCGGTGGATTGTGGAGCGGCGCGAGCGGAGTACACTCTTCCAGAGCCTTGATTACTTCGTCAGTGATGAGGACTGATCTTGCGAACTTTTCGCCGGCGTGTACTACTCTGTGGCCTACAGCGCCGATCTCGCTCATGCTCTTTACTACACCGTGATCCGGATCCTGAATCGCGTCGAGTACGTGGCCGATTGCGTCCTTGTGGTTTTTCATCGGAACTTCCAGAACGAACTTGTCCATTCCTGTCTTCTCGTGAGTAATCACGGATCCGTCCATTCCGATTCTCTCAACGAGGCCCTTGCACTCCAGTGTCTCGTTCTGCATGTCGAGCACCTGATACTTCAGTGAAGAACTGCCGCAGTTGATTACTAATACTTTCATTATAGGTTTCCTCCTGTAATCATTGATTATTCTAAAGCTAACTGTGCGAAAGCGCACATATTATTATAACACAAAAAACCCCTATGTCTCCCTCTGCGATACATTTTTTATTCAATATATGGGCTGGTCACCCTGTCCGATGAGGAATAGATGTCTCTGCCGCAGAGCAGATTGTATATATCCGCCGCCGTTTCATCAAGTTTCAGCATCTGCCTGTCAGCGGACGCAAGCCCCTTTTCTTCCCTGTTCATGTTGGTGACAATGGTGAATTCGCCGCCTGAACGCTCTCTCATGAACCTTCTGCCGGCCTTTTTCGCGGCGAGAAGTCTTCCTGCTCCGGGAGCTTTCGACGTCAGGAAATCCGCTTCTTTCCAGCTTAGACCTACCAGAATGTTTGTCAGTGCGCGTCTTATGGTCGCCCCTGTGTATCTCTTTGATGTCAGCGCCGATATCAGCTCTTCAGCTGTCTGCGCAGTCTTTATCTCACGCATTATGCCGTTCTCAAGACCCTCTCCCACTCCGCATATGCGGCTGATATCCTCAGGAGCGCTCCTCAGAACAGTTCCCTTGAGAAGCTGCAGATATCTTGCCGAAACAGCACTGCTGTCTTTAAAGTCAATTTCCACAGGCATGAAACGGCTCACATCAGCGCCGTCTCTTATCATGTCTCTCAGTGCGCCTCCGCCGGCAAAATCCAGACCATCCTGTGAAACGCCGTCGTAACCGCTGCCGTATCTCGTCACCGGCAGATCTTCTATATCGCGTCCCTTTCCGCGCCAGTAGATTATGCGCTTCATGTACTCAAGAGCAAGTATGTTGTTAGGCTCAAGCAAAAGCCCCGCAGCGTCTTCACCGGCAATCTTTTCGACAGCCAGCTCGTATGCCTTTGCGCCTGAAAGGCCCTCTTTCATGAATCCGCTTCTGGCTTCAGCAATGGCTTCGCTGTCTGACACGAGAATGTCCGCTGCCTGTCTGAGAAGCTCAGGCTCGGCGGCTTCACATCCGAAGGATATGCAGTCCGCTCCCAGCCCCGCAAGCATGTCCACCGCCCCAGCGGCGAAGACTGACGCCCTGCTGCACGCAAAAGCAAAAGGCAGTTCAATTATCAGGTCCGCGGCGCCTTCCGGCGCGGAAACTGCTGCCTTTGCCCTTCTCCACTTGTCAGCGGCTGCAGGTTCGCCTCTCTGTGTGAAATCACCGCTCATTACGGCGATTACACAGTCTGCGCCCGCAAGTTCTCTCGCTCTTTCGATGTGGTAAGCGTGACCGTTGTGGAACGGGTTGTATTCAGCTGTAATTCCTACTGTTTTCATAGATTACTTCCGTCTGCTCAAAAAAATGTGCCAGAGCGTTGATCCCTGACACATCTTTATTACTCAATCCTGATTTACTCTTCTTCCGGTTCCTCTCCCTCGATCGGCATGTCCATGTCAGGAAGCGGCTTTGAATACTCAGGCTGGCTCTCCGCGCTGACCTGCGCTTTGTAAGCCATCTCCTGAAGCTCGCCTCTGTTGGCTGCGAGAGCGGTATTGATTTCTTCAAACGCCTTCTCAATGCTTCCGAACATGTCTCCGAAGTATATTGAGTTGAGATGTTCCATCTTACCCTGGAAGTTGTAGAGAATTCCGTCGAGATACTCGTATGTGCTGACCTTGAGCTGCTTGGCCGTTTCTTCTGTGACGTTCATCAGCTCGTCCGCCCTCATCTTCGACTGAACTGTTATGTCGTTGTTCTCGACAAGGGACTCAGCCTGTTTCTGTGCGTCAGCTATGATCTGCTCGTACTGGTTCTTTGCCTCGGTCATGATCCTCTCACGCTCATTCTTTATCCACTGAGCCTGCTGGATCTCGTCAGGAAGCTCTGATCTGATTTCTCTGACTATCTCGAGCAGTTCCTCCGAGTCTATCATGATCTTGCCTGTCAGCGGGAATCCTGCCGCTGTATCCACTATTTCTTCGATTTCTTCAAGTAATTCCAAAACTCTCATTAGTGTCCTCCTGACAAATAACCTTTATTTGACCATCCTCTTAAGTATCGCCTCCGGTACGAGACCTTCTATGCATCCCCCGAGCGAATGAACTTCCTTGACTACGCTCGAGCTTATGAACGAATACTGCGGATCCGTCATCAGGAATACGGTTTCAACGGACTCGTTGAACAGTCTGGCGTTCATCTGCGCCATCTGGATTTCATACTCGAAGTCCGTCGTGGCTCTGAGTCCTCTGACCACCACGTCGAATCCCATCCTGTTGACATAATCAGCAAGAAGCCCGGAGAAATGATCCACCTTGACATTAGGCAGGTCCTTCAGCGCGTCCCTAAGCATCTCCTCTCTCTCTTCAAGAGTGAACATGGAGGCTTTTGACGGGTTGGAAACTACGCCTATTGTAAGCTCATCATACAGCTTCGCCGCTCTGCGGATTATGTTCAAATGTCCCATCGTAAGCGGATCGAATGAGCCTGGATATAGAGCTTTCGTAATCATATAATTCCTCCTGCAGCTACTAAAAGATTCTATCACGGTTTATTTTATAAAGCAACTACATATTGTTGTAAATAGAAAGTTTCACCACACCATATCGTCTTTCCTTGGCTTTTGTAAACCCGTGAAGATCTTCCGGGAGATCTTCGTGTTTTCTGTGCTCCGCAACTATCGTTCCGTCGGGTGCCAGAATGCCTCCTTCAGCTATCAGCGCGAAGGCTTTATCCATGTATCCCGCGTCGTACGGGGGATCCAGAAGTATTATGTCGAAGGGTTCCTCGAGTCCGTCTTCTATTCTGCGAGCCAGATTCCTCAGGATCTTCGCGTAGTCCCCCGCAGCCACTCTTGTCGGCTCTTCTATTTCGCAGTGAGCGATGTTGGATCTTATGAGGTCCAGACTCCTTCTGGATGAATCGGCGAATAGGCAGTATGACGCTCCGCGGCTCAGAGCCTCGATTCCAAGTCCGCCTGATCCCGCGAAGAGATCCAGAACTCTCGCTCCGTATATCTCATTTGTCAGAATGCTGAACAGCGCTTCCTTCGCTTTGTCCGTCGTAGGACGTACGCTGCTGTCTTCAGGGGAATTCAGCTTTCTGCCTTTGTATTTACCTGCTATTACTCTCATTTGTTTTCTCCTGTCAGTACCGCTTACGGTATCTTCTGCCACTGCAGCTCTAAAGATTCAGAGTCAGATCTTCTCCGAAGAGCTTCTCTACCCTCCGCTTCAGAGGCGCGTTTTCCGGCCGCTCCAGATGAGGATCCGCTTCAAGCATCGCTTTCGCCTCATCCCTGGCGGCGTTAAGCACGTTCATGTGCTTCACCATGTCTGCAAGCCTCATGTCTGGAAGACCGTGCTGCCGCGTTCCGAATATCTCGCCCGGGCCCCTCAGCTTAAGGTCCTCCTCCGCGATGTAGAATCCGTCTGAGGACTCCTCCATGATCTTTCCGCGCTTTTCAGCCAACTCCGAACTGCCTTCGATTATGAGGAAGCAGTAGGACTGCCACTTTCCTCTTCCGACGCGCCCTCTAAGCTGGTGCAGCTGCGCCAGGCCGAACCTCTCCGCGTTCTCTATTACCATTACCGCCGCGTTAGGCACGTTTATTCCTACCTCGATAACCACTGTGGATACGAGGACATCTATCTCTCCTGCGCTGAATCTGGCCATTATGTCATCCTTTTCGGCCTGCTTCATGGCGCCGTGTATCATCTCCGTACGGGTGAATCTCCTGGCAAGTTCGTCGTAAACCTGCGTTACGGATCTGGCGTCCATGGCCTCGGATTCGTCTATGAGCGGTGTTACCACATATGCCTGGCGTCCCTGCCGGATCTGCCTCTCGACGAAGTTGTAGCATTTCTCCCTCGCCCCGTCACCTGTGAGGCATCTTGTTATTATCGGAATCCTTCCCGGCGGCATCTCATCTATGACCGACACGTCCATGTCGCCGTAGAGCACAACGGCCAGCGTGCGCGGTATCGGCGTCGCCGTCATTACCAGTACATTCGGCATGTCGCCTTTATCCTTAAGCTTTATCCTCTGGCTTACGCCGAATCTGTGCTGCTCGTCTGTAATTACAAGGCCAAGATTATCAAACACAACATCAGGCTGTATAACGGCGTGGGTGCCTATGAGCACCTGCACGCTCCCGCTTCTGAGATCCTCGAGCACCTGCCGCTTTTCGGATGCCTTCATGCTTCCCGACAGGAAACCGGTCTTTATTCCAAAGGCATCAAAGTCCCGGCTGATTCCTTCGTAGTGCTGCCTTGCCAGTATCTCCGTAGGCGCCATCATCACAGCCTGATAACCGCTCCTTACCGCCTTAAACATGGCTATCTGAGCTACTGCCGTCTTTCCTGAGCCGACATCGCCCTGTATCAGCCTGTTCATGGGCTTTGAGGATATCAGATCTGCCGTGATCTCCCTGACGCAGCGTTCCTGAGCCTTTGTCAGAGGATATGGCAGTGAATCAATGAATTCCCTTTCGGAGTCGTCGTCACTGAATCTCGGGCCCTCTCCCTCGTACCTCTCGTTCATCTTTGATGCCATGAGCCCTGTCTCCAGAGTCATGAACTCATCAAATACCAGCCTGTACTTGGCTTCTAGGTAGTGCTGTCTCTCCGTTGGGAAATGGACGTTCCTTATGGCGTACTCCATGTCGCAGAGATTATTCCTTTGCACGGTCTCTTCGCTAAGAATGCTCTCGACCTTAGGGTAAAGGGGCTCTATCAGCCTTTGCAGGCGTCTCATCTCCCTCTGGGTTATCCCGCTCGTAAGCGGATATATCGGGAGTATTCCCGTCTGTACGTTTTCTTCCTTCTCGAACTGCGGGTGCACCACCTGCATCCTGTCCCTGTTCACTACAGGCTTTCCGAAGAAAGCGAGCCTGTCTCCCCGATGTATTGTCTTTGCAAGATAAGCCGCATTAAAAAATACAACCTCGATTGAGCCTGTATCGTCTGTTACGAGCATCCTCAGCACTCTGGATTTTCTTCCCCTGCTGAATCCTCCCGGTCTTATGGCGTCAACAGAGCCCGTGAAGAGAGCTGTTTCGCCCTCTCTCAGCTTCTCTATCTTGACGATGTTCTTTCTGTCTTCGTATATCCTCGGAAAAGTGAAGATGAGATCTTCAATAGTCTCAACTCCGAGCCGCGCAAAAGCCTCGGCCTTTTTTGGTCCCACGCCATTTAATGTTGTGATCCTGTCCTGAAGCTCCATTGCTATTCTGTGATTTCGATGTGTCTCTTGGCGATATCCTTGGACTGTACGCCTGTTACGACTATCTTAACGTGATGAGGTCTTTCGCCCATTACCTTCTCAACATTGTCGTATATGTATTCCAGCATCTGCTTGGTGTATTTGCCTATTCCGGCGCCGAAGGCGATTACGACGTAGACCACTATGTCCGTACCGTGGTGGGTCTGTTCGATCGTGTAGTCAGATCCCTGTACAATGCTTCTGTACTTACCTCTGTAGTTGCGCAGAAAAACCTTGCCGTCGCATCCTTCGACAGCGTCCTTTATTATTCTCTCTATGACGCTTCTGGTGAAGTGTATATGTCCAAATTCAGTATCTCTATCGAACATACATGGATTGTAACATAAAAATTGCAATAAAAAAACACCCGCGGTAAGCAGGTGTATTCGGCCGGTTTACAGAGCGCGCTCTACTTTGCCTGATCTGAGGCATTTCGTGCATACCTTGGCTCTTCTAACTGTTCCGTTGTCATTGATTCTGACACTCTGAATATTAGCATTCCACTTTCTCTTAGTGTGTCTGTTTGAGTGGGATACGTTATTACCGGAAACCTGACCTTTTCCGCATATTTCGCACTTGTTTGACATCAGTCGCACCTCCTTGCTAATGGTATATCAATGCTTTGCGCATTATTTCTGCTCGAACATTTGAGATTATAGCACAGCTGCAGGCCCTATGCAAGAGAATATTTCAGTCTCTGAAGGGCCCTTTTATCAGTCCTCCCAAAGGACTATGCGCCCTTCCTTCCATGTCTTCTGCATGTCTATGAGTCTCTGGTTGGAACTTCCTCTGAACCGCAGGGTCAGATCTCTCTTTGACTGCACGAACGGCCCGTCGATCAGAAGGTCGCACATGCGCAGCAGATCCTCCACGTTTTTGTCTTGCGCGGCCATTCTGAGAAGCTGCTCCAGCGTGTATCCGCTGTATATGGTTATTGTCTTGCCTCTCTCTTTTATTCCTCTTCCCAGAGCCGCGAAGCCCTCAGGCTGGCACATTGGTTCCCCGCCTGAAAAAGTTACTCCTGCAAGTATTGGGTTTTTATCGAATTCTTCCAGCAGTCTCTCAACTGATACCTCGCTTCCGCCGTTGAAATCATGAGTCTCCGGATTGTGGCATCCCGGGCAATCGTGAGGACAGCCCTGGCAAAAGACTGCAAATCTTATACCCGGGCCGTCAACGATCGATTCTCTCATTATTCCGGCGATCCTTATGGATTCTGCCATTTGTAATGCTCCTCTGTTATGCTTCAGCGCTCTCCTGGTCGAGCTGTTCCATGCTCTGCTCGCCTATTGAGTGCTTTACTCTGTCCTTTTCCTCGGCTGTCTTGGCGTCGTTCCACTTGTCCATGGTGCCTACCAGATACCCTGTGATACGTCTGATTCTCTCAAATCCCGTATCCCCGTCATCTTCAGTCCTGCCGCAGCAAGGGCATTCGTTGTCGATGATTCCTGTGTAGCCGCATACAGGGTCTCTGTCAACCGGATGGTTGATGGAGCCGTATCCTACGCCGCTCTCCTTCATGCATCTTACGATCTGCTCGAAGGCGTCCAGATTCTTTGTAGGGTCTCCATCGAGCTCAATGTAGCTGATGTGTCCCGCGTTTGTCAGAGTGTGATAAGGCGCTTCAAGCCTGATCTTCTCAAACGCGTTGATGTTGAAGTAAACAGGAATGTGGAATGAGTTAGTGTAGTACTCTCTGTCTGTAACTCCCTCGATTACTCCGTACTTGGCTCTGTCGATTCTTACGAATCTTCCGGAGAGGCCTTCAGCAGGCGTTGCCAGCAGCGTGTAGTTGAAGCCTGTTCTCTTTGACTCCTCATCGAGTCTCTTTCTCATGAAACCGATGATTTCAAGTCCCAGACTCTGGGCTTCAGGGCTTTCGCCGTGGTGCACGCCCATGAGCGCCTTCAGCGTCTCAGCAAGGCCGATGAAGCCTACGCTCAGTGTTCCGTGCTTGAGAACTTCGCCGACTGTATCGTCTTCCTTCAGCTTGTCGGAATCCATCCATACGCCCTGTCCCATGAGGAACGGATAATTTCTGACCTTCTTGCTGGCCTGGATCTTGTATCTCTCCATGAGCTGGTCGATGGCAAGATTCATCTTGCGGTTCAGTTCTTCAAAGAAGAAATCAATGTCCCCGTGGGCTCTGATGGCGATTCTAGGCAGGTTGATTGAAGTGAAGCTGAGGTTTCCTCTGCCTCCGACAACCTGTCTTGACGGATCGTGAACGTTTCCTATTACCCTTGTTCTGCATCCCATGTAGGCGACCTCTGTGTTCGGGTCACCTTCCTTGTAGAACTGGAGGTTGAACGGCGCGTCTATGAACGCGAAGTTCGGGAAGAGTCTCTTGGCTGAGACCTTCATGGCCAGCTTGAACAGGTCGTAGTTAGGATCTTCAGGATTGTAGTTGATGCCTTCCTTTACCTTGAAGATGCTTACCGGGAATATCGCCGTCTCACCGTTTCCGAGTCCCGCTTCGATTGAAAGCAGGATGTTCTTGATTACCATTCTGCCCTCAGGTGAAGTATCGGTACCGAAGTTGATGGATGAGAAAGGAACCTGGGCGCCTGCTCTGGAGTGCATGGTGTTCAGATTGTGAACAAATGCTTCCATTGCCTGGTATGTAGCCCTGTCTACTTCCTCGTTGGCGTACTTCGTGGCCTTCTTCTGGATGGTCGGGATGTACTTGGCGTCGATTATCTTCTCAAGATACTGACGCTCGATATCCTTGTAACCGTTGTCATCGGCGAGGATCGGCCAGATGCCGTACTCATCCATGATTTCCTGGCCGATGGCCTTCATCTTCTCAACTCCCTCTTCGATGTCGAAGAGCAGGTTGAGCATCTTGCCGACGTTTGTCCAGTACAGCTTTCTGTAGGTCTTTACAACGCCGTTGGCCATTCCGTAATCGAAGTCAGGTATGCTCTGTCCGCCGTGCTGGTCATTCTGGTTTGACTGGATGGCGATACATGCCAGCGCTGAGTAGCTCTGGATGTCGTTAGGCTCTCTCAGATGGCCGTGGCCGGTCGAGAATCCTCCCTTGAAGAGCTTTTCTATATCAATCTGACAGCAGGTAGTGGTAAGAGTCAGGAAGTCCATGTCGTGGATATGGATATCTCCTTCTCTGTGGGCTCTGGCATGCTCAGGCTTGAGAACGAACATCTCATAGAACTGCTTCGCGCCCTCGGAACCGTACTTCAGCATGGTTCCCATGGCCGTGTCGCCGTCTATGTTGGCGTTCTCACGCTTGGTGTCATTGTCCTTGGCGTCCTTAAATGTAAGGTCTTCATAAGTCTTCATGAGCCTTGTGTTCATGTCTCTGACTCTTGTACGCTCGGCTCTGTAAAGAATGAATTCCTTAGCGGTTCTGGCGTGACCGTTCTCGATCAGTACCTTTTCTACTGTATCCTGGATCTGTTCTACTGTAGGAATCTCGTTGTGGAGAACCTCTGTCAGATACAGTTCCACCTGTCTCGCCAGGTAATTGGACGTATCCCTGTCCTGACCTCCCAGAACTTCCGCTGCCTTGTATATAGCATCTGATATTTTAGAGATGTCAAAGTCGACTGTACGACCGTCTCTCTTGATGATTTGCTTGATTTCGCTCATTTTCACTTCCTCACTATATCTTGTGGTCAATTTGACGTTCATGAAAAATTATACACAAAATATTCTACCCGTCAATAAGAAATTCATCAAAAAAACAAGAAAACCCCGAAAAAATCGGGGTTAACTGTAATGTTTATTATGTCAATATAGTCTGAGCCCTTTAATACCAACATACTGGTATTTCTTTCCTACTGTTCAGGCTCATCCGTAGATGTCGAAATATTCGTCCCTGAGTATCGACATGAGGTTGAGATCGTAGAATTTTCCGTCCTTGCATGTAGCGTTTCTGGCTACCCCCTCGTCCACAAAACCAAGTTTCCGGTATAAATCCGCCGCTCTTGTGTTGCCTGTATAGTAGTCCAGGGTCACTCTCTGAAGCCCTTTTCCCTCAAAAAGGTACTTCATTAGACCGAGAAGCGACTCGCTGCCTATTCCGGTTCCCCTTCTGCCGCCTCCTACATATATCTTCGTAACGTCAAGGGACCTTGAATGGCGGTCTATTCTCGTTATTATTATCCTGCCAAGAGGCTCTCCGTCCTCTTTTCTCGTTATCGTAAGATCCAGAACGCCCTTGTCATTCCTGAATTCAAACCCTTCGGTTACAACGTCCTCATAGGTCCTGTCAGCGTCCAGCGAGAAGTATCTGGTCATGTCCGGATCCACCTCCCACTCGGCGAAGTATTCGTAGTCGCTGAAGCAGACGTCTCTTATTACAAGGTTTTCAGTTTCTATTCTTACACTCATTTTTACTGATTCCTTCACACGATTATTAAAATTTGAGAAGTTTTGTGATGTATAATGCTTTGTGTGATATCATTATATTGACAAGTTATGGCGCGCGCAAGGAGAAACAAACATGAAAAGACTTCTTTTCTTAATCATATCATTAGTATTTACAGTATCATTTGCCCTGTCGGGATGCGGCGATCCGGACAGAAACAGCGAACTCAGCGAGTTTCTGAGCTCCAACGAGGACGCATACGAGAACGCGTTCACGGAAGAGACCTACAGCTTCACCGATTTCGTCGATTACATGAAGACATGGGCCAAGGCCAACAGCATGGAGATTGCCTTTGCAGGTGAACACTCCATGGTTCTGACCAACAAGGCAACCGATGGATACAAGGATGAGCCTTCATGCGTTCTCCTATGCAGTTTCAACACTGAAGACGCCGCGTCATCCAAGGCCGTCCTCGCAACGGGACAGACCGCCCTTCTCGGACCGAATGAACACGGAACCATCTCACTGGCAATAACCGAAAAGAAAGGCACGCAGTACACCGGCATCGATGAGCTTCCGACTGAGTATCTTTCATGTGACAATCTGATCAATCTCAACACCGGAAACAACAACAACATTCTTACTTCCGGCCCTGTTTCGGCATCATGCAAGTTCCACAACAGCGGCGAACCGAAGCAGACGACCTACAATCAGGCCTTTGAAATCACAATGTCCATGCCTGAATACACGGATCCTTACGACTTCGTAAAGGAAAACAGCTATCCTAACCCTATCGGTACCATAGGCGGCTTTCTCGCGGGAAGCAAAAGCTCCGGCAAGCTCTTTGACATCGCTTCTTTCACCAGCAAGCAGCACAAAGGCTATACGCCTTATTATGCAAAGGCAGTCATAGTCGTTGATTCAAACAACATAGAGAGCGTCAAATCCAGATTTGACAAGTCCTACAGCAACATTGAGGAGAAGTTCGAGGATCTTGAGGCTGAATTCGAATACACCATGGAAGAGACAGACATGCCTGAGGAAGTCTTAAGCGACGATCTGGCCGACAACCTCATCAGTCTCATGTACACCCTTAACACTGGCGTCTGCCAGCAGGATGAGGAAACAGGCATCATATACG
Organism: Bacillota bacterium; assembly: GCA_017404365.1. Lineage (GTDB taxonomy): Bacteria > Bacillota > Clostridia > Peptostreptococcales > Anaerovoracaceae > Lentihominibacter. Next base: position 23,214 of record JAFRCM010000017.1, read on the forward strand.
CCGCGTCATTCATCAAATCGATTTCCACCGAAAACGGCAATCTGAGCCTCGACATGGGAATCAGAGCCCGCGGCGAGAGCTATCTCGACAGTCTGTCAGCTGAATACGAGACAACGGCTGGGCTTTGCAGCACCGAATACGACTTCAGCAAGAACGGACGCATCTGGACTTCAGACATAAAAAGCAGCCTGGTAACATACTTTACAGGCTGCGTTCCTCAGCAGAGTCAGGCTGAAAATGCCGTGAGTCTCAGGAAATATGAAAATGATGTTATCGCGAAGGCCCTGCCTGATCAGAACATGATCATCTATACCTTCGAAAAGGGCGACCGCAAAGTAGTTCTGGAGAACATCACCGAATTCCTGGACCCTTCAGTTCAGAAGTAGACTTCTGTCAGTCTTCTATTCTTTCTATATCTGCGCCCAGAGCTTTAAGCTTATCGACGAAGTGTTCGTATCCCCTGTCTATGTGATAGATCTGGGATACTTCTGTGGTGCCTTCAGCAACGAGTCCCGTGAGGACTACGGATGCTCCGGCTCTGAGGTCTGTAGCTATTACAGGCGCTCCCTGGAGCTCTCTTCCTCCCGGGATGATCGCGCACTTGCCTTCTGTTCTGATGTTGGCGCCCATGCGGTTGAACTCAGCAACGTGCATGAATCTGTTCTCGAATACAGTCTCCATGACAACGCTCGGTCCCTTGGCTACTGTGAGCAGAGCCATGAACGGTGACTGCATGTCCGTAGGAAATCCAGGATACGGAAGAGTCTTGATATCCGTTGAAACTATTGGATTCTGGCTTCCGTCGACGATTACTCCCTCATCTGTCATCTCCACTACAACGCCGCACTCCCTGAGCTTGGCTATTACGGCCTTGAGGTGATCAGGAAGCATGTTCTTGACGAGCACGCGGCCCTTTGTTATAGCCGCGCCCACCATGAACGTACCGGCCTCTATTCTGTCCGGGATAACGTGGTGTGAAACGCCGTGGAGTTTCTCGACTCCCTCGATCTTTACAGTGTCGGTTCCGGCGCCTTTGATCTTTGCGCCCATCTTGTTCAGATAGTTCGCCAAATCGACGATTTCAGGCTCCTGAGCGGCATTCTCGAGAATGGTAGTGCCCTCCGCCAGCGTCGCCGCCATTATTATTACCTCAGTCGCGCCTACACTAGGGAAATCCAGGTAAATAGTAGCGCCCTTGAGCTTTCCTGCCTTTGCATCCACTATACCCTTTGAAAGTGACTGTTCGTTGATCTCAGCACCCAGAGCGCGCAGGCCCTTGAGATGCAGCTCTATAGGTCTTTCGCCTATTGCGCAGCCTCCCGGAAGATGTATGAGGGCTCTGCCGCTTCTGAGAAGCAGCGCGCCGAGCACCAGAATTGATGCTCTCATCATCTTGACCAGTTCGAAAGGAGCCTCGTACTTGACCTCGCCCTCTGCCTTCACCTTGACGATGTTGTTGTCAAGATCAGTTTCTACCTTGGCTCCCAGGCTTCTGAGGAGGTCGCTCATGACCTCAACGTCTCTGAGAGCAGGCGCGTCCTTTATAATGCACTCGTCCTCTGTTAGCAGTGTCGCCGCCAGAATCGGCAGGACCGCGTTCTTTGAACCGCTTATTTTGACTTCCCCGTGAAGAGGACCGCTTTTTCTTACTACTAATTTAGCCACTGTCTTTCTCCTTAAGTAAAAAAGGGGCAAATGAATTGCACCTTTTTCTTTTCATTATTGTTCTAGCTTCTACAGTTCCTGCAATTCTTTAATGCACTTAGCGCAGACATTCTTGCCATGAATCTGCTTAACGCCGTCGGAGCTTCCGCAGAATATGCAGGCCGGCTGATACTTCTTGAGCATGATGGATTCACCGTCAACGTAGATTTCCAGCGGATCCCTTATGTCGATGTTTAGTGTTCTTCTAAGCTCGATCGGGAGAACTATTCTTCCCAGTTCGTCCACTTTTCTTACTATTCCTGTTGCTTTCATATGTAAACTCCTTTCGGTATAACTTCCTATTTATCCTTATCTCCCGATATAATGCCCTTTAGCGACGCCGCGGATTTAGCGATGCTTGCTATTGCGGAGACTGTCGATTCATTACCCTTCACAGCGTCTGACAGGTCTGAAACCGTACCTGATACATTTGTGTTGATGTTATTGACATCCTGGCTGCGCTCCGAAGCGATTTCGGAGACCACCTCAAGATCCCCGAGGATCTTGTTTGCGTGGGTAATTGTAATAAGCAGTTTCTTTACCAGGACTATCAGGTAGATGATAAGAACGATTAGCGCTACGAACACAAGCGCTATCAGCAATGTATTGAGATCCAATGTTACACTCATAATAATACCTCGCTTCCTGTGTATGATATTATTACACAATTTGGAAATTTTTTCAACCTGTTTTTTCGTATATTTTCATTATTTCAGGGGTGTAATTCCCGTCATTATCATACACATTCAGCTCGTCCGAAAAGGACAGTTCCCTGCCTCCTCCTTTGACGCAGTGGACGAGTACTATGTTTGGTTTTGCCCACTGCCGCGGACTGACAAACCGGACATCCTTAGGCTCCAGACCGTGCTTTCTGCAAAAGCAGAATATGTCGACCAGCCGCGACGGTCTGTGCACCAGGAAGAAGTGTCCCCTGTCCTTCAGACAGAACGCGGCAGCAGCCGCGAACTCTTCCATGCCCGCTGTAGTCTCCTGACGTGATATGAACCTGCTGTCCCCGTCGTTGATAAGTCCGGCTCCTCTGGCTACGTACGGCGGATTCGATACAACGACGTCCGCAGTGCCTCTCAGCTGAGGCATCACATCAGCCAGCTCTGCCGCGTCGCACCGAATGAAATCCATTCTATCGTCCAGGCCGTTCATGGCGCAGCTTCTGCGGGCCAGTTCTATTGCCTTTGCCTGTACGTCTATGCCTATAAGGCTGCACTTCTCATTTTTGTGGCCCATTATGAAAGCCACAGCGCCGTTACCAGTACCCAGATCAACGACGCTCCCGGCGTCCGGGCAGATTCTGCAGGCAAAATCAGCAAGCAGCACCGCGTCGATTCCGAACCTGAATCCGTCCTCGCTCTGCAGCAGCTTCAGTCCGCCGAATCCGATGTCTTCCAGACTTTCCATGGAATTGTTCTTCGTCAGCCCATCCATCAGTCTTTCATGAGTTTCTCGATCTCTTTGATCTGCTCTGCATCGAGACCGGTAAATTCGTCTTCTCTGCGTTCTTTGTTCTTGCCGCCGCCCTTCCTGTTCTTCTTGCCGAGACGCTTTATCTCATCTTTTCCGTATGAATAGAACTCTGTGCTGAGCTTTTCCTCGTTGTCGTTCTCAGCGGACGCCTCCTCGAGGACCAGTCTGGTCTTCACGAGACTCTCCAGGATGTTCACGTCGGTTACAACAGCGATTCCGTCAGGAGTTCTGACGCGTTCGCCCACGTTAGGCATGCCCTTCTTGAGTTCATTGTATATGTCGTTTTCATACTTCAAACAGCACATGAGCCTGCCGCAGATTCCAGAGATCTTGGTAGGGTTAAGCGACAGATTCTGCACCTTTGCCATCTTTATCGAAACCGGCTCGAAGTCCCTGAGCCACGTGTTGCAGCAAAGGCCTCTTCCGCAGCTTCCTACTCCGCCTATCATCTTGGCCTCGTCCCTGACGCCGATCTGTCTGAGCTCGATTCTCATTCTGAATACTGAGGCGAGATCCTTGACCAGCTCTCTGAAGTCCACTCTTCCGTCGGCAGTGAAGTAAAATACGACCTTACTGTTGTCAAAGGTGTACTCCACGTCTATGAGCTTCTTCTCAAGTCCGTGAGCGTCTATCTTCTCCTGGCAGATACGCAGAGCATCATCCTTCTTGGCAAGATTCTCGGCGTGCTTCTGCCTGTCAGCGTCAGTCGCTATCCTTATTATGTTCTTGAGCGGAGCCACCAGTTCCGATTCATCGACGCTGGTCTTTTCTCTGCATATCGTACCGAATTCCAGCCCTCTGGCTGTCTCAACTATAACATTGTCTCCGATGCTGAGCTTGTTGTCGCCCGGAGCGAAGTAGTACATCTTACCTACTTCCTTGAATTTAACGCCTACAACGTCTGTCATTTCATTCCTTCCTGTTTATTCCGTTATTGCCAGCAGAAGCTCCTTCATGGCGTATTCCGCCGACATCTTCCTCTTGAGCCTCACTCTGGCTTCCTCTATGCTATCCACATATCTGCAGATATCTTCTATTTTATATGTTCTTACGCCGTCACTCTTCTCCACGGCCAGATTTCTGTATATCCTCTCCATGGAATCCAAAAGCATCCACGCCTTCGCCCTGTCGCGCAGGCTGTCGCCCGCCTCGTGCACGAGCTCGTGGAATCTGCATCCCGAAAGGGCCATCTCGACCAGCTTCCCGGCTTCTTCGTCCTCGGCAGTCTCCGGCTGGGCGTCGATTCTGAACTTGACGCACCGTGAGAGTATTGTCGGAGCCAGATTCTCCATGTTCTCCGAAAGGAGTATTATGAGCGCGTCACCGGGCGGCTCCTCAAGGGTTTTCAGCAGACTGTTCTGGGCCTTTGCAGTCATGGTATCGCTGTCGCATATTACCATGATGTTGCGATCGCCCACAGGCCTTACCTTTATCTTCTCCTGGAGAGCTTCTATAGCCGCGTCCTTGACTGATAGCCCGTCCTTTCTGAAGTATGTTATGTCTTCGTGGTTGCCGTGGTCGACCTTGCTGCATATGCTGCAATCGCCGCAGTTCTCACCCAGATCCTTCGGACACAGAACGCCCTTTATGAACCCTCTTGCAAAGGCCTCCTTATCTATGTTGGACGGTCCTTCGAAGATATAAGCGTGTGATACCCTGCTTTCGCGTACGATTCTCTCAAGTCTGTCCTTCAGTTTTGAGTTTTCCCTGCCTGTATCGAGTATCATATTCTGATCAGCGCTCCATGATCTCGTCTACCCTGCGGGAGATTTCGTCAGCGATTTCCTGTATGGTGCCGGATGCGTCGACTCCAAGAATCCTGTCGGGATACTTTTCCTCAAGCTTCAGGTATCCTTCGTAGACCTTTCTGTGGAAATCATCGGAGGCCTGCTCGATCCTGTCGTGCTCCCTGCCGGCTATCCTGCTGCTTCCCCTCTCAGGGTCCAGCTTCAGCAGTATTGTAAGATCCGGCATGCAGTCATCCACCGCGTAGGTATTTATGACGCCTACAGCATCGCCAAGGCCCCTTCCGAAGCCCTGATAAGCTATGCTGGAATCGACGAACCTGTCGCATATGACGACCTTGCCCTCTTCAAGGGCAGGCTTAATTAGCTGGCGCACGAGCTGCGCCCTCGCTGCCGCGTACAGATAGGCCTCGGTGATATCCTCCATCTCGCCGTTTTCAGGATCCAGAATCAGTTCTCTGATCTTCTCGCTGATATCCGTTCCCCCCGGCTCTCTCGTCAGTATGACGTCATACCCTTTTTCGATCAGGCTCTCCTTGAGGATGCTGATCTGAGTTGACTTTCCCGAGCCGTCTCCTCCTTCAAATGTAATAAAAAATCCTCTGTTCACTATTATGTTCTTTCTTTACTTCTGCTCTTGCTTCTGCTTTTACTGCTGCGCCTTCTGTTTCTGCTCCTGTGGGATGTGCTGCGGCTGCGGCTTCTGCTTTCTCTGCCTTCCCTTCTTTCTCTGCCTTCCCTGCTTTCTCTGGTGCTCCTGCTTCTTTCCGCGGCAGCGCGCCTTCTGCGCCTCTCAACAGCGCTCCTCTCGGCTTCGATCTCACTTCTGGACGGCATGTCATCCATCAGCTTGTCGATGATGTATAGCAGGAACAGCGCAAACGGTATTATTATCAGAATAAGAAATAGTATCTTAAGTAATGTCATTGATTTTCCTCGTCAGCATTTTTCTCGCAAAAATACATAGTCATTATAACACAAAATCATGGCAACATGAGAGCCTATAGTAAGCGATTTTTTGGCATTTAGGATTGCC
>JAFRCM010000018.1 GCA_017404365.1 Bacillota bacterium
GAGAGCCCCTTTAGGGGCTTGCCAAAGAGACAACGACACTGAGGCTTGAACGAAGTGAAACCCGCGTCTTTAGGCGCGGGTCAGTGTCAGGGGCTTATAGCCCCGGTTCGAACCACCCGTTTTACGGGTGGCACCGATTTTCGATGAAAAGTCAGTAATATCGTATCGGTTATAAACTCACTAGCTGTTTTGGCAGAGCGCCAATAAGGCTGACGACTATTGAAGCCAGTTCATCTGGAGTCTCCTTAAACCCACCGCGGACCCATTCGTTCAGGATTCCCGAGAGGATGCCGATCAGCGCTGCCATAGCATAGTTGTCAGGCAGAACAAATCTTCCGCGCAGATCTGAGGATGTCCATATCCGGTAGATGGATTCTCCAAGTTTATCTGCAAAGGCAGGATCTCCATTTTCACTCATAAGAAGCGCGAAAAGCTGTCCATTATCCTTAAGGAGCCGGGCTCTACTACTGAGTACTGATTCCAGGATAGTTTGGCTTCCGTCACTTTTGATGAGGCCGTCGCTGAGCTCCGCGGTATTGAGATTGTCCAGCAGTTCCTGCTCGACACAGTTCAACAGATCGTATTTGTCTGTGTAGTGGGCATAAAAGGTACTCCTGTTGATTTGCGCTTCCTGGATAATGTCCTTTACGGTCAGTTTGGGGAAGCCCTTTTGCGCCAGCAATTTCAGAAATGCTGACCGGATCGCAGCTTTTGTTTTGGTGATCCGCAGGTCGGCTTTTATCATATCCATGTTCCTGGTTTCCTTTTTTTAAAGAGTTATCCAACATTCAAGAACTTCATGTTGGTTAAGCAACAGATGTGATTTGATTAATGGTTGTTATTTATTTTGACTCAAGTATACTGCAGTCAAGGGAGAAATACAACACATGTTGGATTGATTGAAAGGAGAATCAGAAATGGAAGCAAATAAAATAAAGGGAGAAGCGAAAGGATTGCTTCTGGAAACAGGAACGGAACTGACCTATTGCGAACGCGGTGCTGAACATAAAGAGGTGTTGCTCACTGGAGCATTCTATTTTCACACGGCGATGCCAATCGTGGAACTTCTGGCACAGAGATATCATGTTTACGGCGTCGTCATGCGATTTGACGGACCAGCGGAGGAACTAAATCCAGATGGGTCTGTCAACTGGGCTCGCCAGTGGGGAAAAGATTTATACGATTTCGCCTGCGCAATGGGTATTGAGAAATTCATCTATTTCGGGAAATGTCATGGAACCGTGCCGGGCTGGTATATTGCCAAGGAGCATCCGGAGATGTTGGATTGTTTCGCATCTTTCTACATGATGCCGCATATCAAAGGTCAAACATCCAATACATGGTTCGAGGCGATGTCGAAGGGGCTTGATACAATGATGTCGATGGCACTTCGTAAACCAAAATCCGGTTTGCCGAAGAAGATGGAAGAAATGGCTTCGATTGGTGATTCGGCACAGTCTCCAATTGTACCGTTGTATGCTGCAGCACCGGAGAAAATATGGAACAGTATTGAAGAATGTGATGAGTTTCTGAAGAACATGACGATTCCGGTCGGCTACTGTTTTGCTAACGATGATCCGGTATTCCAGGATTATTATGAAAGCAATATTTACGGCATCATGAATACCCGCGGAGCCAGAACCACCATTCTTAACGGAGAAAAACACCTGATGGAACTTGACAGTCCCGAAAGAGTAGCCAGTGAGGTATTTGGCTTTATTGATGAATGCCATAAAGGTTTTTACAAAGAAATCATGGAACCGGATTTGTATGAATAAGTGTCACACAAGTTCCAACAGGAACTCTTAAGAACCTGAAATAGGAGACAAATTAGGGGAATCACAGAATTAAAACGCTGAAACCATTGAAATTACAGTAGTTCTTGAAAACCAAATTGAGATACCCTAGCCAAGATCAAGGCTCCGAGGAGAAATCCCCGGAGCTTTGTCATTGACGCCAGGACTTGGCTAAGTCGTGAATATAGCAAAGAAGGAGTGTGCTGTTTGAGAATAATGCATAGGCAGTTGTGGAGGTGGATTTATTGCAGATAGATTTCAACAAGATAGAATCAATGACATTATCATCAATATCGGAGAGGAAGATCTGGTCATGCTGACTATCGTGGTGAAGAAATGATTGCCCACATCCCAACGACAAACCGTATCGGTGATGTGGAAAACAATAATCTGTCATTTCGGTCAAGCAACCAGACGAAGAATGCTGCCTAACATCTGTTTCTTCAGAGCCTCCGGCAGGATGGGCTCCGGAGCTGTAAACCACCATCTGACAACCTGTTCCAATGCGCCGATGATAAATTCGGTGAGCAGTTCCGGCTGCGCGGCAAGATCTCGACCGGATTTCTGATCCTGAGTCAGGTGATCCAGCAGTTCGTCATGTACACTGCTTCGAATCACTTCGGAAATAGACCACAACATGGAGTCGGAAGCAAGTGAGCGTATGAGATCCGTATTGCTTTCCAGCAGAGTGAAAGCGTCATCGAGAAGCCGCTCATAGTATTCCGGTCCCGAGAGTTCCTTCGTTCTTTTTTCATCTTTGTGATAGCGCTGCAGGACATCGCGGATCACAAAATCCGCAAACTCGTACTTATCGGAAAAATGGTTATAAAAAGTAGCGGTCCTGACCATCGCCGCGTCACAGAGTTCTTTGACGGTGATCTGTTCGAAGCTTTTGACTTTCAGAAGCTCAATGAATTCACGGGTCAGGGCCATATAGGTCTTCTGTATTCTGAGATCGGTACCGGACATAATTGACGATTTCCCTTCAAATGTATAATAATTGACGAAGAGAGGACACTCATGTCTTCTCTTTTTTTATAAACCGGATACTATTTATATTGTAAACAAATATTTTATGAGTGTCAATTAAATATTGGAGGTTCGAAAATGGAATCGATCAGAGTCATGAACAGACCGGAAGATTATGCAAAGGCAAATATCAATAGAGATCATGTAGAAGTTTGGGAAGAAGGGGAAAGAAACAGTGGAAATCAGGGCTGCCTCGAATGGTGGTACTTCGACTGTGATACCGAAGACGGCATCAAAATCGGGGTCAACTTCTCCCTCTACCAGGTTCTCACCGGAGCAAGCGGAAAGGGATATAACCCGTTTGTGTATTTCAACATCCAGATGCCGGACGGAACAGTCAAGAACCACTTTATGATGTTCAGGGATGAGGACACACAGGTAAGCAAGGGAAAATGCGATGTGAGACTGGGAGACAATCATTTTGAAGGAGATCTTGAAACATATCGTGTGCTGATCAACGGAGATGAAGGAACAAAAATCGACGTCACCCTGAAGAGCACCTCCAGCCCCTGGAGACCGGGAATCGGCTATGTACTGAATGAGGAAACAAATCAGTTTTTCACATGGCTCTGTGCTGTTCCCAGAGGCGATGTGACCGGTGCGATCACAGTTGACGGCAAGGAATATGAGATCAAAGGTACAGGTTATCATGATCACCAGTGGCCGAGCATTCAGACATTCTTCTTCTGGAACCAGTGGGTGTGGGCAAGACAGCAAACGGACGATTTCACAATGGTTCTGTTCGACTGTGTTGCGCCTGCGGCAAATGACTACCGTCGCATCCCGATCTTCTTCATTCAGGATAAGGAAGGCAGGATCATCTTTGATAACACGGATACCGAAACCTGCAGAGTGGAGATTCCAGAGATGCTTGTGCACGAACAATGCGGCAGAACTTATCCGAAGGTTTCAAAGTACACATTCATCAAGGACGATGTGACTGTAGAATATACTCTGACGGCGGGCAAGGAGTTCGTATACACCGACCACTACGCCATGGCACCGGATCCGCTCAAGGCAATGTTCGACGCCAAGGGAGTGGACACTAAGTACAGCAGATACGCGGCGATCGGCGATTTCGTAATGAAAAAGGCAGGTGAAACCATTCTGGAATTCTCCGGGGATCTTCTGTACGAACTGGAGAGTTTCACAAAGCAGTATCATCTGTAGGAGGCGGGATGATGGAAGCGAACAAGATAGCATATGATGCGAAGTCTGTAATTCTTGTCATAATGACAATTCTTTTGATTTTGACAGTTTTATGATAAAGTTAGTTCATGCAAATTGGGAGTTGCCAACGAAACTCTTTAATTGGAGGGGGAGAGATGAGACAGAAGAATCGCGAGATAACGGAACCGGTAGAGATCATCGAGGTCATGCGTGGATGTGACGTGTGCCGTCTGGGATTGAATGGTGAAGATGGATTTCCCTATGTGATTCCGTTGAATTTCGGTATGGAGGTCACAGACGGGAAGATTCGCCTGTACTTTCACGGCGCCATGGAGGGTCATAAGCTGGATCTGATCCGGCGGGATGACCGGGCGGCTTTCGAGATGGAACGCAGCCATGAACTGCAGTACGTGAAGGAACGCGGATACTGCACCATGAACTACGAGAGTATCATGGGCAAGGGCAGAATCCGGATTCTGAGCGATGATGCGAAGATGCATGCGCTGAAGCAGATGATGGCGCATTATCATGGAGACAGTGAAGCCCCGTTCAATCCAGCAGCGCTTCCAAGGACCTGTGTGTTCGCGCTGGATGTAGAGCAGATCACCGGAAAACGCAAGGAGGCAAAGAAGTTTGACTGAGCTGATAAGGGGAATATGAAAAAACTGTTGCAGAAGCATGGACAAATTGCGAATAATGCTACTTGCCTGCGGCACAACACTATGGTAGCGTATATGTAAGTTATATGTTATGAGAAAGGGGAAACAAAATGGCAGAATTAACAATAACAAAAGACAACTTCCAGAAGGAAGTTCTGGAATCAGATATCCCTGTTCTGGTGGATTTCTGGGCGACATGGTGCGGTCCTTGCCAGATGTTGGCGCCGACTATCGCGGAAATCGCCGAGGAGAATGAAGGAAAGATCAAGGTCGGCAAAGTAAATGTCGATGAGGAGAGGGAACTCGCGTTTCAGTTCGGAATCACCAGCATCCCGACGATGATCATGTTCAAGAACGGTGAAGCCGTAAACCAGACAATGGGATTCCAGCCTAAGGAAAGCATAATGGCGCTTCTGTAGCAGAATCTGCCGGGAGGCTGTTGAATGTACGAAAAACACACCGATATCAAAGACGAAGAAAGGCTTTGCCCGTGCTGCGGACGCCACTACTTCGAGGAGAAGGACGCTTACGAGATCTGCCCTGTATGCGGATGGGAGGACGACCCTGTCCAGAGGCGCGAGCCCGATTTGGCCGGCGGCGCCAATACGCTCTGCCTGAACGACGCCATAAGGAAGTACAATGAAGAATCAGAATAACGCAAAGACAGGCCGAAAGGGTCTGGTGGTTTTAATATTGATCATCCTGGCCGTACTGATTCTTGTGTTCGGGTGCAACCGCGGCGAAGAGCCGCAGGAACAGGCTGCGGAAACCACAACCCAGACGACTGAGGCCACAGTACAGACAACAGAGACCACTACTCAGACTGCGGAGACAGCGACTCAGGCCGGCAAGGTCACATACACTTTCAGGTACAACGACAGGCTGCAGGATCACTACAAGAAGCATGGAAGAGACATGGGCTTTGCGTCGCCGGAAGAGTATCTGGCGGCAGCCAACGCAGTGATAGCCAACCCGGACGCTCTGACGAAAACTGAGAAGGAAGACGGCGACACGGTCTACTATGTAGAAGCAACAAATGAATTTGTTGTGCTCTCTACTGATGGCTACATACGGACATACTTCTGTCCGGACGGCGGTAAAAAGTACTTCGACAGACAATAGAAGAAAAAAAGAGCAATGAAAAAGGAGCCGCAAAGGCTCCTTTTGCTATACCACAATTGAACTAATGGTCATGTTATTCTTCTGCCGGCGAAGCTGGTTCTTCAGCAACTTTTTCTGCCAGCACCTTGTCATACTCCTCAAAGATGGCATCTCTGATTTTGTTTCTGGTTTCAGAGACCAGCGGGTGGGCGATATCTCTGAAATCGCCTTCTCCCATTTTCCTGCTAGGCATCGCGATGAACAAACCGTTCTGTCCTTCAATGATCTTGATGTCATGAACGACAAACTCGTCATCAAAAGTTATGGATACAACGGCTTTCATTTTGCCTTCATCACTAACCTTGCGGATTCGAACGTCTGTAATGTTCATCGTAATACCGCCTTTCATACCCCTTTTATCAATAACATACAGTTAGTATAAACGCGGATTAATGAAAAAACAAGCAATTATGCAAAAAATCTGACAATTAAAAACGAATTAATTAATAATTCGCCGCCCATTATGATATTACTTTTATGTATAAAACTGTGCATTTATGGTATACTTAAAAATGCGAAAATAGGGGGACTTAAATGATTAATCTATCTGAATATAGAAAAATTCACTGCATAGGCATAGGCGGCATTGGTTTGTCTGCCGTTGCCGAGATTTTCATGTCCAGAGGATATGAGGTTTCCGGCTCGGACATGAGAGAAAGTGACATAACAGAAAAACTGCTTGAGCAGGGAGCGAAGATATTCCTTGGCCACAGAGCCAAGAACGTAGAGGATGTGGATCTTGTCGTCTATACAGTCGCTGTAGGTGATGACAATCCTGAACTCGCCAGAGCCAGAGAGCTGGGCATACCCGCAATCACCAGAGCCCAGGCTTTGGGAGCGCTAATGGGCGAGTACAACAACAGCATAGCCATATCGGGTACCCACGGAAAGACGACAACAACTTCCATGGTATCCCTCATACTGAAGAACGCGAAGAAGGAACCGACAATTCTCGTAGGAGGAAATCTCGATGAGATAGGCGGCAACTGCTATGTCGGCGGCAAGGATTATTTCGTTACTGAGGCCTGCGAGTACCAGGACAGCTTCCTGGAACTCAGACCTAACATCGAGATAATACTCAACATCGATTCAGATCATCTGGACTACTTCAAAAATGTTGAGCACATTGCCAGATCTTTTGAGAAGTTCGCCAAGCTAGTTCCGAAGGACGGAGTTGTTATTGCCTATGATTCAAACGTATACGTGCGTTACGCGACTGAAGGACTTCCGAATGTCGTCACTTTCGGCATAGCTCAGGGCTGTGATTATTCCGCGAGCAACATACACTTCGATACTGACGGAATGCCTCGTTTCAATGTAATTCACGAAGGACGCGAGCTTTGCACCATGAAACTGAGCGTTCCGGGAGAGCATAACATACTGAACGCTCTTGCTGCCTTTGCATGTACGCACATAATGGGAGTAGAAGTTGAAGACATCGTGAAGACTCTCGAACAGTATCACGGAACCCACAGGAGGTTCGACATACTGGGAAGGACCAGCACCGGCGTAAAGATCATAGACGACTACGCGCACCATCCTACGGAAATCAAAGCGACTCTTGCAGCTATCAGAAACATGAAGCACAACACCCTGTGGTGCCTCTTCCAGCCGCATACGTACACGAGAACGGTGGCTCTCATCGACGAGTTCGGCGAGGCGTTTGACAACGCGGATGAGATTGTGCTCGCGGAGATATACGCGGCAAGAGAGAAGAACATATACAAGATCAGCTCAAAGATAATGATGGATAAGATCCTGGAGCACAATCCTTCGAAGCACGTTTTCTTCATTGAGGATTTCGAGGACATTGCCAGCTTCGTGTACGACAGGGCGGAGCCGGGGGATCTGGTGCTCACCATGGGCGCGGGAGACATATACAAAGTAGGTGAAATGATTCTGGACATGGATGCTGCCAGAATTGAAACAATAGGAAAGACTAAGGAAAGAGAAAGAGAATACAAGAGGATCGAAGACTAGGAAGGAGAGGGTCAGATGATGAAGAACAGCTTATTTTCAAGCTACAAGGTTTTTGCTTGCAATTCCCATCCGGAGCTGGCAGAAGAGATCGCAGGTATCATGGGGAAGCCCCTTGGTAATCTGGAGGTCAAACAGTTCAGCGACGGAGAGACGTGTGTGAATCTGGGAGAGACAGTCAGAGGCGTTGACTGCTTTGTAATCCAGTCCACATCCATTCCTGTAAACGACAATCTAATGGAACTTCTCATTACAATCGACGCCATGAGAAGAGCCTCTGCAGGAAGAATCACAGCTGTCGTGCCGTATTACGGATACGCCCGTCAGGACCGTAAGGCAAAGGCAAGAGATCCGATCACTGCAAAGCTCGTTGCCGACATGATCGTAAAGGCGGGAGCGGACAGAATCATCACCATGGACCTGCACGCAGCGCAGATCCAGGGATTCTTCACTATCCCGGTGGATCATCTTATTGGCCAGCCACTCCTCACAGATTACTACAGAAAGCAGAACCTTGAAAATCTCGTCATCGTATCTCCGGACCACGGCAGCGTGCCGAGGGTAAGAAACATGGCGGAACCTCTCAACTGTCCTATAGCCATAGTGGACAAGAGACGTCCTAAGCCGAATGTAAGCGAGATCATGAACATCATCGGTGACATAGAAGGAAAGAACTGCGTTCTTCTGGACGACATGATCGATACAGCCGGAACAATCACGAACGCGGCCAACGCCCTGAAGGACATGGGCGCTAAGAGCGTCAGAGCCTGCGCTACCCATGCTGTTCTCTCAGGCCCGGCAATTGAGCGTATTGAAGCATCCGCGATAGAAGAACTGGTTCTTCTTAACACAATGCCGATTCCGGAAGAGAAGATGCTGGACAAGATCAAAGTGATTTCCGTCGGTCCGGTATTTGCTGAGGCTCTGACGAGAATTCACTGCAACGAGTCCATCAGCAAGATATTCGAAGGTAACAGATTCTAGATGTATGTAATAGCCGGCCTGGGGAATCCGGGCAGACAATATGAAAAAACCCGTCACAACATGGGATTCATGGTCGCGGATGTATTCGCGGCCGCCCATGGAATTGACGTACGCAGGATAAAGCACAAGGCTCTCGTAGGTGAGGGCCGCATAGGCGGCGAGAAGGTGCTTGTAGTCAAACCTCAGACGTATATGAACCTGAGCGGCGAATCTCTGCGTGAGGTTGTGAATTACTATGACGTTCCCATGGAGAATCTCATCGTCATCTACGATGACATGGATCTGGAGACAGGAGCACTGCGCATCAGAAAGAAGGGCAGCTCAGGAAGTCACAACGGCATGAAGTCGGTAATCTACCAGCTTCAGTCCGATGAATTCCCGCGCATCCGCATAGGCATAGGTTCACCTGCGGAGGATGACTGGAAGGACTTTGTAACCGGACAGGTAACGGATAAGGAAGCAAAGATTCTGTCAGAGACCATAAAGAACGCGGCTGATGCGCTGGAGTGCATCATAACCGACGGTATTGACATAGCGATGAACAAGTTCAATACAGGCAAAAAGCATGAAAATGATTAACATAGCCGGTGCATCCGAGGGACGCATCGCGCCGTTCATAGCTGAATCAAGACAGGAAAGAGATGGTCAGTGTCTGATCGTGGTACCCACACTAAACAGGGCGCGGCGGCTTCAGACAGACCTTTCTTTTTTTAATGGAGACGAACAGATATACATCCTGCCTCCTGAGGAGGACAGCGCCATCGCCTATGAGGCAAAGAGCAACGAGACGCTTCTTGAGCGCATGCGCGTGCTGAAGGCCATTGCCGGCGGAGAAAGATGTACTGTCATAGCGCCTGTAACCGGAGCGGTCAGGAAAATGCCGCCGAAAGAGTTGTTCACAGAGAACGTGATCGAGCTAGTCATGGGTCAGGATGTTGATCTGGCATGGCTTCGCGGCCGACTGGCACTTCTGGGATACGAGAGGGTTTCAATGGTCGAGGCCAGAGGCGAGTACAGCATGAGGGGCGGCATAATCGACATCTTCACCCCTGAAGGCGAGGATCCGTACAGGATAGAGCTGTTTGATACTGAAATAGACTCGATAAGGGCTTTTGACATAGAGACCCAGCGTTCAGTAGAGAATCTCAAGAGTCTGACTGTCTACCAGTGTTCACAGATAGCGAGGGATCCTGAAGTGTTCTCAAAGGCTTCAGGACGCATAAAAAGGGCCTATGACAGGGCGATTAAACGTCTTAAAGCCAAGGACGATGCAGGCAAGGGTGAAACAAGCGGAGGCACCGATCTTGAGGCAGCTCTGATTAAGCGGAGAGACCAGCTTCTCGAGTACACGGAGGACATGATAAATCTTCAGTATCTCGAGAAATTCCTGGGATACTTTTATGACGAGACGGCGTATATCTGGGACTACATGGACGATCCGCAGATCATCGTTGATGATCCTTCCAGGATACTGGAGACCCTTGAAGCGGCCGAAAAAGAGAATAATTACGAAATACTGGAACTCCTTGAGAGCGGCAGAGGGATAAAGGAAGACTTCGCCGCGCTCTCTGGCCCGGATGATTTCTTCAAATTATATGAAACAGTTCCCGAACGGGATCTTGACTGCACCATATTCACACCTTTTGTAATGACAATCAGAGGCGGCAGGGATACGGCGGAAAGCCCGTTTCTGACTGAGCTTCGGCAGGTGCAGACAAGGCAGATGCCTCAGTATGACGGTCACATGGACCAGCTGAAGGGGGACATAGAAGGGTACATAGCCAGAGGCTTCGATATCCGGATCGTCTGCAGCACGGAAGAGCGGCGGAAGAACATGCTGGAATTCATACAGCATGAGGATTTCAATGAGAGAACGCTTCCGGGAAGATATGAAGCGGGACATGTAAGCGTAGAGAACGGCAGTCTGTCGGCGGGAATGGAACTGACGGACAGAAAAATCTGCTACATCTGGGAAGGCGACATATTCGGAGGAAGCAGAAAGACCAAAAAACGTCCGAAATCCACCAGAAGCGGCAATCCAATTAAAAGTTTTGCTGATGTACAGAAAGGGGATTATGTAGTCCACGAAAGTCACGGCATCGGCAAGTTCGCAGGCCTTGAACAGTTGGTTGTACAGGGCATGAAGCAGGATTTCCTGCGTGTTGAATACGCCGGAACTGACATGCTGTACATACCTGTTGACCAGCTTGACAGTCTGCAGAAGTATATCGGCGGAGACGGGGTTTCACCGAGGCTGAACAAGCTGTCCGGAAGCGAATGGAAGGCCACAAAGGCCAAGGCGCAGGCAGCTGTTTCAGACCTTGCTGAAGAACTCATAAGAGTCGCCAATGTCAGACGCAACAGCAGCGGGTATGCTTTTGCAGAAGATACTGTCTGGCAGAAGGAGTTCGAGGACAGCTTCCCTTACACGGAGACCGATGATCAGCTGCGCTGCATTGAGGAAATCAAGGCGGATATGGAAAAGCCTTATCCGATGGACAGGCTGCTTTGCGGCGACGTCGGCTTTGGAAAGACCGAAGTGGCGGCGAGGGCCATGTTCAAATGCGTAATTGAGGGCAAGCAGGCGGCGGTTCTGGTTCCGACGACAATACTAGCGAATCAGCATTACTACACTCTTAAGGAGAGGTTTGAGAAGTTCCCTGTAAGGGTGGAGATGCTTTCCCGGTTCAGAACACCAGCCCAACAGAAAAAGATAGCGAAAGACATAGCTAAGGGCGATGTGGACCTTGTAATAGGCACCCACAGACTTCTTTCGCCTGACATAAAGTTTACCGATCTGGGGCTTCTCGTAATAGATGAAGAGCAGAGGTTTGGTGTACGCCACAAGGAGAAGATAAAGCAGCTGCGGGAAAATGTGGACGTGCTTACTCTTTCGGCGACGCCTATCCCGAGAACTCTGCACATGTCACTGTCCGGCATGAAGGACATGAGCACCATAGAGGAACCGCCAGAAGGGCGCTATCCTGTTCAGACATATGTGATGGAGGAGGATTCCTTCCTCATCAGGGAAGCCATCGAAAAGGAACTTGCCAGAGGTGGGCAGGTGTACATCCTGAGCAACAGGGTGGAATCAATAAACCGCGTGGCTTCGACGATTCAGGAACTGGTTCCGAACGCCAGCATAACCGTCGGGCACGGCAGGATGAAAGAGACAGAGCTGGAAAACGTCATCATGGACTTTGCGGCGGGAGAGTACGACATACTCGTATCTACGACCATAATTGAGTCCGGAACAGATATTCCTAACGTCAATACTATGATTATACTCGACGCGGACAGATTCGGACTCGCGCAGCTATACCAGCTTCGAGGACGTGTCGGACGCGCGGGCAGGATCGCCTATACATACCTGATGTACAGAAAGGACAAAGTCCTGTCCGAAATCGCTGAAAAGCGTCTCAAGGCAATACGTGATTTTACAGAATTCGGTTCGGGGTTCAAAATCGCAATGAGAGACCTGGAACTTCGGGGAGCCGGCAATATTCTCGGCAGGGAACAGTCGGGACACATGCTGGACATAGGTTACGAACTGTATTGCAAGCTTCTGGATGACGCGATGCAGGATGCCATGGACGAGACAGGGACAGCTGACAGGAAAAAGGATGCCGAGGCAGAGGTAACGGCTATCAATCTGCCTGTTCAGGCGATTATACCTGAGCGGTACATCGATGACGAGGTACTGAAACTGCAGATGTACAAAAAGATTGCTATGATCGGCACGGACGCGGATGCCATGGATCTCATGGACGAGTTCATAGACAGGTTCGGAGATCCGCCGCTGCAGACCCACAACCTGCTTCGCATAGCAGTCATTCGCGCAAAGGCTAAGAGGCTCGGAATTACCGAGATATCTCAGTCCGGATATAAGATCAAGTTCTCGCTGGTTCCGGACGTTCGGTTCGGCCCGGACGTCGTGCCGAATCTTGTGAGCGAGTACGGCGAACGGATACGGTTCAACGGCGGAGCCAGGCCATTCATAAGACTGACGTCCTCAGTCCGCACAGGCGAAGCTGGCCGTCCGGCTTCAGGAGATTATACGCAGGGAATACTCAGGGAACTGGAGAAGTTCTTTGAGGTCGCAGATAGAGAGCAAACACACGAACAGTGATGAAACATGAAGAGTAAGGAGGCTTTTGCATGGTTAAGGTAGTTATTACAGCGCCGCGCGGCGCCATGGACAGTCTGATTGTCCAGGAAGCATTCAAGCACAAGGATATTGAAGTCGTCGGATGCGTGGGAACGCCCGGCAGCGATTACATAGGAAAAGACGCGGGACATGTCTGCGGTCTTGGCAGTGACATAGGCGCGCTTGTATATGACGACATCGAGGCGGATACGGGCGCTCCTGACGCAAACGGCGCGCGTATTCTCATAGATAAGTGCGACGTGGTCGTCGACTACTCAAGAATCGAGTTGAGCATGAACGTTCTCGAAAAGTGCGTTGCTCATGGCAAAGCGTATCTCTGCGGCACGACAGGCTTTTCCGACAGCCAGCTTGGAGCCTTTGCAAAAGCTTCGGAATCCATCGCTCTCATGCAGACGGCCAACACCTCTTACGTGGTAACCGTGATGAAGAAACTGGTTCGTGAAGCGGCTAGACTCCTTGAGGGCAAAGCGGGCATGGAGATTATAGAGGCCCACTCGGACACCAAACTGGACGCGCCTAGCGGAACCGCCATTGAGTTTGCTGAAGAGATGGCCGCCGGAATGAAAGAGGGAGGATACGATGACATCACGTTCCATTCGATCCGCGCGGGCAACACTCCGAGCAGCCATCACATCATCTTCGGCTGCCAGGGTGAGATGTTCCAAATCACTCATGACGCCTACGACTGGCGCTGCTACGCCATCGGAGCCTGCGACGCGATTCTTTATCTTGCCGCCCGCAAGGAAGCGGGAGAGCCCGGCTCCTATACGATGTTTGATGTGATTGGGTAATCCAAGGTGATAAGGCAATCCAGAGTGGACTGGTAAGGCCACTTCTGAGTTAAAAGTACAAAAGCGAGACGCGGTATCTGAGAATACGGCAGTCGCCTTTGTACTTTTTATTTGCAATCAAAAGAATCAGCTAGCATATGAGCTCTTTTGTCAACAAATGAGTAGAAATAATAAGATGTTTTGAGTTAGTGTTTTGCACCAAAAAAGTGAAGAAGGAGAATAGTTGTTGACAATGGTATGAAAAAGGGGTTGACAGTTGAATGGACATTCAACTATAATGAGGTCGAGATAGTTGAATGAGTATTCAACTGATGTGGTGGTCAGTTGAATGACATATGGATGAAAGAGCAGGAGATTGTTATGGGAAGAAATGAAAACACATGCGACTGCAATGTAGTGCACGAGGAGTCAATAGAGCACGTAAAGAAAGAGATAGCTTCGGAAGATGAACTTGCGAAGATGACCAAACTTTACAAGGTGTTCGGCGACAGTACGAGACTGAACATTCTGGCGGCGCTCAACTGCCATGAAATGTGTGTCTGCGATCTGGCGGTTCTGATGAACATGACTAAATCAGCAACGAGTCACCAGCTGAGAATCCTAAGGGAGAACAATCTGGTCAGGTTTGAAAAGGTTGGCAAGCATTCGTACTACTCACTTGCTGATGAGCACGTAAGAGACATCCTTGACATTGCGCTCGACCATGTGAACGAATGAGGCAGACAGGAGCAATAAGATGAGCGAACACAATCACAATCACGAACACGAACATGAGCACGATCACGACTGCTGCTGTGAACACGAACATGAACACGGCCACGGCCATGACCACGGCTGCGGATGCGACTGCTGCAACAAGGACTACAGCGACCTGCGCACCCATGAGCATCACAGTTTCATGGAAGAGCACAGAAAAGATGTCATATGCATGATATCGGGCGCGGTGCTCTTTGCCGCGGCGCTGGTACTTGAGCATACGGTGGGAGCGTATGTGCTTCCGGTATGTATAGCCGCGTATCTGATCCTCGGCCATGAGGTGCTGATGAGGTCGGCTAAGAACATATCACATGGGGAGGTGTTCGATGAGAACTTCCTCATGTCCATAGCTACGCTGGCGGCGTTTTGCATCGGTGATTTCACGGAGGCTGTGGGAGTCATGCTGTTCTACAACATCGGAGAAATGTTCGAAGACATCTCCGTAGACAGGAGCAGAGACCAGATAGCAGAAGCCGTCGACATGAGACCGGAGACAGTCAAACTCGTCCATTCCGGTGACTGCCACGATGCTGACTGCCATGACGAATGCCACGGCGAACATGGTCACGACGAACATGAGCACGTGCATATACATGAAATGCCGGCTGAGGACATAGAGGTCGGCAGCATCCTGCAGATTGACCCGGGCGACAGAATTCCGCTCGACGGAATCGTCGAAAGGGGAGAAGGAATAATCGATACTTCTCCTGTTACCGGAGAGCCGACGCCGGTTCATGCAAAAGCAGGAACGAAGATTTTATCAGGCTGTATAAATCAGAGAGGACAGTTCTATCTTAAGGTTACCGCACCGCTTGCTGAATCCATGGTATCCAAGATTCTGAACTCGGTGGAGAACGCTGCGGAGAACAAGCCTGAAATAGAGAAGTTCATCACGAAATTCGCGAGAATATACACGCCGATCGTGTGCGTGCTGGCGCTCCTGGTAGCGGTTCTTCCGCCGCTGATCATAGGCGCCTCCTGGAAGTACTGGATCGTTACGGCGATTACCTTCCTCGTAATAAGCTGTCCTTGCGCGCTGGTAATCAGTGTGCCGCTGGCGTACTTCCTGGGAGTAGGCGCCGCGTCCAGAGCAGGCATTCTGGTCAAGAGCGGCAAGTCCCTTGAAGGCCTCAGGAAGATAAAGATCGTAGCCATGGACAAGACGGGCACGCTGACCAAGGGAATAGTCGAAAACACAGGACTTCTGGATGTGAACGGAGATGTATCAACTGACAAGAAGACAGTGTCATTCGACGAGCTGAAGGACGACGCGGCTTCGTCAGTAAAAGAGATAAAGAGCATGGGGCTCGTTACGGCCATGCTGACAGGGGACAAGAGAGACAGGGCTGAAGCGATTGCGGCGGAAGCAGGGATAGACGAAGTGAGACCGGAGCTTTTGCCTGATGAGAAACTGACGGCACTGAACGATCTGAGAGAGAAGCACGGTGAGATAATGTTCGTCGGCGACGGAATAAACGACGCGCCGGTACTTGCGGGCGCAGATGTAGGAGCCGCCATGGGCTCAGGCGCTGACGCGGCAATCGAGTCAGCGGACATTGTGTTCATGAACTCCAATGTCGGAGCGATTGCGCAGGTCATGAGAATAGCGCGCAAAACGGGAACGGTCGCCGTACAGAACATAGTACTGGCGCTTGGAGTCAAGCTGGCGGTAATCCTTCTCGGACTTATCGGATTCGCTAACATATGGCTGGCCATATTCGCCGATACCGGGGTCGCTATGCTGTGCGTTATAAATACTCTGAAACTGCTCAGAGCGAATAAGAATTAAACGGAAAAACCGAAGCCCAGGTCTATGCAAATTTGCAGAAAATAACGATAATTGCGGTCACAAAAGTGGCCGCTTTTGTTGACTGGGGCAGGTTATTATGAGATACTAACTTAACTTTAATCGCAAACAGACTGTTTTTAGGGAGGATTTTTACATGACTGCATCGCAGATTATTGCATTAGCCATCTTTGTGGCAGTTATCGCGGTAATTGTATCCGAAAAACTGCACAGAGCAGCCTGCGCGCTTATCGGCGCCGTACTTCTGATACTGATCGGAATACTGGAACCGCACGAAGCTCTCGGCTTTATCGACTTTAATACCATCGGCGTTCTCATCGGCATGATGATGTTCGTAGCGGTGGTCAAGAATTCCGGAATATTCGAGTATCTCGCCGTTAAATCGGCCAAGATAGCGAAGGGCAATCCGTGGAAAATCATGGTCTACTTCATGATAATCACGGCTGTACTCTCAGCGTTCCTTGACAATGTTACTACAGTACTGCTCATAGGTCCGATGACCTTCAGCATCTGCAAGACACTTGAACTTAACCCGATTCCGTTTCTGATGACGCAGATCATTGCGTCGAACGTAGGCGGAACCGGAACACTTATAGGTGACCCGCCTAACATCATGATAGGCAGCGCCGCCGATATTCCGTTCATCTCGTTCATACTGTATGACGGACCGATCGTTGTAATAACAATGGTCGCTACCATATTCGCATTCAAGTTCATCTACAAGAAGGGGCTTTCAGTAGCGCCTGAGAAGATGGAACTGATAATGAAGATGGATGAAAAGGCTGAGATCAGAGATCAGGTTCTCTTCTACAAGAGCATCATCATGATCTGCCTGGTCGCCCTGGCATTCATCCTTCACGACACGCTCGAGCTCAAGACAAGCGTCATCGCTCTCTCCTGCGCCGCTCTGATGATTCTCATCGGCAAGCAGGATGTTGAAGAGACTGTACATGATGTTGAATGGCCGACAATCGTATTCTTCGCCTTCCTGTTCATTGTGGTTGGCGGACTTGAGAAGGTCGGACTCATACACATGCTGGCAGTATCTCTGATGGACGCAACCGGCACACACTACGTGGTTCTAATGATCGTTCTTCTGTGGGTATCGGCAATCTGCTCAGCCGTACTGGACAACATTCCGTTCGTTGCAACCCTCATTCCGCTGATTCAGCAAATGCAGGAAGCGGGACTGGATGTATGGCCGCTCTGGTGGGCTGTATCAATCGGAGCCTGCTTCGGAGGAAACGGAACGATTATCGGCGCGTCAGCAAATGTTGTGCTTACAGGCATAGCCAACAGAAGGGGATATCCGATAACCTTCATAGACTTTCTGAAGATCGGCGCTCCGATGATGCTTCTGTCGATCATTCTGGCTACAATCTACCTGTTGCTTCTGTTCGGAAGATACTGGAGCTAATCTGCAGCAGGCGAGCCGGAAATGCTTCAAAAAAACAACAAAAGAGCAAGTCTTGCACTTGCTCTTTTTTGATGCAGGAGTATAATTCTTGTGGGGCATATTGTATGTTGTATGCAAGATGCCCTGTCATTATGACAATTTGTAGGAGGCGTAACTTAAATGACTGCATCGCAAATAATCGCTCTGGCTATCTTTGTCGCCGTTATCGCGGTAATAGTATCAGAGAAACTGCACAGAGCGGCATGCGCGCTCATAGGCGCCATGCTTCTTATCCTTATCGGAATCCTTGAGCCGGTAGAAGCGCTTGGATTCATCGATTTCAACACCATAGGCGTACTCATCGGAATGATGATGTTCGTCGCAGTAGTAAAGAATTCAGGAATCTTCGAGTATCTAGCTGTAAAAGCTGCAAGAATCGCGAAAGGCAATCCGTGGAGAATCATGGTCTATTTCATGATAATCACGGCTGTGCTCTCCGCGTTCCTCGACAACGTTACAACAGTACTCCTCATAGGACCGATGACATTCAGCATATGCAAAACGCTGGAACTCAATCCGATTCCGTTCCTGATGACTCAGATCATATCGTCAAACGTGGGAGGCACCGCGACGCTGATAGGCGACCCGCCTAACATAATGCTGGGAAGCGCGGCTGATATCACGTTCCTGCAGTTCATTCTCTATGACGGTCCGATTGTCGTCATAGTCATGATCGCGACGATTATCGGTTTCAGATTCCTTTATCACAAAGGCCTGACAGTCACACCTGAGAAGATGGAACTGATAATGCAGATGGATGAGAAAAAGGAAATAAGGGACCAGGTTCTCTTCTACAAGAGCATAGTCATGATCTGCCTGGTCGCTCTGGCATTCATTCTGCACGATAACCTGGGACTTAAAACGAGTGTCATCGCTCTGTCATGCGCAGCGCTCATGATACTGATCGGCAAGCAGGATGTTGAAGAGACTGTCCATGATGTTGAATGGCCGACGATCGTAGTCTTCGCTTTCCTGTTCATCGTAGTTGGCGGCCTTGAGAAGGTTGGCATAATACACATGATGGCTGAGGGCATGATAAACGCCACGGGTACGCATTACGTAATCCTGATGATCGTAATTCTGTGGGTATCGGCATTGTGCTCCGCCGTACTGGACAATATTCCGTTCGTAGCGACACTGATTCCGCTGATTCAGACCATGGCATCCGAGGGAATCGATGTATGGCCTCTGTGGTGGGCTGTATCCATCGGCGCGTGCTTCGGCGGCAACGGAACTATTATCGGAGCTTCGGCAAACGTAGTTCTCACCGGTATTGCCGGAAGAAGGGGCTACCCGATAACATTCATAGACTTCCTGAAGGTAGGAGGGCCTATGATGATAATGTCCATAATTCTCGCAACTATCTATCTCCTGATTCGCTTCGGCGGATACTGGTCATAGTTTTTAACGAAAAGGGCAGGTGCATACTTGCTCTTTTTTGTGTCAGTAGTATAATAACTGTGTATGATTTTTGATCATGGACAATTCAGAAAGGAACGGATGAAAATGTTTGAAAATTTAATTGAGATCTTAAAAGCAAACCCAAGAAAAATCGTTTTTACAGAAGGACCTGATGCCAGAATTCTGGAAGCTGCCGACAGACTTAAGAAGGGCGGATTCCTGACACCAGTCCTTGTTGGTAATGTTGAAGAAGTTCAGGCTGCCGCAAAGGCAGGCGGCTTCGATATAGAAGGACTTGAAATACTCGATCCTGCAACATATGAAGGAATGGAAGAAATGGTTGCCAAGATGGTCGAGCTGAGAAAAGGCAAGATGGACGAGGAACAGTGTAGAGCTGCTCTCTCAAAGGGCAACTACTTCGGCACAATGCTGGTAAAGATGGGCTATGCGGATGCGCTTCTTGGCGGAGCAACATATTCAACAGCAGATACTGTAAGACCGGCTCTGCAGCTGATCAAGACAAAGCCTGGCAACAAGAGCGTATCTTCAGTGTTTATCATGGTAAGAGAGCACGAAGACGGAAGTGCTCCTGAGATTCTGGGAATGGGCGACTGCGCTATCAACATCAAGCCTTCAGTAGAGGAAATCGCTGAGTGCGCTGTAGAATCCGCCAAGACAGCAAAAATCTTCGGAGTTGATCCTAAGGTCGCAATGCTTTCATACTCCACAAAGGGTTCAGGCGCCGGCGAAGATGTAGACAAGATGGTAGAAGCAACCAAGCTGGCTCAGGAAGCTGCTCCTGAACTGGACATCGACGGCGAGCTCCAGTTCGACGCTTCAGTATCACCTGTAGTAGCTCAGACCAAGTGCAAGGATTCCAAGGTTGCAGGTCAGGCCAACGTATTCATCTTCCCTGACATCAACGCAGGAAACATCGGATACAAGATCGCTCAGAGACTGGGCGGATTCGACGCTTACGGACCTGTACTCCAGGGCCTCAACGCTCCGATCAACGACCTCTCAAGAGGCTGCAACGCTGAAGAAGTTTACACGATGGCAATCATCACAGCAGCACTCGCGTAAGAGCGTAACGCAAAAGCAATAAATAAAGCCCCGGCTCGGCCGGGGCTTTTAGATTGCCTTTGCATGAATTTATTTATCGAGCTCGTTCTCTCTGGCGACGATGCCTTCAGCGTTATACATCTTACGGAGAAGAGGTTTCTCGATTTTGCCTGTAGGATTTCTCGGAACATCAGCGAATATGATCTTGCGCGGACGCTTGTACCGAGGCAGCTCGACGCAGAAGTCCTCAATGGCTTCCTCATATACGTCATGGCCTTCCTTGAGTTCAATGATGGCAGCCGCGATCTCGCCAAGACGAGGATCAGGAAGCCCGATTACCGCGACATCCTTGATGTCGTCATTTGTGCGCAGGAAGTCCTCAATCTGTACAGGATAAATATTCTCACCGCCTGAGATTATGACGTCCTTCTTCCTGTCGACCAGGTAGATGAATCCGTCTTCGTCCATCTCGGCCATGTCGCCTGTGTAGAGCCAGCCCTGATCGTCCATGACTTCAGCTGTAGCTTCAGGGTCATTGTAGTAACACTCCATGACTCCCGGACCCGCGACCGCCAGCTCGCCGACGGTTCCCTGAGGAACGTCCTGTCTGTCAGGTCCGACTATGCGGGTATGCCATCCGTAACCGGCTTTGCCGATAGCTCCGACTTTATGAATGTTCTCGACGCCGAGGTGTACGCAGCCGGGACCGATTGACTCAGAAAGCCCATAGTTAGTGTCGTAATCGTGGTGCGGGAACACTTCCTTCCAGCGTTTGATGAGACTAGGCGGTACAGGCTGAGCGCCTATGTGCATGAGTCTCCACTGATCCAGTTCATATTCCGAAAGGTTGACTTCGCCGCTGTCGATGGCGTCCAGAATGTCCTGGGCCCAAGGAACCAGAAGCCATACTATGGTGCAGCGTTCTTCCGACACGGCCTTCAGGATGAATTCAGGCTTGGTGCCCTTGAGAATGACGGCCTTGCTTCCCGAGAAGAGGCTGCCGAACCAGTGCATCTTCGCTCCTGTATGGTAGAGAGGAGGTATGCAGAGGAATACATCGCTCTTCGTCTGACCGTGGTGGTTCTGCTCACATCTGGCAGAGTGGGTCAGGGAACGGTGCCTGTGAAGGATAGCTTTAGGGAAGCCTGTGGTTCCCGATGAGAAGTATATTGCTCCGAAGTCATTGTCGGTAATGCTTATATCAGGCTTTTTATCTGAGCAGTACTCGATGTACTGGTCATAGCTGTCCGCGAAGGTAGGGCAGTCTTCTCCGACGTAGAGAAGGGTGCGCACCTTAGGAATGGAGTCGCAGATGCTCTCCATTCTGCCTACGAATTCGGATCCGAATACAAGACCCGTGCAGTCGGCCTTCTTGAGGCAGTATTTTATCTCATCAGCTGTATATCTGAAGTTCAGCGGAACTGCAAGGGCGCCTGTCTTCAGTATGCCGAAGTAGACAGGAAGCCATTCCAGGCAGTTCATCATGAGGATGGCTATCTTGTCGCCTTTTTTTATGCCCCTTGTGAGGAGCAGGTTCGCGAACTTGTTGGCCTTGTCGTCGAACTCCTTCCAGGTCATCTCCTTGCGGCCCGCTTCGTGGGGATTGGATTCGATCAGCTCGTAGTCCTTCCACGTGCGTCTGTCGCGGTCCAGGTTTTCAGGATTCAGTTCCACAAGACTTACGTCAAAAGGGAATTCTCTGGCGTTTCTTTCTAGTAGTTCAGTAATTGGCATTGTGCTTTTCCTTTCTTAAACAAAAGCCCTCTGTCCCCGGTTAGGGATAGAGGGCGAATAATCGCGGTACCACCTCTATTTCACTTGCTGCCTCGCGGCAGAAGCCTCGTAAGGTACGGCTTGATGCTTATACCTTTGCGCTGTCACGGGCGCTCCCGTCGTACCTTTTAAGTACGCGGCTCGCGAAATGTATTCGGCCTGCTTTCACTCTTGCCTTGCACCACCCGGCAATTCTCTGTACAGCTACCTGCAGATCTACTTCTTTCCGGTCATAGCCTTTATCGGTGTTAAATTGGGCGGCTTTTGCATTGTTGCCTTTGTTAAAAGCCACAATGGCATTATAACACCGATTTCGGATACGTCAAATGTTTTCTTGTGAAAACAAGTGTTATTGCTTTAAAGCGTTGAGGGTGGTAGTATGAGTGCGGAAACAAATTGTATTTTCAAGGAGGGATAAAATGCTTAAATACGCTTTTATTATCAATGTTCCGGGACAGTCACCGGATACCTACAAAGGTGTTTATGAGAACAGCGAGAGCTACAATGTGGTCACAGCTACGGGTGACATGGACATGGCCAAGGAGTATGTCGGCAAGCTGGCCGCTGACGGATTCACGCTGCTGAACCTGTGCGGTGACTTTGACGACGCGATTACAGCTGAGCTTCGCGAGATAGCCGGACCTGACGTTAAGATCGTGCACGCTGACTATCTGCCTGAACAGGGAGCTATGGTTGAGGCGCTGCCTGAATTCAGCAAGTACGGTATCGTAATAGTGATGAGAGGCGTTGAGGAGCCGACTGAGGTCGTCGTAGACGCGCCTGAACTCTACACAAAGGCGATTTTCGTAAAGGATCAGGAGCAGGCCAACGCTGCGGCCAAGAAACTTGCTGATGAGGGAATGCATGACATAGAACTCTGCAGCTGGTTTGACAGAGAGAGAACACAGGCGGTAATCGACGCTGTAGGCGGCGCTGCGCCTGTAGGAACCTGCGGACCGCTTTAAGAAGCAAAGGCAGACCGGCGCCTGTCAGGATTCTGACACTCGGAACGCCATGTCCGGAAGGCTGTCGTCGACAGCGAAACGAATGGACAGCTGAGGGTATTTCTCCTCGAAGTACCTGCGGTTGCGTGCGCTGTTGCCGACCATGTTAGAGAATGAAACGCCGTTGCTGGAAACAGTTATGCGGCGTTTTTCATTGCCGCCCGGCAGCATGTCCAGCTGGGCCTCAATATCCTCGCGGGCGATTTCGCCTTCGACCAGCTGGCGGAAGGCAGGGTGATAGGTGTGCCCCCAGGTGTGATCGGAACCTTCGCCTGAGCCGCTGATAAGATCGGTGGATTTGAGACCTACCCGTATGATGTTTATGCCGGCTGCGGCGAGGATGCGGTACATCTCCTTTGTGATAGCGACAGCTTCCTCTGTAGTAAGCGGATGGTAGATACCGGCCCTGTACATCTCAAACAACGCGGTGTCTTCAAGAACTATGGTAGGGTACAGCCGCGCAATGGATGGCTTCATCCTCACGGCCTCACGGGCGGAATAAATGCACTTCTCAAGTGAATCGCCCGGAAGGCCGATCATGAGCTGAATCCCCAGCTCAAAGCCGTATTCGCGGATCAGTGAGCAGGCTCTGTAGACATCTTCGGCGGTATGGCCGCGCCCCGCGTCAGCGAGAACCCCGTCATCGAAGCTCTGGACGCCCAGCTCTATGGTGTCGGCGTCAAAGCGACGAAGATTATCAAGAATATCTTTATCGATATAATCGGGTCTTGTAGACATGTGAATCTTGTCTATGAGGCCTTTGCTTTTGTACTCATGGGCAACGGAAAGAAAGGCCGACTGTTCCTCAACAGGAAGGCCTGTAAAGCTTCCGCCGAAGAAAGCGACTTCAATGGTCTCAAGTCCGCGCCCGGACAGGGTGGGAAGGTATGTTTCAATTATTCCGCGGACGTCAGAGGGAGTGACGTCAGGCTGACGGGCTGTTATTGCCTTCTGATTGCAGAATACGCAGTCGTTCGGACAGCCCCGGTGCGGTATGAAGATAGGAATTATGGCGTGTTTCTTCATGATGTGCTCCGCTTGCTTATTCCACTGCGATGATGCTGCCGATATCCTCAAGCGCGTAGTCCTCGAACCATATTGGCAGGATATTACGGCTTCTGATGAATTCAGTGATGGCTTTGAAATCGGGATGAACTGTGAGATCCCCGTTGAATACGATAGCCCGCTGATCGGTCACCTCGTCGTTGCTCACGTAGATGTTTCCGGCCGTTCCGCCTATGAATCCGGTGTCAAAGCCCTGGAGCTTTATGCTTCCGCGGCTTATGCGGAGTACGCTCGCGCCCTGATTTTCAAGGGGTTTGGCTATGGCTTCATCGGAGACGATAAAAGAGTTATCGTCAACCGGAAGACACATGCATCTGGTGTACCCCTGACGCACGCCAAGGACCTTTATTTCCCTGTGATCACCTTCGCCGGGCTGCCTTTGCAGACTTCCATGCCACATCATGATGGCGTCGCGCAGCTCCGGGTCTGTCTGTTCCATGAGATGCACAACGTAGTTTCTGGTGCAGACAGCGTTGTAGATGATGTCCTGAGGATAGGCGACCGCCAGCTTTTCAGGATCGCCGAAGAATAACCCGGCTTCATTCCACAGACCGAGCTGACACATGTAAATGTCAGGATGAGTCGCTATGCGCGGGTCCACGTGAACCGGGCGAGTTGGCTTTAAGACCCCGTCCGAATCCTTTTCAAGTCCAAGCGCTGCGTCGATATCCGATGTGTGCTCATTTATTACGCCGTACTCAGTGACCGTATTTATTTCGTAACCCTGTGAGGCCAGAAATCCCACCAGGGATTTGCCTGCAAGGCGTGATACATATACTTTCTTCATAGGGCAATTATAGAATGAAAGACCCACCTTTGCAAATTTGTGCTATACTGTAGCCATGGTTCAGATAGGCAACAGCTGGGACGAGGTCCTGGCGGGGGAATTTGAAAAAGAATACTATCAGAAGCTCAGGGAATTCCTAAAAGAAGAGTACTCCACAAGACGCATATATCCGTCCATGGAGAACATCTTCAGGGCCCTGAAGGAGACTCCTTATGACAGAGTCAAGGCTGTAATAATCGGTCAGGATCCGTATCACGAACCCGGCCAGGCTCAGGGGCTCTGTTTTTCTGTGCCTGAAGGGATTAAACAGCCTCCTTCACTTGTTAACATATTCAAGGAAATCCGCAGCGATCTGGGAATAAGCACCCCGTCCCACGGCAATCTGCTGAGCTGGGCGCATGAAGGAGTGCTGCTTCTCAACGCCGTTCTGACGGTGCGTGAGCACGAGGCAAATTCACACAAAGGCAAGGGCTGGGAACAGTTTACTGACAGGGTCATAAGCCTGCTTAACGACAGGCCGGAGCCTGTGGTATTCATTCTCTGGGGAGCCAACGCAAAGGCAAAGGCATCCCTGATCACGGGCGCGCAGCACTGCATAATAACAGGAGCTCATCCAAGTCCGCTCTCCGCTCACAACGGATTTTGGGGAGGAAAGTACTTTTCGAGGACAAACGAGTTTCTTGAAGAGAACGGATGCGAACCGATAAACTGGAGGATACCTGAGTAATGAAACTTCTGGTTCTGTACTGGAGCTTCCTGGTTATAGGGTACATCATATCCTTCAGGGTTGCGAAAAACGGGAAACACTTTTCGTGGGTCGCGCCCGCGATGATGGGCACAGTATATGGCCTTTGCTTTATCATGGGGCTGAGAATGGGCGCCAACGAGCAGGTCATTTCGAATCTGGGCACAATAGGCCTGATGGCCCTCGTCATAACCCTGTTCTGCATAGGCGGAAGCTTAGGAGCCCTGTTTGTGATGAGGAAGATATTCCACATGGACAGAAAAGGCCGTTTCGAGGATGATGCAAAGGCAGCGGAAGCACTGAATGATCAGCCTGACGAAGAGGGCATGAACCTCACGAACACATTCGCCATACTCGGCATAGTCGCGGCAGGCATGCTGATCGGAGCTCTGATAATACTCAAAAGACTGCCCGGAATACTGGGGACTTTCGACCTTGCCTCATATTACACGCTGGTCGTTCTGCTGTGCATTCTCATGTTCTTCGTCGGACTCGATCTGGGAGGATCGGATACAGTTATAGACAGCATAAGAAAGGCCGGCTACAGGGTTATTCTGTTTCCTATAGCAACAATGACAGGAACAATGGTCGCTGGCGTAGCGGCGTGTCTGGTAATGGGCTTTTCCTTAAGGGAAGGCTCGGCCATCTGCATAGGTTTCGGATGGTACACCTACGCGCCTATAGTAATAGCCAGTGCGGGACAGCAGTTCATGATAGCCAGCGCCGTATCCTTCATGCACAATGTCATAAGGGAAGTGGCGGGAATAATATTCATACCTCTTGTCGCAAAGAAAATCGGATACATGGAATCAACAGGAGTTCCGGGAATCGCTGCAATGGACGTGTGTCTGCCTATTGTTGAGCGATCATGCGGACCGAACATGGTTGTTTATGCCTTTGCGACAGGACTCATAATGTGCATAGTGACATCCCTGGGCGTACCGCTCATAATGGGAGTCTGATAAAAAACATGTTTTAACGTAAGAGAGGAGCATAAGTGACAGAAGAAAACAGACAGAAGATCATCAACATAGCAGTAATCGCACATGTAGACGCCGGCAAATCGACTCTGGTGGACGCGTTCCTGAACCAGAGCGGTGTCTTCAGGGAAAACCAGCAGGTTGTGGACTGCGTCATGGACAGCGATGACATAGAGCGTGAGAGGGGCATAACCATTTACTCAAAGAACTGTTCAGTCATGTACGGCGACACCAAGATCAACATCGTCGATACGCCGGGACACGCTGATTTCAGCTCGGAAGTAGAAAGAATAATGAGAACAGTGGATACGGTTATTCTTCTCGTGGATTCCAGCGAAGGACCGATGCCTCAGACGAGATTCGTACTCAAGAAATCTCTGGAGCAGGGCATCAACCCGATTCTTCTGATAAACAAGATAGACAAGAAGGACGCCCGCATTGATGAGGTTGTCGATGAAGTATACGAGCTGTTCATGGACCTTGAGGCCAATGACGACCAGCTCGACTTTCCGATTCTCTACGGTATCGCTCGTCAGGGCATCGTAGTCCGCGACCCGGAGGATGTAAAGGGGCTTTCTGTAGAGATAGGCGGCGGATACACGGATAATGACGGCAATCCGATGAAACTCAAGAAGTCGGCAAGAGGCATGAACGGACTGGATATCAAGCCTCTGTTCGAGACGATAACCGAGCACTGCAGCCCGTATCCTTCAGAGCTTGCGGAAGAGCCTCTGCAGCTTCAGATATCGGCGCTCGCTTACGATGATTACATCGGAAGGCTGGGAATAGGCCGTGTGACAAAAGGCAGAATCCGCGAGGCTTCAATTGTAAGTGTATGCCGTGACGGCGGAAAGATAGAGCAGCGCAAGATTAATCAGGTATTCGTTTACAGGGGACTCAAGCGCGTTCCTGTTGAAGAGGCAGTGGCAGGCGACATAGTCGTGGTTTCAGGCATTCCGGACATATCCATCGGCGAAACCATCTGTGAAGAAGGCAAGGAAGATCCAATGCCTATGATCTCAATCGAAGAACCTACACTGTCCATGTACTTCATGGTAAACAAGTCGCCTTTTGCCGGGAAAGCGGGCAAGTACGTCACCTCAAGGCATATACGCGAGAGACTCAGGAAGGAACTCGAAGTCAATGTGGGACTCAGAGTTGAGGAGACCGATTCGACAGACAGCTTCAAGGTAAGCGGAAGAGGTGAACTGCACCTGTCCATCCTCATCGAGAACATGAGGAGAGAGGGGTATGAGCTGGCCGTTTCGAAACCTGAAGTCATTATGAGAAAGGACGAAATCGGCAGAACGCTCGAACCTATAGAGGAAGTAGTCATAAGCGTTCCGGACATATACTCGGGCTCAGTTATCAGCAAGCTGAACCTGCGCAAAGGCCTGATGCAGCAGATGAAGAGCGAAAACGGCTACACACGGCTCGAGTACCTGGTACCTACAAGAGGCCTTCTGGGATACAGGAGCGAGTTTATCAACGATACTCACGGCGAGGGGACCATGGTCAGGAGATTTGACCGATTCGATGAGTTTGCCGGTGAGATCCCTCAGAGGATAAACGGGGTGGCAATCGCCCAGGAAGCAGGGGTCACTACTCCTTACGCCATATTCAACATACAGGAGAGGGTTCAGATGTTCGTAGGACCTCAGGTCAAGGTCTATGAGGGCATGATTGTCGGGATGAACGCGCGAAGCGATGACATGGTCGTGAATCCATGCAAGGAAAAGAAACAGACCAACATGCGCGCAGCGGGAAGCGACGATAATGTGCGCCTGACTCCGCCTAGAGTTTTCACTCTCGAGGAAGCTCTTGAGTTCATAGATGATGATGAACTGGTTGAGATCGTTCCGGGGGACATACGCCTCAGAAAGAAGATTCTGAGCGAGCTGGACCGCCGCAGGAACGCGAGACGTGAGAGGTACGAATAAAGTGCAAAACCAGTGTGTTGGCAATTGAAATGAGATTCAAAATGCAATACAATACATTTTGTTGTATGGCTAGAAACAATTGACAAACAATTAATGAGGCTTACTAGATAAAGAACAAGAGGGAAGGTATGAATAATGGGCATATTTGAACCCATAGCAAAACTTGGACCGGCCTGGGTATTCTTCATAAACCTTGCCTGTGTAATCGTCGGGGGACTTATGATAACCGGAATCATAGTTGCGGTTCTCAGGAAAGTCCTCACGAAAAGCGAGAAAATTGATAATGCGATAGTAGCGTTCATCGTAAACGCGGTCAAAGTCATATGCATTATAATATTGCTTACGATTGTGCTTCAGCTGTTCGGCGTCAGCATGACGACGATAGTCGCCGTACTGGGAGCCGCAGGCGCAGCAATCGCCCTCGCTCTGAAGGATTCTCTCGCCAATGTGGCGGGCGGCATAATGATCATCATTACACATCCTTTCAAGCAGGGTGATCTTATAAGCGTCGGTGAGAACAGGGGTTATGTTGAGTCAATCGATCTGTTCCTGACCAAGCTCAGAACATTTGACCGCAGAACTGTAAGCATTCCTAACGGACTCATCAACACATCGGTCGTATATAACGAGAGCGACAGGGAGATACGCCGTGTAGACTGCCGCTACAGCATCGCTTATGAAGCGGATGTCGCAAAGGCTATCGACACGCTTAAAAAAGTCTGCGCTGAATCCGAATTCATTGTTTCGGATCCGCCTCCGATCATAGGCGCGGGACCTTACGGTGATAACGGCATTACCATCGAATGTCTCGCATACTGCAAGACGGAAGACTACTGGAACGCAGGCTACGATCTCAACAAAAGAGTCAAGGATGCATTCGCTGAAGAGGGAATCGAAATTCCTTATCCGCACATGGATGTAACCGTGAAGAACTCGTTGAGTAAAAAGTTTAATTCCACTTGTAAGGGTTAATTCCACATAATTCTTTGTGACAGGAGAATTCAGAACATAAAAGGGTTTGACATAGGTTGTCAGACCCTTTAAAGTGGAATTGACCCATCAGGGTTGAATAAAA
>JAFRCM010000019.1 GCA_017404365.1 Bacillota bacterium
ACTTCATCGCTAACGCATTCCACTTTGAGAAGTACAAAATGTATGAAGTCGACGACACTAAAGAGCGTGAGAACGTCGCCGTTGATTTTAATGCGTAATCGTTTCTGTGTATGATGCCTTCAATCTGTGATGCGATTCGCGGAGATGTCTGGAGATTCGCATAGGTATTTGATTTAGATACGTATATGAGAGCTGCAGCCCCGGTTGATTGCCGCAATGCAGCTCTTTTTTATGCAGCAGACTTAGATTAGTGTAATAATAGCCACTTTCCGAGCAATTTCTCACATCCGAAGCAGCAATCACTGCCTTTTGCGGCAATTTCTTGCTGATTATAGGAACCGTTGTGTAAAAAACGCGCAATAGTTGGTGAGGTTTCACACGATTTTATTGGTTAATTACACCAGAGACTCTAAAATGGTAAAATATGTATATCGAAGAGCTCTTCTGACGCATATTTCAACTGGAAGTTGTGAGATTTTGATTAGAAACTGCTGATAATTACACAAGTCAAATGGTTTGCGGCAAGAGAAAAGAATCGGCAGCAAGATAAAGAACGATTATTATGAAATACGAGAAAATAGTTGAGGCAAAGTTCATAGAGAGGGAAAACCGCTTTGTCGCCAGGGCAGGGATTGGCGAGGGCGACGATGCTGAATCCGTTAAGGTACATGTGAAGAACACCGGGCGATGCAGGGAACTGCTTGTGCCGGGGAGCACAGTTTATCTTGAGGATTTCGAGGGACGAATGGGCAGCAGGCGAATGAGATATTCCCTCGTGGCGGTCGAGAAGAAGGTCGGCGCGCCGGAAGGGAAACTGCTGATAAACATGGATTCCCAGGCGCCGAACAAGGTCGTGCATGAAGCGCTGGCCGACGGTAGGATCAGGCTGTCCGGACTGAGCGATGCTTCTGGCTCCGGAAGTAATCTCACGCTGATTAAACCCGAGGTCAAATACGGTGATTCCAGATTTGATTTTTATGTCGAAGCCGGAGAAAGCATCGAACAGGGAAAGAGTAAATCATTGGAACCGGAGCGTGCGTTGGAACCGAAGCGCGCGTTCATTGAGGTCAAGGGAGTGACGCTTGAGGAGGACGGGCACGCGAGATTTCCTGACGCGCCGACGGAGCGAGGCATCAAGCACATCAACGAGCTGATCCGGGCGCGACGTGAAGGCTATCTGGCGTATATCATATTCGTCGTTCAGATGAAAGGAATGAAAGATGTTTCGCCGAACTATGATACCCATCCTGAATTCGGCGATGCTCTCGCAAAGGCAGCAGAAGCGGGTGTTTCAATCCTTGCTTATGACTGCAAAGTCACGCCGGACAGTCTCGCAATCGACAGGCAGATTGAATTCAAGCTCTGAGATATCAATTGCAAATCCTTTGCGGTGCATTTACAATTGACTGGTGTGAAAAAGGCAAAATAATTGCGGCAGGAGACAGCGAAGAATGAGTCTTGTTATTGCTTTTGTATTATTCATAGGGAGCATGATACTGATGCTGGTCACGGGGCACTCGATGGTTTGGGCCCTGCTGATCGGCCTTTTGCTGTTTACGATTCTGGGTCTGAGGACGCTCAGTCAGCAGGGCATGCCCGTTGGCAAAGGCATTAGAGAGCTTTCCTCGAGCAGCTGGGGCTCCATAAGAGATTCGCTGATAGTGATCGAGGTGATGCTCATAATAGGCCTTATTACAGCCGCGTGGAGAATCTCCGGAACAATTACTATTTTTGTTTACTACGGAATGAAAGTAATCGTTCCGCCGCTTTTTCTGATCATTGCGTTTCTTCTGTCATGCCTTCTCAGCTACGCGCTGGGGACATCCTTTGGCGTAGCCGGAACAGTGGGCGTTATTTTCATGGCGCTTGCGAGAAGCGGCGGCGTTGATCCGCTGATTACGGCGGGTGTTCTGATGTCCGGAATATACTTCGGAGACAGAGCTTCACCGGTTTCGTCATCAGCCAACATGGTAGCCGGCGTTACAAAGACAGAAATACTCACAAACGTCAAACTCATGATGAAGACCGGAGCGCTGCCTTTTGCGATAACGCTGGCGGCTTACTGCGTCATGTCATTCATGAACCCTATAAGCCACGTGGACAGTTCGCTCATGCAAACATTTGAAGAGGAGTTCACACTGTCACCGTGGGGATTTCTTCCCGCAATCATAATGCTGGCTTTGCCGCTCTTTAAGGTGGGCGTCATCTGGTCAATCGCGATCAGCGTTCTTGCCGGCGGCGTAATCGCCTGCGCGGTGGAACACATGCCGGTACTTGACGTATGCAAAGCCCTCATATTCGGATATCATCCTACCGGCGAGGGCCTGTCCGCGATTCTCGACGGAGGCGGACTTGTCTCGATGATCGAGATAGTCATTATACTGATTATTTCCTGCGCGTACTCCGGAATATTCAACAGAACAGGAATGCTTGAAAGCCTGCTCAGTCGCATCAGCAGCAGTTGCAGAAAGACAGGCCGATTCTTTACGTCGCTCGTCGTTGGGCTGGCGTCGTGCGTGCTGTTCTGCAACCAGACAATCGCCACTCTCATGTGCAATGACCTGCTCACAAAGCCTTATCTGGAAACAGGCGGCAACAGACAGGAACTGGCCATAGACATAGAGAATTCCACCATCATAATAGTCGGGCTCGTTCCATGGGCGATTGCCTGTTCGGTGCCGCTGACCTTTTTCGGCGCGAGCAACGGCGCACTAATATGGGCGTTCTATCTTTATCTCATTCCGATCTGCTATCTGTTTACGAAGAGGCGCTGGTTTGCTGATAAAGCTCGCGGCGCAGAAGCCCCATCTTGTCAGTAAGCTCGCGAAGGTGATAGTTGTTGCCGTAAACCATCGCGGCGAATCTGTCCAGATAATCTCTGTATCCGTCAGTAACATCAGCTTTAAGCTGCGCAATCAGGCGCAGCAGATTTCTGCTTGACCCCGCGGGCACTTCCTTTACAGGCACGTAGGCGATTTTTATATCGCCTGTTTCCGTATTGAAGAAGACCGTGTCGGTGCTCAGTGATATCTTCGCCGGGGTTATGAGATATTCGATTGCGCTCGATAGGATTATGAGGACACGCTCAAGGATGAAGAGGGCGTCTTCAGTCTTGTCCACACGGTACCTGCTCAGGGGCACGAAGCCTTTGCAGTCATAGTAGGCCACGTGCTGCGAGTTGCCGCTTACAAAAACCATCGGCAGCAGGCTAGCACACTCTCCCGACGAGAGCATGACTCTCTCAAAGTCCAGAATCGAATCCTCTCTGAAACACATTCTGTATTCATTGTTCTCCCACATGTCATTTCCTTTCTTTTGTCTCAGCCCCCGCACTTGCTGCAGGGTGTATAACCTTTTTCTTCGGCTTCACCTCTGTCTACGACGATGGTGTGCCTCTTTATTGAGCGGCAGCTGCCGCGGTGGTAGCAAGTATCATCACCGTAAAAGCAGAAGACAATACTTCCCAAAGGCAGGCTGCCTGAGCCGCACATTCCGCAGGCTGAGTACTGCCGCTTCAGCGTGTTCGTCAGTATACAGCTGTGCACTGTCGCCTTTACATAGGTGCAGTTTTTCTGGTGATATTTTGTTCCGCTCTGGGGAAAGATCCAGACCTCACTGGAATCCTTCGTTTGCTCCAGACCTTCTGCGCCCAGGGAAGGGCGGCTGTATTTGAGACCGGTGAAGTCCCGGTACTTGATCAGGGCGTCGTAATCAAACGTGCGCCCAAAGTTTAATGGCAGGGCGAGATTCACATCGGCCCGCAGCCGGAATGAATTCAGATCCGTATGGTTCCCGTCGGAATATGAATACATCCTGTTTGTGAGGCTAAGATTCACATCCTGCCCGAAATCTTCCGCGTCGCGCCTGAGCCTCACGCTCATTGCCATCTTTGACAGATCGAGTCCCGAACTCTGAGCGTAGGAGCATTCGCGAAACGCCGCGTTCATGCTGTTTTCCCAGGCGGAGTCAGCCTCGATAAAATAACCGAGAGTAATTACTGCGAGCATCACGAGAGGCAGACATATAGCGGCTTCTATCGTGTAAACCCCTTTTTTATTTCCCATCATTCTTAATTGCATGTGACTAATCATGACTTTTCTGTTTACTCATACGTTTCAGTAGATCCTGTCGTATGACAGCTTCCTGCCGTATATGTCTGCGTCAACTGATACTCCTGTTGCGCACTCCTGAACGAGGAACTTTTCATCGTAGTTTTTTCGCATGTTGATCTGGATAAGATCAAGTATGCGCGCAGTCAAAATATTATCATCCTTCACGAACAGGAGAATGCGCAGATAATCACCGTATGTCCTGCCTGTATCAACCCGCGGGTGAATACAGCCGTCTTCTCCGCTGTAGCCTTCGAGTATTGAATCAAGATCAATGGCCCAGCTTGCGTCCGTTTTGAAAATGGGCACCTTGTGTCCCTTGTGCAAAAGCTTCACGTCATTGACTGATTCCGCCGCGGCCCACGATGCCGCGATCGCGACCTGCGTCAGCGCGCCTATGGGACCGGGAGTAAGAACCTCAGCGGCAGCGACAATTGCCTCGACTTTCTTCGGGTCCGAGTAGATGTGGCTGAGGTTAAGTCCCGTTCTGACAGCCTCGAGCGCCAGATCAACTCTATGCTTGTTCTTTTCATCCGAAAGCTGACCGCAGATAATGTACTCAACCTCGCTGCTGAAAAAGTGATCCGCGGCGTTAACGTGCTCAGCGCGGTTGAACTTCTGCAGTATGTATTCATCCATCAGAAACTTATTAGTGCCTGTCCTGAATATGGCCTCAGGGTTCGTGAGCTTTTCGCCGAGCCCCCTGGCTTCGGTAATTATGTCCGCGTCAGGCCATGAGCGGGAGGGGAGGCTTGTTATCGTAGGTCCGTGCCGCAGGGTGCGGTCGGCCGAGCCGCTGCCCGTCGATCCGCTTCCGCCTGAACCGCCCGGTGATCCGCTTCCGCCGTCGGCTGAATCGCCTGTCACAGCGTCCCGTATCAGCCCCGCGCCGCCTGTCGACTTCATGTAATCAAGAATCTGCTTGCGGACAGGATCCGTGCTGACCGTGCTGAAGCGGCCTGCGGATGCTTTTGCGTTGAAGCCGGTGTAGTCCCTGAGACTCCGCGACAGCTGCGGGTCCGTTCCCTGGAGGAGGAACAGGCCGTAGTCACGCTGAACGTAGTAGTCGTATTCAGAGAGAAGCGAAACGGCGGCCAGATTCAGCGACCCGTCGGCGATGCTTATGCGCGCCTGATTCCTCCCTGCAAAGACAAGGGTGAGGGTTATGGTCATGAGCGACGCCAGAATGACAGCCAGAAACACCGCGCTGCTCCCGCGCCTCTGATGAATTAGTATTGATACAGCCTGCATGTTAATTGTCTTCACCTCCAACAATCTGTCTGATCCTCAGCATGCTAACCGGGTCAAGGACCCGCAGCTCTCCGGTGAGATGCCGCCTGCCTACCCGCGAAAGAAGGCCGCGCGAAACCATGGCAACGTCAGCAGAACCGCTGACGCGCTTTGCAGGAGCTGCGCCTGATGAAGTGATGCTTCCGTCCCACAGATCGCCGGACGACAAGACATGGCCATCATCTGAATACGTGGTGCACTTTTCGGAAACCTGACCTGCTTCACAGCGAAGGGCCATGTGCATTCGGCACTCCGAAAGAGATGACTCGTAAAAGAACATGATGATCAGTACAGTCGTAATCACAGCCATGATGACGAATGGAAGCACTACCGCGGCTTCGGCGATGTAACTGCCGCGCCGGCTGTGCGCGTCAATGATGCCGCTCCTGCTTAGAAGTCGTTCAGACCTTCGAAAACCCTGTTTACGAAATCCGTGATCTGTGTTCTGAAAATCAGCCCGAGGGCGACGGCTATGGCGACCATTATGGCGACCTGCACAAGCTCCATGCCGGAGCGCTCCCTGAAGGCTAAAGGAATGGCCGTTAGCCGGCCCAAAAAGAATCTTCCCATCTCAATACCTCCTGTCAACTAAGAATATCCCCCGAAATTTGTGTAATAGAATCCCCGTTTCTGTATGGGTGATTATAACATAAATGGCAATAAATAACAACTATCGCTCACAAAAAAACAATAATAAGTTTAAGCAAAAGCAACAGGTATGTTATAATCATTTCACACTTACAGAAAGACAGAGATACACTAAAATGAAGAAAACAGCAAACATTATAATTACAGCCGCGGTTGCTTTTGCATTGGCATTCACCATATTCCCGGTGACCGACGTAAATGCTTCTAACCGCAATACCGAACCGACGCTCCCGGCCTCGCAGATGGTAAAGGCCAACGGCAATGGTGATCAGTCAGGAAATGACGGTGACCAACTGGATAACGGCGGACTGCCGGATAGTGGCGGTCAGCCGAGCCAGGGCGGAGATGCCGATAGCTCCAGCTCAAGCTCAAGCGCTTCTGATGTTGACGGAACAGACGATGAGACGACAACGACTGAAGAGATCACTACCACGACAACAACAGTTCCTACGAGAGCGACAACAATCGTAAACACTGCAGGCAAAGGCTGGAGTACGCCAAAAGGCAAGAAATATGCCTCGATGACTTTGTGCTGCAATACTGACGGCACTTTCTTCAATCTCACATCGCAGGCCGGACAGAAGCTGTACGGATACGACACCCTTCAGGGCGCGAGCGCGGGAAAAGGATACGGATACTTCACTCTGTATAACAGGAAGAACAATCACGTAGTGTTCGTCAAGGTTCTTCTCAGAGAGATGAGGGTCGTCAAAGTGTCAGCGCCTCTGCCGACGAACCATTCAAACGAGATAACATACAACGGCAGAAACAACACGATAGTTGTGGCGAACAGCACGCCGACACCAAAGAGGCTGACTGTCATCAACGCCGACACGCTTACTGTCATGTACCATAAGAACCTGAAGATCAAAGGCAAGGTGCGCGGCATGTCGAAGAAGCAGCGCAAAAAGTTCAAGGGCGTAGGCGCCATCGCGTACAATGAAAAGCACAACAACTATATCTGCCTGACGAGAAAAACCCACGACCTTCTTTTCCTCAACGCCAGCTTCAAGCCATACAAGAGAGTAAAGCAGAAGAAAAAGGTCAAGGACATGCTTTTCCAGGGCATGGACAGCTACAGGGACTGCATCTTTGTATGCCAGAGCTTCAAGGGAAAGAAGAAGTACAATATTTTCACAGTCTACAACATGAAGGGCAAATTCCTGGCGCGGTTCACAATTCCTCTCGGCAGCCCGGTAAGAGAACTCGAAACCGTTTTCCACGACGGCAACCAGTTCTACGCGGGATTCTATTCATGCTACGGCGCGAGGGCAGACCAGCAGAATCTGGGCGTCCAGAGGTTAAACAGCATTTACAGAATCAACAACCTGTAGGAAGCCGGCGAAAAAGCAGGGAAGGCTTTAGCGATTTAGTCGAATGACGTGAAAAACCGTTAATATATTGCAAAATCAATGTAAAGTTTGTTATAATCGTAGCGGTGTATCAGGACGCCTGCGTTCTGACACCCGCTATTATTATGTTTTTTTGGAGGTATTTTATTATGGGTGCTATTGACAATGTTGTATTAGCAATAAGCAACATTCTGTATCAGCCATGGTGCGTTCCGCTCATTCTGATCGGCGGCGCGATCTATCTGACATTCAGATGCGGCTTTTTGCAAATCGGCATGTTCAGGGAAGCATGCAAAGTAATCATGGAAAAACCGCATGAAGGCGGCGTATCCTCATTCGGCGCTCTAATGGTATCGACCGCTTCGAGAGTAGGTACAGGAAACATCATCGGCGTTTCCACCGCAATCGTTTGCGGAGGTCCGGGAGCAATCTTCTGGATGTGGATCACAGCATTCTTCGGAGGCGCGTCGGCTTTTGTAGAGTCCACGCTGGCTCAGATTTACAAGAAGAAAGATGACGACGGAACGTTCAAGGGCGGACCTGCGTTCTACATGAGAGACGCTCTCGGCCAGAAGTGGCTCGGTGTCATATTCTCAATCTTCATCATCTTCACTTACATGATTGGTTACAACATGCTGGCTGCTTACAACCTGCAGTCAACATTCGCGGTGTTCGACTTCTACAATGAAAAGTCAACACCTGCTATCATCGGCCTTGTTCTGATGATTCTCTTCGGCGTAATCGTATTCGGCGGCGCAAAGAGACTGATCAACGTTACTGAAGTACTTGTACCTGTCATGGGTGTTATGTACATCATCGTAGCGATCATTGTTTTGGTCATGAACATCGGCAATATCGGTCACATGTTCGGAATGATCTTCTCAAGCGCATTCGATTTCGAAGCTATCTTCGGAGGATTCGCGGGATCATGTATCATGTACGGTGTAAAGAGAGGTCTGTACTCCAATGAAGCTGGTATGGGTTCTGCTCCAAACGCTGCGGCGAGAGCGTACGTATCACATCCGGCTAAGCAGGGTCTCGTACAGATGCTTTCCGTATTCATCGATACACTGCTCATCTGTACAGCGACAGCATTCATGTGCCTGTCCACAAAGGTTGTTCCTACAGACTTCCTGGCTGAGGACGGAAGCGCAGACGCGGCAGGATATGTTCAGGGATCGCTGGCTGACGTATTAGGCGGATTCGGACCTGTATTCATCTGCATAGCGATGATATTCTTCGCGTTCACCACGCTCATTGGTAACTACTCATACTGCGAAGGCTGCTTCGAGTTCATCATCAACAGAGAAGCAAAGGTTTCAGAGCTGAGAGTAATGCGTATCATCGCGTCAGTTCTCATCTTCCTGGGTGCTGTTGCAT
Source organism: Bacillota bacterium (assembly GCA_017404365.1). Classification (GTDB taxonomy): domain Bacteria; phylum Bacillota; class Clostridia; order Peptostreptococcales; family Anaerovoracaceae; genus Lentihominibacter. The sequence goes on from JAFRCM010000019.1 coordinate 8,780, forward strand.
CAGCAGGACTCGTATGGGATCTGGCAGACATGGCGCAGGGCCTCATGGTCATCACAAACGTACCGTCGATCATCATACTGGGACGGATCGCATTCAAGTGTCTGGATGACTACAAGGCGCAGATGAGAGAGGGCAAGAACCCAATCTTCAAGGCTGCAAACATCGGTCTCAAGCAGGAGACTGACTGGTGGAACTAGACTAGTTGCTTAAGGCGGAGCAATGCTCCGCCTTTTCTTTTTTTACAATTCCAGCAGGGCAGGGCTCACCGTAACAACGACGAGGACGAGAAGGAAAACTGTAAGGGGCATTGTCAGTTTCGTCTCGGCCAGCCGTCCGCGCTCCTCGCTGCTCCGTTTCCGGGACAGCCAGAGCGTCTCGCTCTCGGATTGGAGTTTATCAGTAAGCTCCACGCCCTTGCTGATATTGTCAGTAATTATATTGCTGATTCTCATCAGCTCTCTCGAGCCTTCTCCGGAGTGTTCGCTGCTCCGGGCGAAGTCTCTGAATTCTTTTTCCATGGAACCGTTGGTCTCTTTAATCTTGCTGTAGATCCCGTCCATGCACATGTAAAAGTAATCACCCGCAAGCGCCGCCGACTGACGGCTCTCTTCGACTATGCGCTCAAATGCCGAACTGAGCACGAGCCCGGCTCCCAGAAGAAGCACCAGCCTGTTCACGAATTCGGGCAGCTGCCGTCTTACCGAATCCATCCGCGCACGCCGCATCTTCTCAAGCGGTTCAAACCTGTTTCTGTATATGAACACCGCAAGTACGATCATTGCAAAAGCAATAGCAGCCGTGTTGGTCCGCTTTGCGGCAGTCCACGTTATCTTTTCACCGGTTTTCAGTCGGTCGGGAAGGGTAACGCGCTTCGCGCTCTGGTCGTCGTTAAGTGAATTGATGACGCTGCGCATTTCGTAAGCGAGCAGCTCCTCCTCGGACATAGAGCCGGCGATGCCGGACGCACCGGCCCTGCCGCCTGCGCGGCTGCTTTTTTCACTGGCGTAAGGGTAGAGCGAGAGCTCGTAGTCTTTGGTTACGGTTCCATTTTCTGTTTCTATGTCCGCTTTAAGGCTTATGTGCCCGGCGGAGCTTCCTTCGACAGGCCTGACAAGATACATGCTGCTGCCGCTGTTCATGAGCCTGAGCGTCGAGAAGTCGAAGCCAACCAGAAGATCAAAGAGCAGGAGCAGTACGCCTGCGGTTATTACTGCCATTATTCTCTTTACCGCTTTGCGGTTTAAGGCTGCCTCATCCATATCAGTAAACCCCTTTTGTCATATTTCAACATTCGATATCCGTTCCATCATGAGTAGTCCCCAGAGGCCCGCGCCCAGGCAGCCTGTCATGATAAGCCGCCCGGGCAGTCCTGAATATAGAGGTACAATATATGACGGCGAAAGAAGGTTCAGTATGAGCAGCATTGCCACAGGCATGAGCGCAATGAGCCTTCCTTCGAACTTTTTCTGCGCTGTTATGGATTTGATTTCACGCTCAATGTTCATCTTGTCTGTCAGGATGGACGAAGTGCGCGCGATTATCTTTTCCAGATCTCCGCCCATGTTCCTGCATATGATGTAGACCTGGACGAAGTTATTTATGTCTTCGCAGCAGCTTCTCTGCGCAAAATCCGCAAGAAGCTCTCTGTCGCTTTCATTGTTTTCGATTATGCAGCGCTTCATGTGGTTCAGCTCCATCATGATGGGCTCGGAAGGACCGTACATTATGGCCAGACCGTCGGCTGCCTCAATAAGCGCTTCAGGCATCTGCCTGCCTGCCGCAATCGAAGAGGAAAGAGAGTAGAGCATGTCCTTGAACTGGACATTCAGCCGCTGTATCCGCTGCCGCGCTCTGAAGTCCTCATAATATGGTTTCAGTTTTATCACCAGAAAACCGCTCAGAGCCGAGAGTACGACGCTGTGGTAAAAGAGAAAAACCAGACCTGCCGCTGCCAGATATCCTGCGCCAAAAAACAGAATCCGTTCTCTGTCGCTCATTTCATATACTGAGTAGTTCTTTATCATATGCTGAGATTTTCCCTGTCATCTATGTCTCCGATTTCAAGCTTCTCCCTGTGAATGAGCCTGTTTCCAGTCATGCCGCAGTCTGCTCTGTAGAGGCAGTTGGTTAGGATCTGTCCGTCGCGTACCTCTGTCAGCTCCGCGATTTCCACGACGCGGCGGCTGCCGTCTCTCATACGGCTCATGTGTATCATGATGTCGATGCCTTCGCTTATCTGTGCGCGGATGGCATCTACGGGGAAGTCCACGGCCTGCATGAACATGGCTTCGAGCCTCTTCAGCATTCCGGGAATACTGTTGGCGTGCCCCGTGCTGAGGGATCCCGAATGACCCGTGTTCATGGCGTTTATCATGTCAAAGACTTCGCCGCCTCTGACTTCCCCGACGATTATCCGGTCGGGCCTCATTCTAAGACTTGCCCTGACCAGATGAGTCATATCTACCCGGCCGCGGCCTGAAGTATTGGGACTGCGGCATTCCATGCGCACTATGTTTCTGATCTGATTGATCTGCAGTTCAGCGGAGTCTTCGATCACAATCACGCGCTCTCCCGGTGGGATCAGCTGGGCGAGGACATTGAGCATGGTGGTCTTGCCGCTGGAGGTTCCGCCTGAAACAAAACAGTTGTAGCCGCAGCGCACCAGGGCGTTCAGCGCCCGCGCGCATTCAAGGCTGACAGTTCCGTTCCTGATGAAGTCTCCCATTGTCATGACTCTCTCAGGAAATTTCCGAATGGTGAGTATGGGTCCGTTAAGAGCAATGTTTCCATACACGGCATTGACTCTGGATCCGTCGGAAAGACGTGCGTCTACTATGGGGTTAAGTTCGTTTATTTCCCTGTGGACTCTGCCGGCAATCCGCCTGATCAGTTCCTGCAGGTCCTCTACTGAGTCGAACGAAAGGGGGACTTGTGCTATTACACCTTCACGCTCGACGAATATGCTGTCGGGACCGTTCACCATGATTTCCGAAATGGACTTGTCATCTATAAATGGCTGCAGAATATCCATCTCGCAGCGCAGCGAGAGGAAGAGCCTCTCAATGAGAGCAGTGTTGTCCCTGAAACTGCAGGATGAGGACCGTTCCTGTGAAAACACGTAGTCTTCAATGATGCCGAGAGCCCTGTCATCTGTCATTTCCTCCACGGATTCAGTAAGCAGGAGCCTGATATCGCGAATATACTGTTTCACGTCTGCCTTTGTATAAAATGACATTAGTACCATTTATTTCCTTTCGTGAAGCATAATACCACAGTTTCCATAATTTAGCAATAGTCTTTCGCCATGTTTTTAATATTTTCTTTTGTAGCAGACAGGTTGCTTTTGTGTTAAAATCACCATGTAACTTTACAGGCATTATCATTATTATTATTGAGAGGTAACAAAATGAGTCAGGAACAACCGCAACTGCAGGGTGTTGCCGGACTGAAAAAGCATGACATCAAGGTTTCAGGAATCGTGTTCATGCTCTACTGTCTGGTCGCTGCAGGTGCATTCGGAATCGAGGAAATGATTCCGGAAGCTGGTCCGGGAATGACACTGTTGCTTTTGTGCATCTTCCCGTTCATATGGGCGTATCCGATCAGTTCACTGGTCGCTGAATGCTCATCTGTTATGCCGTCGGAGGGCGGCGTGTACGTCTGGGTAAAGGAGGCCTTCGGCGAGTTCTGGGGATTCCAGACTGGTTGGTGGGCAACTGTATCCACATATATTACAAATGGTGTTTATGTTGCGCTGGTATCTGGCTATGTCAGCCAGATGATCCCGATGTCTTACGCAGGATCCCTGGCGCTTAAAATCGGCATGATCACCATCTTCACTATCGTAAACCTGCTTGGTCTGAGAGAAGTAGGAACTGTAAGTACTGTACTTTCTCTGCTGATCGTAGCGGCATTCCTGCTGGTAGCCATCGTCGGCTTCTGCAACTGGAACGCCAACCCGGTTGAGCCATTCATGCCGGAAGACTACACACTGATCGACGGACTGGGCGGCGGTATCTGCATCTGCATCTGGATGTACTGCGGATATGAATGCATTTCCAACATGGCAGGCGAGGTCAAGAACCCTCAGGTTATTCCTAAGGGACTGAAAATCGCAATGCCGCTGGTAGCGCTGACATATGTTCTGCCTACGCTGGGCGGACTTGCAACTCTGCCACAGGGCACATGGGAGATGTGGTCAACAGAAGGCGGATTCTCCGGTGATCATGTAGGATACGCAACAGTACTTACATCAAACCTGGGACAGGCCTGGGGCTATGTATTCCTCGTAATCGCTATCATTTCGCAGTGCGCGATATTCAATACTTATCTGGCATCAGGCTCCAGAGGATTCTTCGTTCTGGCGGACGACCACCTCTGCCCGCAGTTCCTGGTAAAGGTAAGCAAAAACAGAGGCGTACCTTATGTAGGTATCCTCTCACTGGCAGTCGTTACATTTATTCTTTCGTTCAATGACTTCACGACTCTGGTATCAATGGAAGTTGTGTTCATGCTGGCACTGTACATCATCCTTCCGATCTCCGTCATCAAGCTGCGCCACAAGCTGCCTGTTGAGGAGAGAAGAAAGAGAGGCCTGTACATTATCCCTGGCGGAAACAAGGCACTGATCTTCTACTGCGGATTCCCGATCGTCATCGCTATAATCGCGCTGCTGATCAACGGAACAGATTATCTGACGACAGGTCTGATGGCTCTCTGCTCCGGACCGATCGCATACATCATCTTCCGTAAGGTATGCGGCGGACTTTCCGTCAACGATCCGGAAGGCAATCCGGTCAACGGATTCGGAATCCCTAAGGGCGACACTGTCAGAATCGGCGTGTTCTCGCTTTGCGCAGGCGCCATGGCATTCTTCGGTCAGTTCTGGCTGAGATGGTATGAGATCAGCTGGGGCGAATGGGAGCCGGATGATTACGATGTATTCTGCAATGTCATCCCTCAGGTACAGACTGGTCTGGCAATCGGCGGAGCAATCCTTATCGTCTTCGGTCTGATCATGTACTTCGTCGGCAAGAAGAACGACCCGCCTCTTCCGGAGCACGAACTGGATGTCGAGGCTACACTCAACAAGTACCTCATGGAAGAGAAGACAGAATCATTCTTCGACTAATAAATTGAGCATCTATGCTCTGAATAATATAGCATTAATAGTCCAGGCTGTTTCGCCGATACTGATTGGCAGAGCAGACCTGGACTTTTAATCATAATGATTTGACATTATATTATATTTTTGGTAATATATAGCAATCATTTTGCTGTATCATCATTTGAGGTTCAATTGAATGGGGCACGAATCTTTAAATCGATAGGGCATAATACCCACTGTTTCGGCGAATCGTGCCCCAAAACACAACAGCATTTAATTCATTTTTGGGGCATGATTCTTCAAATCGATAGGGCATAATACCTACTGTTTTGGCGAATCGTGCCCCAAATAGTCAAATCGTTGATTTGAGGGGAGATATCAGGATTAGGATGAATATATTCGAACAGGAGATAAAAAGCGAGCAGAATCGAATTTCGAAGCTCCTTGATTTGATGGATGATTATAGCGATGAAGATAAACAAGGCGTATTGGTTTTGCGCAGGAAAAATGGCAATATCTATTGCTATGAAAGAAGTGGGGACTCCAAGAAATACCTTGGGAAGAATGATTCAGATGCGGCGAAGGAGTATGTAAAAAGGCGATTTTTAACTGAGAAACACAGCCGCCTGATCACGGACAGGGAAATTCTTAATAAATTGATGCGGCAATACCAGGAATATAGCTTCGATGCGGTGATGTCCGGTCTACCGGGGTCGTTCAGAGCAATTGTGAATGAAGACTTTAATAATACTCGGTACGAAGAGCTGAAGCAATGGGCCAACGCTGATTATAAGAAAAATGATGCTCCTTTTCCTGACAATGAAATATATACGAAGGATGGGCTGCGCGTCCGATCTAGAGGTGAATGCCTTCATGCGAATATCTATTCGGATATTGGAATTCCGTTTCGCTATGATTGTATGATTAGGATTGAGGACGAATATGGTAACGCAAAGGACGTCAGCCCGGACTTCATGATTCAGTGTTACAACCGTCAGCTTGTCATAATTGAACATCTCGGGCGTTTATTTGATAAACAATATGCGCTTAGATTTGGCGAGAAATGCTATTGGTATCTGCAGGCGGGATTTGTGTTGGGCAAGAACTTCTTTGTAACAAGTGATGATATAAAAGGAGGGATTGATACACGGGAGATCTGGGAAGTCGCAAAAGCAGTCGAGCGGCTGTTCTTCGCAAAGTAGAACAGCTTCAAGTTTCATAAACGAATCGGAAGTCAGCCATTTATCTGAAGGCCGTTCTGTGATAAAGTATAAAGACGGAGGAGGATTTGAGATGATACCGCTTTCGACTAAGATGAGACCTACGAAACTCGAGGATTTCGTGGGGCAGAAGCACTTCATGTACGAAGGCTCGCTATTTTATAATTCAATACGCAACAAGTCTTTTGAGTCGGCCATTTTCTTCGGGCCGAGCGGCACCGGCAAGACCACGCTGGCCCGCATCATAGCCGGGGAACTGGACGGCAGTTTTGTTGAGATAAACGCGTCGACAACAGGCACTAAGGAACTGAAGGAGATACTGAAAAACGCAGCTGACCGTTTCAATGGTCTGCTTCAGGAGACGACAGTCCTCTATGTGGACGAGGTCCACAGATGGAACAAGCTGCAGCAGGATTCACTGCTCAAGGCGATCGAGGACGGCGTTATCAAATTCATCGGAAGCACGACGGAAAACCCGTACTTTTCGATCAACAACGCGATTCTTTCGCGCGTCAGGAACATCTATGAGTTCAAGCGCCTGTCTGCCGATGAGATTCTGATCATCCTGAAGCGCACGCTGGCTGACAGCGAGAAGGGTTTCGGCGGACTCAATGTCAGATACGACGAGGAGGCGCTGCGCACGCTGGCTGCCATGGCCGGCGGAGACTGCAGAGTTGCTCTGGACGCTTTGGGATTCATCGTCGACAACCTTGAAGAGGGCAGCGTCTTAAACAGGGAAATCGTTGCCGAGGCCATGCAAAAGCAGACTACCTTTTACGACAAGGAAGAGGACAAGTACAATCTGCTTTCGGCGCTGCAGAAGTCAGTTCGCGGTTCAGACCCTGACGCGGCAATTCACTACCTTGCCCGCCTCATCGACGGAGGCGCTGATGAGATGATGATAGGACGGCGCCTTATGGTCATGGCGAGCGAGGACATCGGAATGGCTTATCCGAACGCCATCTCCATCGTTACTTCCTGCGTGCAGGCAGCCCAGATGATCGGCTTTCCTGAGGCGCAGATTCCTCTTGCCCACGCGGTAATCCTGATGGCGTCGTGTCCTAAATCCAACAGGGCGAACGAGGCGCTGAACGCGGCCTTATCGGACATCCACTCGCGGAAGATCGACGATGTTCCGGCCCACCTGATGGACTCCCACTACGGCGGGGCGAAGGATCTGGGCAGAGGAATCGGCTACAAGTATCCGCACGCATACGGCGGCTACGTCACTCAGCAGTACCTGCCGGATGATCTTTACAAGGAGGGAGTGCGCTACTACGAGCCGTCGTCCAACGGCAGCGAGGCGGCCTTCAAAAAGTACCTGGAAGAGCTCAGGGAAATCGACAGAAAGAACAGGAAATAAATCTGACCGTTAAGGCTGGCATAAGCAGATGCAGGTCAATATAGTTAACGGCAGCAATTAATAAAAACAGCTGATGATTATCAAGAACGGTGACAAAACAATTACATTGGCCGAGACGGCAGGCTTTTGCTTCGGCGTTAAGAGGGCGATGGAAATCGCTCTTGATTCTGCGCCCGCGGCAACCCTCGGACCGCTCATCCACAATGAAGCGGCTGTCGCGCGTCTCCGCGAGGAAGGTGTCAGCGTCATCAATAATCTCGGTGAAGCCGACGGGCTTCCGGTCATCATCCGATCCCACGGGGAAGGCAAAGCAACCTATGAAGATGCAAAGGCAAAGGGCATAGAGCTGATAGACGCGACGTGCCCTTTTGTAGAAAAAATACACCGCATCGTAAGTGAAACGGACAGGCAGGTCGTGATAGCGGGAGATCCAGATCACGCCGAGGTCAGGGGCATCGCGGGATGGTGTCCGGATAACCGGCCGGCGCTGGTTTTTCAGACAGCGGAAGAAGCAAAGGCCGGGTTGCCTTTGCATGAAGGGGAGGACAGACTGCCTTTGCATGAAGTTCTGCTCGTGGCGCAGACGACGATCAAGCAGGAAACCTTTGACGGAATCGCGCGCGCTCTTGAAGAAGCCGGTCTTGATGTGGACGTGAGGAACACGATTTGCAGCGCCACATCGAAGAGACAGGAGGAGTGCGCCCGAATCGCTGCTGACAGCGATATGATGATCGTCATCGGCGGTAAGGGGAGTTCAAACACCCGTAAGCTCTTTGAAATTGCTTCTAAATACTGTGAACGCACCTATTTTGTTGAAAATATAGATGATTTACCGTTGCACGAGGTCCGGAAGTGTAATAAAATAGGAGCGGTGGCCGGTGCATCGACGCCGGACTACACAATTAAGGAGGTTATTGCCAACATGAGTGATGTCACACTTGAAAACAAAGAAATGACTATGGAAGAACTGCTTCAGTCTGACGAGTTCAACAAGACACTGAAGCTGCCGAGAAACGGTGAAATCGTAGACGGCAAAGTACACCAGGTCAACGCTGAAGAAGTTATTGTTAATCTTGGAGTCAAAAAAGACGGAATCCTGCAGAAATCAGAAGCCAGCCTGGAAGAAGGGCAGACCCTGGCCGATGCTTACAAAGTAGGGGATGAGATCAAGGCTAAGGTAATCAAGACTGATGATGGAGATGGCGGGATCCTGCTGTCAACAAAGAAACTCGAGTACATTGCCAACTGGGAAGAAGTTGTCAAAGCGTATGAAGATAAATCAGTTATCGAGGTCAAAGTCACAAGAGCTGTCAGAGGCGGCGTGATTGCTGAGTACAAAGAGTTCTCAGGCTTCATTCCACTTTCACAGCTTTCAGACCACTTCGTAGTAGACGCAGAGGAGTTCGTTGGACAGACAATGAACGTAAGAGTATTCAGAATCGACCCTGCTAAGACGAAGGCTGTATTCTCACACAAGATGTATCTGGCTGACGAGAGAAAGAAGCTCGTTCAGGAGATCTGGGAGAAGCTCCACGTGGACGACGTGGTCGAAGGTACCGTTATGAGATTCACTGACTACGGCGCATTCGTAGACATCGGCGGAATCGACGGACTGCTCCACATCTCAGAGATCTCATGGGGCAAGCTGAAGCACCCTCAGGAAGTTCTCTCAATCGGCGAGAAGATCAACGTCAAGATCCTCTCCATGAACGAAGAAAAAGAAAAGATTTCACTCGGTCTCAAGCAGAATACTCCTGAACCATGGAGTGTAATCGATGAGAAGTACGAAGTTGGTCAGGTAATCGAAGGCAAGGTAGTCCAGATCAAGGAGTACGGTGCATTCGTAGAGCTGGAACCGGGACTCGACGGACTCGTTCACATCTCAGAAGTTGCTCACAAGAGAGTTGAGAACATCAACAACGAACTTCAGGTAGGACAGACTGTCAACGTCAAGATCCTCGAGATCGACAAAGACAGAAAGCGTATCTCACTGAGCATCAGAGAGACAATCGATCCTCCAACTCCTGAAGAGATAGCAGCTGAGAAGGCCGCAGCAGAAGCTGCAAAGGCAGCAGAAGCCGAAGCAGCAGCTGAGGCTCCTGCAGAGGAAGCTCCGGCTGAGGCACCTGCAGAAGAACCGGCTGCCGAGGAAGCTCCGGTAGAAGCTGAGGCTCCTGCTGAGGAAGCTCCGGCTGAGGCACCTGCAGAAGAAGCGTAAGCTGAACATTAGAAGAATAACAAGAGCCGCTCCATGTGAAGCGGCTCTTTTATTGTTTTCGTTTATTGCACGGTCACAGATTACTGCGACGCTTCGATCAGTTCCTTCGCCGAGGCGAGGGTGGTTGGAGTGATGTTTTCGCCGCCGAGGAGACGGGCGATTTCGCGAACCTTTTCCTCATCGGAGAGCGGGTCGACAGAAGTGTAGGTCATGACATCGTCGGAATGCTTCCAGATGCGGTAGTTGCTCGTGCCGTACGCGGCGATCTGAGGCAGGTGCGTGATGCAGATGATCTGGTGACGGCGCGCGATCTCCAGCAGTTTGCGGCCGACGACCGACGCCGCGATTCCGCTGATTCCGCTGTCTATCTCATCGAAGATCATCGTAGGAATGTGATCGTAGTCGCCGATTATCTTCTTGAACGCCAGCATTATGCGGGACATCTCGCCGCCCGACGCTATCTTGCTCAGCGGTTTGAGCGGTTCGCCGCGGTTGGTGGTAATCAGGAATTCCACGATATCGGTTCCCTCCGCGGAGAACAGGGTGTTGCCCGATGCGTCAACTGCCTTCGTGAAATCTATTGCAAAGGCAGCCTCGCCGAAGTTGAGCTGACTCAGCTGCTCCGTAATCAGTTGTTCAAGCTCTGCTGCAGCGGACTTGCGCAGTTCGCTCAGTTTGTTCGACGCTATTTCAAGAGCCATGGCCGTGCGCTCGATCTTTGCCTGCAGAGCGGCAATCTCTTCATCAGCGTTGTCGATGGATGAGAGACGTTCACGCAGTTCGTCGGCATATTCAAGCAGCTCAGGAATAGACCGGCCGTGCTTTTCCTTGAGGTGTTTAATCGTTTCATATCTGCCGATGGCTTCATCGAGAGCAGCCGGATCGAACACGGTGCTATCGCGCATTTCGCGCAGCTCTGAGCAGGCGTCCTCGTATTCATAGTAGAGGCTTTCGAGACGGCGGCTGAGATCCGACAGCTCCTGCGTGTACTGCGAAGTCTCGCCGACTGTGTCGGAGACCTGCTTCATCGCGGAAAGAATCGAGTAGTCGCTTTCCGAAGCAGTCTGATATGCTCCGGCGAGACAGCTGAATATCTTTTCGCTGTTCTGAAGGAGTGATATTTCATCCTCGAGCTCAGTATCTTCGCCTTCGCGGAGGTGAGCGTCTGTTATTTCCTGAAGTTCGAATGACATGAAGTCACGCTGACGCTTTCCTTCAGCCTGGTCCTTTTTAAGACGCGCGAGTTCCTCGCGCAGGCCGGTGTACTCGGCAAAAAGAGCCCCCACGTCTGCCTTTGCAGGAAGAATTGTGTCCTTGCGGTAGAGGTCAACGAGGCGGATGTGATTGTCGGGATCGAGCAGCGACTGGTGGTCGTACTGGCCGTGTATGTCCGCGAGGCCTTTGCAGAACTGGCTGAGCGCGCTTAAAGTTACGATTTCGCCGTTTATGCGGCAAAGGCTCCGGCCCGCGGAAGAAACCTCGCGGGTGATTACGTACTCAGCCGGACCATCCGGGTCGCTGTTGCTTTTGCCTTCGACGGTCGCGACGAGCTGTATGACCGCCTTGTCCGTCCCTGAACGCACAAAAGCAGTGTCTGCCCGGCTGCCAAGAGCCAGGCTCACTGCTTCTATTACAACTGATTTGCCGGCGCCCGTTTCGCCGGTGATGATATTGAGGCCGTCATTGAAATCGATCTCAACGTTTTCAATGATGGCGAAATTTCTGATACTGATATGTCTTATCATTTTTTACTGCTTTTCCAGAAGACCGCGGAGAATATCCACGACTTCGTCCGAGTTTGCCGGATCGTCAGTGACGAGAAGAAGCGTGTTGTCACCGGCTACGGAGCCTATGACGTGCTTCAGTTCCATCGAATCGAGAGCTTCGCCCGCAGCGTTGGCGCATCCCGAGAGGCACTTGAGCAGTACAATGTTGCCGGACTTGTTGATTGACCTGACGGTGCTGCGGTATATGTCGATGAGGCGGGCCGGAATAGGGCCGTCATCGCTTTTTGATACGGCGTATTTGTATTTCCCCGAAGACGAGAGAGTCTTTATGAGCTGGAGCTCCTTGATGTCGCGGGAAATCGTCGCCTGCGTTACCTCGTAACCGTAGTCCCGAAGCATTGAAGCGAGTTTGTCCTGAGTTTCTATCTCGTTGTTTTCGATTAGTTCGAGTATTTTGTTCTGTCTGGATATGCGCATTACGGCCCCCTTATAGAATGTCTGCTCGTGTTCCGAAGAAATAATTACACTATATTTTTCATAATTATACCATAAGACGGCTGAATCTGAAATCCGTGAACCGTATTTTAATTGCACTAGTTTTTAGGTAGACAAACACTTGTTCGTCATGTTATAATCAAGGCGCAGAAAGCTGCAGATGAGGTGCTGGATGATTATTCTGGGAATAGATCCGGGGTACGCCATAATGGGCTGGGGCGTCATTGACAAGACTGGAAACCACTTCAGGGCCATTGATTACGGCGCGGTTACAACGGATAAAGACATTGACATGCCCCAAAGGCTGGAAATCCTCTACGACGGTCTCAGGGAGATCATTGAGGAGTACAGACCTGAGGAGGCTAGCATAGAAAAACTGTTTTTTAATACAAATACGACCACAGCCATCAACGTAGGGCAGGCGCGTGGAGTAGCGATGCTTGCCTGTGTTAAGGGCGGCCTGAATGTTTGTGAATATACACCTCTTGAGATCAAGCAGGCGCTGGTAGGATACGGCCGGGCTGACAAGAAACAGGTGCAGTTCATGGTCAAGACGATGCTCAATCTGGCCGAAGTGCCTAAGCCCGATGACACGGCGGACGCCCTTGCGGCGGCGATATGCCACGGACACAGCGCGGACAACAGGCTGCGGCAGAGGATAGGGAGATAACAGGCTGCGGCAGATGACAGGGAGATAACAGATGATAGGATTCTTGAGAGGAATTCTCGCCGATAAAGGCGATGGATACATAATAATAGATGTGAACGGAGTCGGCTATCAGGTGTTCGTACCGGCCAATTCGACCGCGTACCTCAACGCGGAGGGCGAGGAGGTGCTCGTGTACACATCCATGATAGTTCGCGAAGACGACGTGAGCCTTTTCGGGTTCTCAGGCAAAGGCGAGCTGGACGCTTTCAGAAAGCTCATAGGCGTAAGCGGCGTGGGACCGAAGGCGGCCATATCGATTCTGTCTTCGTTCACGCTGGACCAGTTCAAGCAGGCGATAGTTTTCGAGGACTCCAAGTCACTGCAAAGAGCAAACGGCATCGGCAAGAAGACTGCTGAGAGAATAGTGCTGGAACTCAAGGACAAGTTCACTGCAGCCGCGCCGGACGGATCTTATCTGGACGCGGGTGCGCCTGAGGAAGGCGCCGCACAGGGCGGAAGAAGCGAGGCGATAAGCGCACTCGTTGCTCTCGGTTATTCGAGGGGCGAGGCGACAAGCGCTCTGGCTTCAATTGCGGACAAAGATCTTACGACGGAAGAGTATATCAAGCGCGCGCTAAAGAATCTGTTTTAACTGATACTGCAGAATGCGCACATGGAGATGACAATGGATTACGAGGAGAGAATAACATCAGCTCAGCTGGGTCAGGGCGAGGAGAGAAGCGAATTCAGCATCAGGCCCAAGACCCTGAGCGAGTACATAGGACAGAGCGCGGCCACGGATAATCTCAAGGTCTTTATCGAGGCGGCGAAGATGAGGGGCGAGCCTCTTGACCACGTCCTCTTTTACGGGCCTCCGGGACTCGGTAAGACGACCCTCGCCGGCATAGTTGCCAACGAGATGGGCGTCGATATCAGAATCACATCGGGACCTGCCATAGAGAGGGCGGGCGACCTGGCTGCCATACTCACGAACCTCAATGAGAATGACGTTCTGTTCATAGATGAGATACACAGACTTAACAGGAGCGTAGAGGAAGTGCTCTACTCAGCTATGGAGGACTACGCCCTTGATATAATCATAGGCAAAGGCCCGTCGGCACGTTCCATAAGGCTCGACATAGCCAGATTCACGCTGATAGGAGCTACTACCAGAGCGGGAAGCCTGAGCGCGCCGCTGAGAGACCGTTTCGGCGTCAGCTGCAAGTTCGAGCTGTACACCCCAGAAGAACTGGCGGACATAATCCGCAGAACCGCCGGGCTGCTCGACGTATCTGTCGATGAACAGTCGGTTTACGAGATGGCAAGACGTTCCCGCGGAACGCCGCGTGTGGCGAACAGGATACTTAAGAGAGTGAGAGACTTCTCGCAGGTCAAGGGAACAGGATCCATCGACATCGACATAACCAGGAGCGCTCTTGAAGCGCTGGGCGTCGACTACATGGGACTGGAGAACCTTGACAGGGAGATTTTGCGCAATATAATCGAGAGATTCGACGGCGGTCCGGTGGGCATAGATACCATTGCGGCGTCGATTGGCGAGGAGCGCGTCACCATAGAGGATGTTTACGAACCTTACCTGATCCAGATAGGGTTCCTGAACAGAACCAAGAAGGGACGTGTCGTATCGAGGGCAGCGTACAATCATCTGGGACTTGATTACGCCGGGGATGATTCCGCAGGTACGGATGAGACAGATGATGACATGCAGATGTCCCTTGATGTATAATTGACGCAAGAAAGAATTTTGTCTTCGTTCAGACGAAAGGATACACATGAGAATAGAAGAATTCGATTATGAATTACCGAAAAGGTTAATAGCACAGAAGCCTGCCGACAAGCGTGACTCGTCCAGGCTTCTTGTTGTACACAGGGACAGAAATGATGACGGCAGCTGGGGCGATGTGAGAATCGAGCACAGGCATTTTTTTGATATACTCGAGTACCTGCACGAAGGAGACTGCCTCGTACTCAACGACAGCAAAGTCATCCCGGCGCGTCTATTCGGCCGCAAGGCAGTGAAGGACGCCGGCAAGGGCGGCGGCAGCAAAAGCTCCGGCAACGGTCAGGGCGGTGCCCACGTTGAGTTCCTGCTCATTAAGAGAGTAGGCGGAGATAAGTGGGAGGTAATGGTCAGGCCGGGAAGGAGACTAAAGCCGGGCGACGACGTTATCTTCAGCGGACCGGGAAGCGAACTGCCCGACGGCCCTTTGCTCAAGGCGCACATACTGGATTTCGGCGCGGACGGCACGAGAATCGTAGAGTTCGAATACGAAGGGATCTTCATGGAGAGGCTTGAGGAAATCGGCAGCATGCCGTTGCCTCCGTACATAGAGAGGCCTTCTGACGACGCCGACAAAGACCGCTACCAGACGGTGTACTGCAGGGAAGAGGGGTCAGTCGCGGCGCCGACGGCGGGACTGCATTTTACTGACGAACTGCTGGAGGCAGCAAAGGCAAAGGGCGTGGAACTGGCGTATGTGACTTTGCACGTGGGGATCGGTACGTTCAGGCCGGTCAAGGTCGAAAACATCGAGGAGCACCACATGCATTTTGAGGAGTACTCAGTGCCTGAGGAAGCCGCGCGTATCATAAACCGGGCCAAGCGCGAGGGACGGCGCGTAATAAGCGTCGGAACCACATCGACGCGAACTGTCGAGAGCGCTGCGTATTTCGACGAGAACGCAGAA
>JAFRCM010000020.1 GCA_017404365.1 Bacillota bacterium
ACAATGTGCGTTGTCGCCAGAGACACAATGAAGGACATCGACGAGTGCGATACTATCTACATGATGGTATATGAAGGCGTAGAAGCCAAGAGATTCCAGCCTTACTGGTGGTCACCTGTAACAGCGCTGGCTGACATGGACGACCTGCCTGTAGCATGGATCGACGGAAAGATGGTCAACACCAAGCCGTTCTCACTTCCGATCGAGAGAAACTTCGACTACGTTGGATATCCGGTAAGATTCGTTGAGCACGCTCACGACGAGCCATTCTATGTTGGCGTCAGAGCTGACGAGCTGTTTAAGGGATGCAAGAACGCGTACTTCAAGTACGGCGGCGTAGGCATTGAATTCGCGGAGCCTCTGGCCAGAGCAGGTCTGCTTAAGAGAGAGCCGGTAGAAGTTGACGGACAGATGGTCAATACGCACAATGCCATTCTGAACGCTCTTCCTCATCCTCCTCGTTTCGAACATGAAATAAAGGAAATCATCGATGAAGGTCTCGTATCAGATACAGGCGCCTTCGTCTGTGAAGCCATGGGCAAGAAGGACGGCAAGGATGTCCGTGTGGAATCACACCTCTTTGCTCCTGGATTCGTAGAATCCTTCGAGAAATTCGGCGTAACAGGCGAACAGTACCTGACAGGTCAGGGCGGATTCCTCTTCACAAAGCTCTTCGTTAATGACGAACTCGATCAGACGGGATTCATCTCATCAGCGGAGCTGACAGAGGAAGCAAACGACAGATATCTTGAGTACGCTGCGGAACTCGGCATCACTGTCGAGAGAAGAATCGTATGGGACGACCCGTACTACAAAGAGCAGCCTCCTGTTAAGGAGTACAAGCCTTGGTGGGATGGTCCTACAATCACGCCTGTTGAGCCGCTGTAAGAACAGTGCAGCAGACGCATAATTATGAATTAGAGATTTATTGCAATAAAGTGCGGAGAGACGTTGTTCTCTCTGCGCTTTTTTGTTATAATCTCATACATAATGAATCTAAGGAGACAGAACAATGAGTGAAAACAGAATGAACATCGTATGCCTTGACATGGAAGGCGTGCTCGTACCGGAGATTTGGATTGCCTTTGCAGAAGAGTCGGGAATACCTGAGCTCAAGAGAACGACCCGCGATGAGCCAAACTACGACAAGCTTATGGAGTACAGAATCGCGATTCTGAAGGAGCATGGTCTCGGACTGAAAGAAATCCAGGACGTAATTGCGAAGATTGATCCGCTGCCGGGAGCTAAGGAGTTTCTGGACAAACTGCGTGAAAAGACGCAGGTGATCATTCTGAGCGATACATTTGAGCAGTTCGCCAAGCCGCTCATGAAGAAGCTGGGCTGGCCGACACTGATGTGCAACACGCTGGAAGTGGCCGAGAACGGTGAGGTGCTCAAACACCACATGCGCGTTGAGAAGTCAAAACTCAGCACAGTCAAGGCACTGCAGACAATAGGCTACAACACAATCGCCGCAGGCGACAGCTTCAACGATCTGGCAATGATTCAGGCGAGCAAGGCGGGCTTCCTGTTCAGAAGCACTGAGCAGATCAAGAAGGACTTCCCGGAATATCCGGCCTTTGAAGAGTTCGACGACCTGTATGAGGCTATCGTTGGAGTGCTGTAGATACGACATGGACACAAAACCCGCGTAACAGCGGGTTTTATATTGCTTGACTGACAGAACAAATGTTCGTATAATGTAGACATGGATTTCAATGATATCAGCAATGAAACGAAATACACATACATCTGCATAGATCTGAAGTCTTTTTACGCTTCTGTTGAGTGCGTGGAGAGGGGTCTCGACCCGATGACGACTAATCTTGTAGTCGCGGATCCCGAACGCAGCGACAAGACCATATGTCTTGCCGTTTCGCCTTCAATGAAGAAGCTGGGCGTGAAGAACAGATGCCGGGTTTTTGAGATTCCGGACGGCATTGATTACATCATGGCTCAGCCGCGCATGCAGAAGTATATCGACTACGCCGCTGAAATATACGGCATATATCTGAAGTGGTTCTCGAAAGACGATATCCATGTCTACTCCATCGACGAGGCGTTCATAGATGTGACGCGTTATCTTCACGTCTATGGATGTACGCCGCGGCAGCTGGCGGTCAGAGTGATGGATGAGATAAGCAAAGGCATCGGTGTCAGGGCGGCATGCGGCATAGGAACCAACCTGTATCTGACCAAAATCGCTCTGGACATTACGGCAAAGCACGCCGAGGACTTCATAGGGGAGCTGGATGAAGCAAAGTACAGGGAAACACTGTGGGATCACAGGCCGATGACCGACTTCTGGAGAATAGGAGAGGGAACGGCCGGAAAGCTTGAAAAGATAGGTGTTCACACCATGGGAGAGCTGGCGGCCCTGTCACAGACTGATGAGCAGCTTTTGTACAGCATGTTCGGTGTTGACGCCGAGCTGCTCATAGACCACGCGTGGGGGCGTGAGCCGGTGACCATGGCGGACATCAAGGAGTATCAGCCAAAAGACCACAGTCTGACCAGTGGACAGGTGCTGATGCGCGACTACACTTTTGAAGAAGGGCGGACGATCATAAAGGAAATGACGGATCAGATATGTCTGGATCTTGTCAGAAAAGGCCTGACGACAGAATCGGTGACGATTTCCGTGGGCTACGCGAAGTCAAGCGAGCCCGGAAGAGGAGCCGACGCTCTGGGCGGCAGATTCGGAAGATACGGCCACAGAGACGGCGGAACCGTTAGATTTGAGGGCGGAAGCAGCGAGGAATCGGTCATAGTGCCGGAGGTTGCTGCCCTCTACGACAGGACGGTGGACCACAGCCGCATGATAAGACGCGTAAACATCTCGTGCAACAATGTCCGTGAGGACAGAGGGTTAAGGCAGATGAACCTCTTTGACATCATGAAGGAGGAGAGCAAAAGCAGACCGCAGGAGCAGGTTCTCGAGAAGGACCACAAGCTCCAGGAGGCAGAGCTTGCGATCAAGGAGAAGTTCGGAAAAAACGCCATTCTTAAAGGAATCAACCTCAAATCAGAGTCGACGGGCGCGGAACGGAACATGCAGATCGGCGGTCATAAGAGCGGAGAAAAAGGAGGCAGAGGGAATGGACAGAAAAGATAGGGCAAAGCAGTTCATGCCTTTTGCGGCGGTGACGGGACTGAATGAGGCTCTGCGCCAAAAAGAGCATGAAGTGGAGTCCGATTATGGTATAATCAATCGTAATGTGCGGTATGTGCCTTTGGAAGAGAAATACGCACCTGAAGAGGAGGAAGAGGACAGCTGACATGCCTGAATTCAAGGTATATTCGGATTTTGAACCGATGGGGGACCAGCCCCAGGCAATAGAGACAATCGCCAGAGGAATCATGGACGGCAAGCGTTCACAGACTCTGATGGGAGTAACGGGAAGCGGCAAGACCTTTACTATGGCCAAAATCATAGAGAAGGTCCAGAAGCCGACTCTTGTCATATCACACAACAAGACACTGGCTGCCCAGCTTCACGGTGAATTCCGGGAATTCTTCCCGGAGAACGCCGTCGAATACTTCGTATCGTACTACGATTACTATCAGCCGGAGGCCTACGTGGCGTCAACAGACACCTACATTGAGAAAGATTCGGACATAAACGCCGAGATAGAGAAACTCAGGCACTCAGCAACAGCCGCGCTCAGCGAGAGGCGTGACGTAATAATCGTAGCCTCAGTATCATGCATATACGGTCTCGGAAGTCCTATAGACTACGAGAATCAGGTAATATCAATAAGGCCCGGCATGGAAAAAGACAGGCATGAGCTTTTGCGTAAGCTCGTAGACATACAGTACACCAGAAACGACATGGCCTTTGAACGCGGGTCGTTCAGAGTGCGCGGAGATACTGTAGACATATATCCGGCAGGCGCGGAGAATGCCGTAAGAATTGAGCTCTTTGGCGACGAAGTCGAGTCCATCAAGGAGATAAACCCGGTAACAGGCGAGATTCTGGGCCTCAGGAAGCACGTTGCAATATATCCGGCCTCACACTATGTAACAAGCCCGGAAAATATAGAACGCGCTGTTCAGACCATCAACGAGGAGCTTCAGGAGAGAATAACCTGGTTCAAGGACAGGGGAAAGCTCATAGAGGCGCAGCGCATCGAGCAGAGGACCAGATACGACGTAGAGATGCTGCGCGAGATAGGTACGTGCAAAGGCATCGAGAACTATTCGCGCCACATAGTAGGTCTGCCGCCCGGAACGCGGCCTTATACGCTCATAGACTACATTCCGGATGATTTCCTCATAATGATAGACGAATCCCACGTCATGCTGCCTCAGCTGAGGGCTATGTACAACGGAGACAGGTCGAGAAAGCAGTCGCTGGTCGATTACGGATTCAGACTGCCGTCGGCGCTGGACAACAGACCTCTGAAATTCGACGAATTCAACGATCTGGTGCAGCAGATAGTGTACGTCAGCGCCACGCCGGCTGAATATGAGAAAGAACAGTCGGGGGGAGTGAACGCGGAGCAGATAATAAGGCCAACGGGTCTTCTGGATCCTGTCATAGAGACTCATCCAAGCGAAGGACAGATAGACCACCTCATTGGAGAGATAAAGAAGGTCACCGCGAAAGGCGAGAGGACACTTGTAACGACGCTCACGAAGAAGATGGCGGAGAGTCTCACAGACTACCTGAGGGGAAACGGCATCAAGGTAAGATATCTGCACTCTGAAGTAGACACTCTGGAGCGAATGGAGATAATCAGAGACCTAAGAATGGGTGTGTTCGACGTTCTGGTGGGCATAAATCTGCTAAGAGAAGGGCTCGACATACCGGAGGTATCGCTTGTCGCCATACTTGACGCTGACAAAGAAGGGTTCCTGAGGACTGAAACATCGCTGATTCAGACCATAGGAAGGGCCGCGAGAAACGTTGACAGTAAAGTCATTATGTATTGCGATGGAATCAGCAACGCAATGGCTGCTGCCATAAGAGAAACTGAACGCAGACGCAAAAAACAGGACGAATACAACAAAGCAAACGGCATAACGCCTGAAAGTGTCCGCAAAGGCATTCGTCAGGTCATTGAAGCGACCGCGAAGGCGGAGGACGCTGAAGGCTACGATTCGTTCCTTGCAGGAAGAAAGCCGGATGAACTTACGAAGAAGGAACTCAAGGATTATGTCAGCAGGCTTGAGAAACAGATGAAGCAGGCCGCGGCGGATCTCCAGTTCGAGAGAGCCGCAGAGCTGCGTGACCTGGTATTTGAATACAGAGCAAGGATGTAAAAATGACAGAACTAAGCAAAGACATTGTTATAAAAGGAGCCAGAGAGAACAATCTCAAGGGAATGGACGTCACTATCCCGAGGAATAAGCTCGTAGTACTTACGGGCCTTTCGGGAAGCGGCAAGTCTTCCCTTGCTTTTGATACGATTTACGCGGAAGGACAGAGAAAGTACATGGAATCCCTGTCATCATACGCGCGTCAGTTCCTTGGACAGATGGAAAAGCCCGAAGTTGAGTCCATAGAGGGACTCAGCCCGGCCATAAGCATAGACCAGAAGTCGACCAACCACAATCCGAGGTCAACTGTGGGAACTGTAACCGAGATATACGACTACCTCAGGCTCATGTACGCGAGAATCGGCATACCTCACTGTCCGATATGCGGCAGGGAGATATCAAGCCAGTCTGTTGACCAGATTGTCGAGACGCTGATGCTTGAAGAGGAAGGCACGAGACTTACGGTGCTGGCGCCTGCGGTCCGTCAGCGCAAAGGCAGACACGAGAAGGTCATAGACCGCATAAGACGCGAGGGCTTCACAAGGGTTCGCGTTGACGGCGAGATATACCACATAGAAGAAGATGAAATAAGCCTTGAGAAGAATTTCAAGCACACCATAGAAATCGTAGTAGACAGAATCAAGGTCAAGGACGGCGTCCAGAGCCGTCTGGCGGAGGCGTGCGAGCTGGCGATCACACACGGTGAGGGACTGGTGCTCGTAATAGTGAAACCGCCTGAGGGAGAGGAGGCCGAGAGGACCTTCAGCACGTCGCTGGCCTGTCCGGAACACGGAGTCAGCATAGACGAGCTGGAGCCGAGAATGTTCTCGTTCAACAACCCGCTCGGAGCCTGTCCTGAGTGCAAAGGGCTCGGATACATCAATTCAGTTGACCCGGATCTTCTCATACCGGATCAGAGCCTCAGCATAATAGATAAAGCCCTCGGTAATGCCTTTGCGACAATGGAATACACCAGTTACTACTGGCAGGTAATAAAGGCACTGGCCGACAAGTACAACGCTGATGTGACGAAGCCTTTCAACAAGCTGCCTAAGAAATTCAGAGACGTACTGCTCTACGGTAGCGGCGATGAGACGCTCGAATACGATTACACAAACAGAAGCGGATTCGTACAGCACAGAAAGCACACATTCGAAGGCATTATTCCAAACCTTGAAAGGCGTTATCAGGAAACCAATTCCGACTGGATAAAGAGCAAGATAGAGACATACATGAGCACCGCAGAGTGCCCGGAGTGTCACGGAAATCGACTGAGGAAAGAGCTTCTGGCCGTAACAATAGGCGGCAAGAATATAATGGAACTGTGCGATCTCTCAGTTATCGAGGCTCTGGACTTTCTGGACAATCTGGAACTCTCGCCGACTCAGGACAAAATATCGGCCGAGATCAGGAAAGAAATTCGCGGAAGACTCAAGTTCCTGGCTGACGTAGGACTCGATTATCTGACGCTGAGCCGTGCTGCCATGACTCTGTCAGGCGGAGAATCCCAGAGAATAAGGCTGGCGACACAGATCGGTTCGGGGCTGGTCGGAGTCACGTACATACTCGACGAGCCGAGCATAGGGCTGCATCAGAAGGACAACGAAAAGCTGCTCAAGTCTTTGCGTGAGCTAACGGACATAGGAAATACCCTGATTGTAGTTGAACATGATGAAGAGACAATGTACGCTGCGGACCAGATAATAGACATAGGACCGGGTGCCGGAATCAACGGCGGCGAACTGGTGGCGCAGGGAACGGTCGATGAGATAAAGGCCTGCGAGGAGTCCGTTACGGGCCAGTTCCTCAGCGGCGCCAGAAGCATCGCAATACCTTCGGAGAGGCGCAAAGGCACAGGCAAGTATCTGACTGTAAAGGGCGCTGCGCAGAACAACCTGAAGGACATCGACGTCAGATTCCCGCTCGGCAAGTTCATATGCGTGACCGGCGTGTCGGGTTCGGGAAAGAGCAGTCTCGTCGGCGAAATCCTCTACAAGGCTGTCGCAAATGAAATGTACAACTCCAAGGAAAGACCGGGCAGGCACAAGAGCATAACAGGAATAAAGAACATCGACAAGATAATAAACATAGACCAGAAGCCGATAGGCAAGACGCCGAGATCGAATCCTGCCACATACACCGGCGTATTCACGAACATACGCGACCTGTTTGCCCAGCTCCCTGAGGCGAAGCTGCGCGGCTACGGCAAAGGCAGGTTCAGCTTCAACGTCAAGGGAGGCAGATGCGAGGCCTGCAACGGAGACGGAATCATAAAGATAGAGATGCTGTTCCTTCCGGACGTTTACGTTCCGTGTGAAGTCTGCAAAGGCAGGCGCTACAACAGGGAAACCCTTGAAGTAAGATACAAAGGCAAGAACATATACGATGTGCTGGATATGAACGTAAGCGAGGCGCTGGAGTTCTTCAGAAACCACCCGCCTATAAAGAGGCACCTGCAGACCCTTGAGGACGTCGGTCTGGGATACATAAAACTGGGGCAGCCAAGCACACAGCTTTCGGGAGGCGAAGCCCAGAGAATAAAGCTGGCGACGGAACTATCAAAGAAGAGCACAGGAAGCACACTTTACATTCTGGATGAGCCGACGACCGGTCTGCATTTTGCGGATATAGAAAAACTGCTCGACATTCTGAGCAGACTAACGGACCAGGGAAACACGGTAATCGTAATAGAACACAATCTGGATGTGATAAAATGCGCCGACCACATCATCGATCTGGGGCCTGACGGAGGCTTCAGAGGAGGGCGTATCGTAGCGCAGGGAACACCAGAGGAAGTGGTCCGGGTCAAGGGGTCGTATACTGGACAGTTCCTGAGCAAATTGTTATAATATAAAGCGGTCTTGCCGATGCGGTTACAGGCAATCACGCCGGTAAAATGAAGTGCAGGAAGGCCGAGAGGAGAAATGAAATGATAGAAAAAATCAATCTGACCATGCTCACTGACTTCTATGAGATTACAATGGCCAATGGTTACTTCGAAGCGGACATGAAGGACGACATCGCTTACTTCGACATGTTCTTCAGAAAGGTTCCGGATGATGGAGGATACGCGCTCATGGCCGGACTCGAGCAGGTCATAGAATACCTGGACAATCTGGAGTTCACGGATGAGGATATCGAGTACCTGAGAGGCAAAGGCATCTTCAGCGAGAAATTCCTGGAATATCTTAAGGAGTTCGAGTTCACATGCGATGTATGGGCAGTGCCTGAAGGAACGCCGATCTTCCCGTATGAGCCGCTCATCACTGTCAGAGGTCCTGTCATGCAGGCGCAGTTCGTAGAGACAATGATACTGCTTCTGGTCAACCACCAGAGTCTCATCGCAACGAAGGCCAGCAGAATCGTTCGCGCTGCAAAGGGCAGACCGATCATGGAATTCGGAACAAGAAGATCACACAGCACAACGGCAGCCATCTACGGCGCCAGAGCTTCATTCATAGGCGGATGCGCAGGAACAGCGTGCACCATAGCCGACGAGAACTTCGGCACTCCTGCTCTGGGAACCATGGCGCACAGCTGGGTTCAGATGTTCGACAATGAATACGAGGCGTTCAAGGCTTACACAGAGATTTATCCGACTAACGCCACGCTCCTGGTCGACACATACAACGTTCTTAAATCAGGCGTACCTGCGGCGATCAAAGTCTTCAAGGAACTTGATCCTCCGAACAAGGGAATCAGAATCGACAGCGGCGACATTTCCTTCCTTACGAAGAAAGCCCGCGCCATGCTGGATGAAGCCGGATTTGAAGATTGCAAGATCGTAATCTCCAATTCACTTGACGAGTACATCATCAGAGACGTTCTTGAAGAGGGAGCATGCATCGATTCCTTCGGAGTAGGCGAGAGACTTATAACTTCCAAGTCAGAACCTGTATTCGGCGGCGTATATAAGCTGGCGGCTCTGGAGACAGAAGGCAAGATGATTCCTAAGATCAAGATCAGCGAAAATGTTGAAAAGATCACAAATCCTGGATTCAAGACAATCTGGAGACTCTTCGATAAGGATACAAACAGAATGCTGGCTGACATCATCGCGCTGGCTGATGAAGAACCTCCTGCAGGCGAATCTATTGAGATATTCGATCCTAATGCTACATGGAAGAAGAAGACCATCACCAACTTCTACGCGAAGAATCTGCGTGAGCGCATCTTCGAAGGCGGCAAGAAGGTATATGAGAGTCCTGACATCAAGGATATCAAGAAGTACTGCGCAGAGCAGATGGATCTCATGTGGGATGAAATGAAGCGTTTCGAAAATCCGCAGACATACTATGTCGACCTTTCCGACAAGCTGTGGAATCTCAAGAACAAGATGATCAACGAAGCGAAATAAAAATGCGGAAAACCGCAATAAAAAACCCGGAGGCAGCTCCGGGTTTTATTATGGTGCGCCCGGCGAGCGCACGTTCTAACGGGTGAAAGTCCCGAATCCGCCCGGTAGCGGGAAGGATACAGCCGAAGGCAAGGGTGTCCACCGTGAGATGGAATCTGAAGGAAGCCGGATGTGGGGAACAGACTAACCCA